>NZ_JAMBEP010000001.1:1335990-1669988 GCF_023374055.1 Luteimonas galliterrae | reverse complement strand
CGATGCGCCATTACGGCTCGGACAAGCCGGATTTGCGCATCGATCTGGTGCTGGTCGACGTGGCCGAGCTGGTCAAGGACAGCGAATTCAAGGTGTTCGCCGACTGGGCCAACCACGAGGACGGCCGCGTGGTCGCCCTGCGCGCGCCCGGCGGCGCCGCGCTGTCGCGCAAGCAGATCGACGATTACGCCGCGCACGCGGCGAAATTCGGCGCCAAGGGCCTGGCCTGGATGAAGATCGAGGACGCCGGCAAGGGCCGCGACGGCATCAATTCGCCGATCGCCAAGTTCCTGGACGACGCCGCGTTGGCCGCATTGGTCGAAAAGACCGGCGCGCGGACCGGCGATCTGCTGTTCTTCGGCGCGGCCACCTACAAGACCGCATCCGATTTCATGGGCGCGTTGCGCCTGAAACTCGGCAAGGACCTGGGCCTGGTCGCCGAAGGCTGGGCGCCGCTGTGGGTCACCGATTTCCCGATGTTCGAATGGGACGAGGAAGAGGGCCGCTACGTCGCGCTGCACCACCCGTTCACCGCGCCGGCGGTCGACGACGTGGCCGACCTGCGCGCCAACGCGAAGACGGCGGTGTCGCGCGGCTACGACATGGTGCTCAACGGCAACGAGATCGGCGGCGGTTCGATCCGCATCCACAATTCGGCGATGCAGTCGGCGGTGTTCGAACTGCTCGGCATCGGCGCGGAAGAGGCGGAAGCCAAGTTCGGCTTCCTGCTCGATGCGCTCAAGTACGGCGCGCCGCCGCACGGCGGCATCGCGTTCGGCATCGACCGCATCGCCGCGCTGATGGCCGGCACCGAGTCGATCCGCGACGTGATCGCCTTCCCCAAGACCACCACCGCGCAGTGCCTGATGACCGGCGCGCCGTCGCCGGTGCCGGACAAGCAGCTGGCCGAGGTGCACGTCGCGATCCGTCCCAAGCCGCAAGCCTGAAAAGCGCGGCGGCTTCCGCTGCCGCGCTCTTTCCGCGGCATGGGCTAGACTCGGGCGACCGATCCGGAGAGGAGCGCCGCCATGATGCGTTTTGCCGCCATCTCATCGTTGCTTGCCGTGGCTTTGACCTCCTGCTCGTCGGTGATGCCCGCCGACGGCGGGCCGCAGGTCGCCGGCGACGGCAGTTGTCATGCCGATCGCGTCGCTTGGGCCGTCGGCAAGCCCGGCGACGAGGACACGATAAAACGCGTCTGGAAGGAAAGCGGCGCCGGCTTGCTGCGCCCGATCGGGCCCGGCGAGGCGGTGACGCGCGATTTCCGCGCCGATCGCATCAATGTCTATTTGGATGCGAACAACATCGTCACCCAATTGAACTGCGGTTGAGCGGCCCTGCTCTTCGTCGGAGCGGCTTTAGTGGGAGCGGCTTTAGGCGCGAGCTCTTGCTTCAAGACATCGCGGCTCGAAAAGCTCGCGGCTAAAGCCGCTCCCACAAAAGCAGCATCGCCACATGCCCAACCCCGAACGCGTCATTCTGCTGCACGGCATCTGGATGGTCGGCGCCACCATGCAGTGGTTCGGCGCCCAGTTGAGAACGGCCGGTTTCCAGCCTGAAACCTTCGGCTACCACAGCGTGATCGGCGGGCCCGATGCGGCCGTGCCGCGGCTGGCCGAACAGATCCGCAGCGGCGGCCCGACCCATCTGGTCGCGCACAGCCTGGGCGGCCTGATCGCCTTGCAGGCCTTGGCCGCCGAGCCGGACCTGCCGGTTTCCCGCGTGGTCTGCCTGGGCGTGCCGGTGTGCGGCAGCGCGGCCGCCGACGGACTGTCGCACGTGCCGGTCGCCGGGCTGATGCTGGGTCGCAGCGCGCCGTTGCTGCAGCAGGGCTGCGCGGTATGGCCGGACCGGTTCCAGGTCGGCATGATCGCCGGCCGCCTGCCGCACGGGCTGGGGGCGCTGTTCGCGCATTTCGATGGGGAGCACGACGGCACCGTATCGGTCGAAGAAACGCGCAGCCCGGCCCTGGCCGACCACGTGCTGGTCGAAGCCGGCCACAGTGGCCTGCTGTTTTCGGCCGATGCGGCGCGGCATGCCGCCGAATTCCTCCGGAACGGGCGTTTCCAGCGTTGATCCCGGCCGCGGTCGCGTGCCGGCCGGCGCGGCCGATCGAGTAAAATCGCGGCTTAGCCAACGCAATCCGGTCGAAATTCATGGGTAGAGGTCCTTCCATCGAGGCCCGCAAGAACGCAGAGGACGCCCGCCGCGGCAAGATCTTCACCAAGATCATCCGCGAGATCTCCGTCGCCGCGCGCGCCGGCGGCGGCGATCCGGCCGGCAATCCGCGCCTGCGCAGCGCCATCGACAAGGGCTTGGGCGCCAACATGTCCAAGGACGTGATCGAGCGCGCCATCAAGAAGGCCACCGGCGAGCTGGAAGGCGTCGAATACGAGGAAATCCGCTACGAAGGCTATGCGCCCGGCGGCGTGGCGGTGATCGTCGACTGCCTCACCGACAACAAGGTGCGCACCGTGGCCGACGTGCGCCACGCGTTCGGCAAGTTCGGCGGCAATCTGGGCACCGACGGCTCGGTGGCCTTCATGTTCAAGAAGCTCGGCGTGCTGTCCTTCGCGGCTGGCGCAGACGAAGACACGATCACCGAGGCCGCGATCGAGGCCGGCGCCGACGATGTGGTCGTCTATCCGGAAGATGGCGCGATCGACGTGATCACCGCGCCCGACGCCTTCGAAACCGTCAAGGCGGCCATGGATGCCGCCGGCCTGAAGCCCGATATCGCCGAGGTGACGCTGCGTGCGGACAACGACATCGCCGTTTCCGGCGACACCGCGCAGCAGGTCGCCAAGCTGCTGGCCTGGCTGGAGGACATGGACGACGTGCAGAACGTCTACAGCAATGCCGAGCTCGGCGCCGACGCATACGCGTAGACTGGCGCGGTGACCAGAATCCTCGGCATCGACCCCGGTTCGCAGCGGACCGGCGTGGGCATCATCGACGTCGACGCCAGCGGCAAGGCCACGCATGTGTTCCACGCGCCGCTGAACCTGATGCTGGGCGAGGCCGCGGAGAAGGGCCACTTCCCGCAGCGGTTGAAGTTATTGCTCGACGGCCTGTCCGGGATAATCGACGCCCACCGGCCGGACGAGGTCGCGATCGAGCAGGTCTTCATGGCGCGCAACCCCGATTCGGCGCTCAAGCTGGGCCAGGCCCGCGGCGCCGCGCTGTGCGCGGTGGTGATGCGCGACCTGCCCGTGCACGAATACGCGGCCAAGGAGATCAAGCTGGCCCTGGTCGGCAAGGGCGGCGCGGACAAGGTGCAGGTGCAGCACATGGTCGGCATCATGCTCAACCTGAAAGGCAAGCTGCAGGCCGACGCGGCCGACGCGCTGGCGGTGGCGATCACCCATGCGCACGTGCGCGCGAGCGCGCGGCGATTGGGCGTGAACGTACGCGAGGCGTGGAGCAGGAAATGAATCTCGTCGCCTTGAAAAATGTGCTGTTCCCCCCTTTGAAAAAGGGGGGCAGGGGGGATTTGCTTTCGGCTTTTCGTAGGAGCGGCTTTAGCCGCGAGCTCTTGCCTTTCGTGAAGATCAAGAGCTCGCGGCTAAAGCCGCTCCTACGAAAAGCAAGATCAAGAGCAAATCCCCCTGTGTCGCCCTTTTCCAAAGGGGGAAAAATCAAGAGCGAGGGTGCGCGGTGATCGGACGCTTGAAGGGAATCCTGCTCCACAAACAGCCGCCGTGGCTGGTGGTGGACGTGCACGGCGTCGGCTACGAGCTCGAAGCCCCGATGAGCACGTTCTACGACTTGCCGCAGGTCGGCGGCGAAGTCTCGCTGTTCACGCATTACGCGCAGAAGGAAGACAGCGTCTCGCTGTACGGCTTCCTGAGCGAATCCGAGCGCCGGCTGTTCCGCGACGTGCAGCGGGTCAGCGGCATCGGCGCCAAGATCGCGCTGGCCGTGCTGTCGGGCGCTTCGGTCGACGAATTCGCAAGACTGGTGCAGACCGGCGACGTAACCGCGTTGACCCGGATTCCGGGCATCGGCAAGAAGACCGCCGAACGCATGGTGGTGGAACTGCGCGACCGCGCCGCCGACCTGATCGGCAGCGGTTCGCCGGTGTCGATGGGCAAGGGCCCAGCCGACCCGCTGTCCGAAGCGATCATCGCCCTGCAACAACTGGGCTACAAGCCGGCCGAAGCGCAGCGGATGGCGAAAAACGCGGCCGCCGATGGCGATGCCCCCGAAATCATCATCCGTAAAGCGCTACAGTCCGCGCTTCGTTGAATCCGGAAGGCGCCATCCGCCCGCCGGATGCGACCAGGAAGCCCATGGCCACCCCGCAGAACCATTCCGCTACAGGCAATTCCCACGCTCACGGCAAAACCGGCTTGCCGGCGCTGGTGGTCGGCGCGATCGGCGTGGTGTTCGGCGACATCGGCACCAGCCCGCTGTACACGCTGAAAGAGGCGTTTTCGCCCCATTTCGGCCTGGTCGGCAACCACGACACCGTGCTGGGCATCCTGTCGCTGGTGTTCTGGGCGCTGATGATCGTGGTCACGGTGAAGTACGTGACCATCATCATGCGCGCCGACAACAACGGCGAAGGCGGCATCATGGCGCTGATGACGCTGGCGCAACGCACGCTGGCCAAGGGCGGGCGTTCGGCCTACGTGGTCGGCATCCTCGGCATCTTCGGCGCCTCGCTGTTCTTCGGCGACAGCGTGATCACGCCGGCGATCACCGTGTTGGGCGCGGTCGAAGGCCTGGAAGTCGCGGCGCCGGGCCTGCACCGCTTCATCGTGCCGATCGCGGTGCTGATCCTGATCGCGGTGTTCTTCGCGCAGCGTTTCGGCACCGAGAAGGTAGGCAAGGTCTTCGGCCCGGTCACGATGATCTGGTTCCTGGCGCTGGGCGCCATCGGCGTCCACAACGTCATCGATGCGCCGGAGGTGCTGAAGGCGCTGAATCCATGGTGGGGCGCGAAATTCTTCATGGAACACGGCTCGCATTCGGTGCTGATCCTGGGCGTGGTGGTGCTCGCCGTGACCGGCGGCGAAGCGCTGTACGCCGACATGGGCCATTTCGGCGCCAAGCCGATCCGTTACGCCTGGTACACGATGGTGCTGCCCTGCCTGATGCTGAACTACCTGGGGCAGGGCGCGTTCGTGCTCGGGCACCCGGCCGCGGTGGTGAACCCGTTCTACGAATCGGTGCCTTCCTGGGCGCTGTACCCGATGATCGTGCTGGCGACGATGGCCGCGGTGATCGCCTCGCAGGCCGTAATCACCGGCGCGTACTCGGTCGCGCGCCAGGCGATGCAGCTGGGCTATATCCCGCGGATGCTGGTCAAGCACACCTCGCGCGAAACCATCGGCCAGATCTATGTGCCGTACATCAACTGGGTGTTGATGGTGACGGTGCTGGTGGTGGTGCTGATGTTCCGCAGCTCCACCGCGTTGGCCTCGGCTTACGGCATCTCGGTGTCGGCGACGATGCTGATCGACACCCTGCTGCTGGCGCTGGTGGCGCGCGCGCTGTGGCCGCGCTGGCGCATGTTCGTGCTGCCGCTGTGCGTGCTGTTTTTCATCGTCGACGTCGGTTTCGTGATCGCCAACGGCGCCAAGTTCTTCGACGGCGCCTGGTTCCCGGTGGTGCTGGGCCTGGCGGTGTTCACCCTGCTGCGCACCTGGCGCCGCGGCCGCGAGCTGCTGCACGAGGAAGTGCGCAAGGAAGGCATCCAGATCGACAGCTTCCTGCCCGGGCTGATGCTGGCGCCGCCGGCTCGCGTACCGGGCACCGCGGTGTTCATGACCGCGGACCAGGGCGTGGTGCCGCACGCGCTGCTGCATAACCTTAAGCACAACAAGGTGCTGCACGAGCGCAACGTGTTCCTGACCGTCGAAACGCTGACCGTGCCGCACGCGCCGCAGGCCAAGCGCCTTAAGATCGACCCGATCGGCGACGATTTCTACCGCGTGCTGATCCGCTTCGGCTTCATGGAAACGCCGGACGTGCCGCTGGCGCTGATGCGCAGCTGCGATGCCGGCGGCATCTATTTCGATCCGATGGACACCACCTATTTCGCCAGCCGGGAGACGATCGTCGCCAGCCGCCACCGCGGCATGCCGATCTGGCGCGATCGCCTGTTCGCCTTCATGCATCGCAATGCGGCGCCGGCGACGGGGTTTTTTCGCATTCCCGGCAACCGGCTGGTGGAGTTGGGCGCGCAGGTAGAAATCTGACGCTTGAGCCCTCTCCCATCGGGGTGAGGCTGCACGGCTTGCGCGCCATTGGCGCGCGTGCAGTCGAACGCCCGCGCCGTGAGCGCGGGCCGGGGCGCGGAGCGGGGGTTGGGTACGGCGAAGCGACGTTGTTTCAGCTTGCGTCGCTCCGCCGTACCCTCATCCGCCCTTCGGGCACCTTCTCCCGCAGGGAGAAGGAGAAGCCAGTCCCATCCCGCATAATGGGCGCATGACCGAAGACCGCATCATCGCCGCCGCCGCTACCCGCGAAGACGACGCCATCGAGGCCAGCATCCGCCCGAAACGGTTGGACGAATACCTCGGCCAGCAGCCGGTGCGCGAGCAGTTGTCGATCTACATCGAAGCCGCCAAGCGCCGCGGCGAGGCGCTGGACCATATCCTTATCTTCGGCCCGCCGGGCCTGGGCAAGACCACGCTCAGCCACGTGATCGCCAACGAGCTGGGCGTCAACCTGCGCGTGACCTCGGGCCCGGTGATCGAAAAGGCCGGCGACCTGGCCGCGCTGCTCACCAACCTGCAGCCGCACGACGTGCTGTTCATCGACGAGATCCACCGCCTGTCGCCGGTAGTGGAGGAAGTGCTGTACCCGGCGATGGAAGATTTCCAGATCGACATCATGATCGGCGAGGGCCCGGCCGCGCGCTCGATCAAGCTCGACCTGCCGCCGTTCACCCTGATCGGCGCCACCACCCGCGCCGGCCTGTTGACCGCGCCGCTGCGCGACCGCTTCGGCATCGTGCAGCGGCTGGAGTTCTACAGCGCCGAGGAGTTGACCCGCATCGTGCGCCGCTCGGCGAAAATTCTGGGCATCGATTGCGCAGCGGATGGCGCCGACGAGATCGCGCGCCGTTCGCGCGGCACGCCGCGCATCGCCAACCGCCTGTTGCGGCGGGTGCGCGATTTCGCCCAGGTGCGCGCCGCGGGCCATATCGACCACGATGTGGCCAAGGCCGCGATGCTGATGCTGAAAGTCGATCCTGAAGGCTTCGACGAGCTCGACCGTCGCCTGCTCAACCTGATCATCGAGAATTTCGACGGCGGCCCGGTCGGCGTCGAATCGCTGGCAGCCGCGCTCAGCGAGGAGCGCGGCACGCTCGAGGACGTGATCGAGCCTTATCTGATCCAGCAGGGTTTCCTGGTGCGCACCGCGCGCGGGCGCATGGCCTCGCACAAGGCGTATCGGCATCTTGGACTGCGGCCGAGAAAGGATTCGGGATTGGGGATTGGGGATTCGCAATCGCTGTTCGATTCCGAAGCGGATCCCGGCGATCAAGTCCGCTAAATCCCGGAGAGTGCGCTTTTGATCCCCGAATCCCTAATCCCTAATCCCCAACCCCGGCCCCCGTTCAGTTGGCCGACACGCGTTTATTGGGAAGATACCGATGCCGGTGGCGTGGTCTACCACGCGCAATACCTGGCGTTCCTGGAGCGCGCGCGCACCGAATGGCTGCGCGTCCACGGGTATGGCCAGGAACTTTTGCGCACGGAGCACGATCTGGTGTTCGCGGTGCGGGCGATGCGGATCGATTTCCGCCAGCCGGCGCGGTTGGACGACGCGCTGTCGGTAACGGCGGCGCTGGCCGAATGCCGGCGCGCCAGCCTGGTGATCGCGCAGTCGATCGATCGCGACGGATCGCGGCTGCTGGATGCGCAGGTGCGCGTGGCGGCGCTGGGCGCGGGCGATTTCCGGCCGCGCGCGATCCCCGACGCGCTGTACGCGCGGCTCAAATCGTTGCAAACCCGGCCCGTGCCGGACAATTCCCCCGAAACCAAGATTGCGGAGTGAACGGATGATTGCGATGTTGCTTGCCACGCAGGCCGCCACGGCGGAGCCCTTGCCCGAGGAAGCCGCGAACGTCGTGCAGGCCGCCGCCGCGGTGCCGCCGGAAAGCCATTTCAACATCCTGCAGCTGATATTGCATGCGAGCATCCCGGTGCAACTGGTGATGCTGCTGCTGCTGGGCGCTTCGATCGCCTCGTGGGTGATCATCTTCCGCAAGAAACGCGTGCTCGACAGGGCCGAGAACGAGGCGATCCGCTTCGAAGAACGCTTCTGGTCCGGCGCCGAACTGAGCAAGCTCTACGCCGGCGCCGCCGAACGCAACCGCGACATCGGCGGCATGGAAGCGATCTTCGAGGGCGGTTTCCGCGAGTTCAACCGCATCCGCCAGCGCCGCGGCGTGGACAGCCGCATCCAGCTCGAAGGCGCGCAGCGCGCGATGCGCGCGACCGCCTCGCGCGAGCTCGACGGGCTGGAGCACAACCTGGAATTCCTGGCCAACGTCGGCTCGATCAGCCCTTACGTGGGCCTGTTCGGCACCGTCTGGGGCATCATGATTTCGTTCCAGGGCCTGGCCAACGTCAAAGAAGCCACCATCGCCACCGTGGCGCCGGGCATTTCCGAGGCGCTGATCGCCACCGCCATGGGCCTGTTCGCAGCGATTCCCGCGGTGTGGGCCTACAACCGTTTCGCGACCAAGGTCGACCGGATCGGCGTGCGTTACGACGCGTTCGCCGAAGAGTTCTCGTCGATCCTGCAACGGCAGGCGCACCTGGACGATTGACCCTCCTCGCGCTCCCCAAGCGTTGTCGTCCCCACTGGCGTCATCCCGAGCGAAGCGAGGGACCTGCTTTCGGGGATGGAGAAAAGCAGATTCCTCACTGCGTTCGGAATGACGGAATGACAGGGCAGAAATACGCATGACCACCACACGCCGCAAACGTAAGCGCAGACTCAAGGCCGACATCAACGTCGTGCCCTACATCGACGTGATGCTGGTGCTGCTGATCATCTTCATGGTCACCGCGCCGCTGCTGAACCTGGGCGTCGACATCCAGTTGCCGCAGTCCAACGCCAAGACGGTGACCGAGCAGAAGGATCCGATCGTGGTCAGCGTGGACCGCGAAGGCCATCTGTTCCTGACCATCGAAGGCGCCAAGAACGAGGCGGTGACCACCGAGCAGATGGTGGCCAAGGTCGGCGCTTACGTGCGCAACAATCCCAAAGTGGCGGTATTCGTGGCCGGCGACGGCAATGCGCCGTACCAGACCATCTATTCGGTGCTGACCGACCTGCAGACCAAGGCCAACGTGCCGCGCGCCGGCCTGATGAGCAATCCCGCCGAGGTTCCCGCGAAGTGAGGGAAACCCGCGCCGACACGACGCAGGCGTTCGTCTACGCCATCGCGTTGCATGTGCTGCTGTTCCTGCTGGCCTTCGTCGGCCTGTGGTGGACGCGCAGCACGGCGCCCGTGTCCGCGGCCGGGCCGATGGTGGAAGCCGAACTGATCGATCCCAATGCGCTGTCCGCGCAAATGAAGCGCGTGTTGCGCGAGCGGCCCAAGGCGGTGCCGCCAGAGCCGGTGCAGCAGCCGCAGGCGGCCGAAGAGGAAGCCACGCCGCCGCCGCAGCCCTTGCCCGAACCGCGGCCGCAGGATTCGCAGGTGCCGCAACAGAACCAGGCGCAGGAACAGATCCCGATTCCCGACACGCGCGAGCAGGAGCGTGTCGACCGCGAAGCGATCTCGGCCGAGCAGCGCGAACGCGAGCAGGAAGAAAAACGCCGCCAGGAGCAGATCGATCTGACCGAACGCGAGCGCCAGCAGGAAGCCGAAGAGAAACAACGCCTCGCCCAGCAGCAGAAAGACGAAGAGCTGAAGAAGATCCGCGCCGAAATCGCCAAGGCCAAGCGCGAAGAGGATCTGGCGCAGCAGCGGCTCAAGCAATTGGCCGACCGGCGCGCGCAGCAGGCCTCGTCCGATGCGGCTTCCAGCGCCAGTCCGCCGCCGGGCAACGAGGGCGTCGATACCGATCTGGCCGCGAAATACGCTGCGGCGCTGCAGGAGGCGATCCTGCGCAATTGGACGCGGCCCGAAACCGTGCCGCTGGGACAACGTTGCCGCCTCAATATCCGCCAGTTGCCGGGCGGGGAGGTGGTCGATGTGCAGGTTTCCCCGTCCTGCCCTTACGACGAACTGGGCCGGCGTTCGGTCGAAGCCGCGGTGCTGAAGGCTCAGCCTCTGCCTTACGCCGGCTTCGAAACCGTGTTCCAGCGCAATCTCACCCTCAATTTCGAGGCCCAGGATCGCTGATGCGGAAGTCCGTCCGAGCAGGGCCCCGTTCATCTTTGAGATGAATTTCACATACAAGCTGTTTAATAGCCGGGCCCGTGGGCTCGACCCGGATTTCCCCGACCCGATGGAACCGCCGATGAAACGACCGCTGTATCTGCTCGCCGCCCTGTTCGCCCTGTTGATGCTGCCGCTGCTGGCCGCGGCGCAGGAGAAAGGGCTGGAGATCGACATCGTCGGCGGCAATGCCTCGGCTTTGCCGATCGTGGTGGTGCCGTTCCAGGGTTCGGCCGGCGAGACCGATGTCGCTGCGGTGATCCGCGCCGACCTGGCGCGGTCGGGCCAGTTCCGCGGCCTGCCCGAGCAGGACATCATCGAGCGTCCCAGCCGCGGCAGCGAGATCAATTATCCGACCTGGCGCCTGCTCAAGCAGGACTACATCGTGGTCGGTCGCGTGCTGCCCGCCGGCGACGGCAGCTTCCGCGTCGAATACGAATTGTTCGACGTGGCCAAGCAGGAACGCCTGCTCGGCTTCGCGCTGACCGCGCGCGCCAACGCGATGCGCGACGTGGCGCATCAGATCGCGGACGCGGTCTACGAAAAGATCCTGGGCGTGCGCGGCGCGTTCTGGACTCGGATCGCCTACGTCACCGCGGTCGGCACCGGCCAGGGCAGCCGATATGCGTTGATGATCGCCGATTCGGATGGTTACAACCCGCAGGTCGTGGTGCGCTCGTCCGAACCGCTGCTGTCGCCGTCGTGGAGTCCGGATGGCGGACGCCTGGCTTACGTCAGCTTCGAGCGCGGCAATTCTTCGATCTACATCCAGAACATCGCCAGCGGCAGCCGCGAATTAGTGGCTTCGTTCCGCGGCATCAACGGCGCGCCCAGCTTCTCGCCGGACGGCAGCCGCCTGGCGCTGACCCTGTCGCGTAGCGGCAATCCCGAAATCTATGTCATGAACCTGGGCAGCAAGGCACTGACCCAGATCACCAACCAGTTCGGCATCGATACCGAACCGACCTGGAGCGCCGACGGCGGCACGATCTACTTCACCTCCGATCGCGGCGGCCGTCCGCAGATCTACCAGGTGTCGGCCAGCGGCGGCGGCGCCACGCGCGTCACCTTCCAGGGCAGCTACAACGCCAGCGCCAGCGTTTCCTACGATGGCAAGAAGATTGCCGTGGCGCAGGGCGCTGGAAACGTTTACCGTATCGCCCTGATGGATCGCAGCCTGGGTTCGCCGCGCTGGAATACGCTGTCGCCGGGATCGCTGGACGAATCACCCAGTTTTGCCCCCAATGCCAGCATGCTTCTGTATGCGGCCCGCGAAGGGCGGCGCGGCGTGTTGTATGCCGTGTCGGCCGACGGCCGGGTGCGGCAGCGGCTGGTGCTGGCGGACGGCGATGTGCGCGAGCCGGCCTGGTCGCCGTACCGCCAGAAGCGCTGAAGTCGCAACGCAGGTTTTTTTCGGCAAACGTTTTAAAATTGGATTTTCCCCACGTGTGTCACGAGGATCGACGATGAACACCACCACCCGCATGATGCTGACGGCCGCCCTGGTTTGCGTTGCCGCTGTCGGCTGTTCCAAGAAGGTCAAGGAAGTCCCGCCCGCCGATACCGGCAGCACCGGCGCAGTCACCGACACCGCTCCGGTCGCCGGCGCTTACGGGCCCAACGATTTGGATACCGACGCTTGCCTGCGCCAGCGCATCGTGTACTTCGACCTGGACCAGGATTCGTTGAAGCCGGAATTCCAGGCCGCGATGTCCTGTCACGCCAAGTACCTGCGCGACCGTCCGTCCTCGCGCATCACGCTGGAAGGCAATGCCGACGAGCGCGGCAGCCGCGAGTACAACATGGGCCTGGGCGAGCGCCGCGGCAATGCCGTGTCGTCCGCGCTGCAGGCCAACGGCGGTTCCGGCAGCCAGCTGACCGTGGTCAGCTACGGCGAAGAGCGTCCGACCTGCACCGAGTCCAACGAAGACTGCTGGGCCAAGAATCGCCGCGTCGAGATCGTGTACACCGCCAAGTAATTGAGCGATGACCGATACGATGCGTCGTTCAATGGCAATCATCGCGTTCGCGGCGGCCCTGGCGGCCGCCGCGCCCGCGTTCGCGCAACGCGCCAGCCTGGCCGACCGCGTCGCCGCGCTCGAGCAGCAGGCCGGCAATAATCAGGGCAACGTCGACTTGCTCAATCAGGTCACGCAACTCAAGAGCGAAGTGCAGGCTTTGCGTGCGCAGCTGGAAGAAATCCAGCAGCAGAACGAGCAGCTGAAATCCAGCAACCGCAGCCAGTACCTCGATCTGGACGGCCGCTTGAACCGCCTCGAAGGCGGCAACAATCCGCCGATCGTGCCGGTGTCGCCTTCGACCGGCAAGGCGCCGCCCGCCAAGGCCGCGCCCGCGGACAGGCCTCCGGTCGTGCGCGGCGATGCCGGTGCGCTGGCCAAGGGCGCCGACGAGCGCAGCGCGTACAACGCCGCTTTCGACCAATTGAAGGCCGGCCAGTACGTGGAATCGGCGCGGCTGTTCTCCGATTTCCTGCAGGCTTATCCCAGCGGCGCTTATGCGCCCAACGCGTTGTACTGGCTGGGCGAAAGCTATTACGTGACCCAGAACTACGCGCTGGCGCAGGAGCAGTTCCAGGCGCTGCTGGATCGCTATCCGACCCACGACAAGGCTCCCGGCGCATTGCTCAAGGTCGGCCTGGCGCAATACGGCCTGAAGAACATGGACGCCGCCGAGCGGACCCTGGCCGAAGTGAGCCAGCGCTTTCCGGGCACCGACGCCGCCCGTACGGCGGACGACCGCTTGCGGGCGATCCAGCTGTCCCAGGTCCGCTGACCCGTTTTTCGGCTTTTCGTAGGAGCGGCTTTAGCCGCGAGCTCCTCGGCTGTCGGCGCTGACACCCGAAAAGCTCGCGGCTAAAGCCGCTCCTACGAAAAGCCTTAAAATAGACGCATGAACGCCGTTTCCGCCCCCGATGCGGCCGCCGCATCCGCGGACCGGCTGCGCATCACCGAGATATTCCTGTCGCTGCAAGGCGAGGCGCGCGACGCCGGCTGGCCCAGCGTGTTCGTGCGCCTGACCGGCTGCCCGCTGCGCTGCCAGTATTGCGATACCGCTTACGCCTTCCACGGCGGCGAGTGGTGGACGATCGACGCGATCCTCGACGAAGTCGCCCGCCATGGCGTGCGCCACGTCTGCGTGACCGGCGGCGAGCCGCTGTCGCAGAAGCGCTGCCTCAACCTGCTGTCGCGGTTGTGCGATGCAGGCTACGTCGTCTCGCTGGAGACTTCCGGCGCGATCGACATCGCCGCGGTCGATCCGCGCGTCAGCCGCGTGCTGGACATCAAGACGCCGGGTTCGGCCGAGGTCGGACGCAACCGCTGGCAGAACCTGCCGCTGCTGACCGCGCGCGACCAGGTCAAGTTCGTGCTGTGCGGGCGCGGCGATTACGAATGGGCGCGCGACGTGGTGGCCGAGCATCGCCTCGCCGAACGCTGCGACGTGCTGTTCTCGCCGAGCAAGGCGGAACTGCCGGCGACCGTGCTGGCCGACTGGATCGTCGCCGACCGTTTGCCCGTACGTTTCCAGATGCAGTTGCACAAACTGCTGTGGAACGACGAGCCGGGCCGGTGATTGCTGTTCTTCCCCCTTTGAAAAAGGGGGATTGAGGGGGATTTGCTCTTGCTGTTGTTCCTTTTTTTTGTTTTTGTAGGACGGCTTCAGCTGCGAGCTTTTCTGGCCGAAGATCAGGAGCTCGCGGCTGAAGCCGCTCCTACAAAGGCAAGAGCAAATCCCCCCAACCCCCCTTTTTCAAAGGGGGGAAAGCTTGAAGCTCCGATTCCCGATTCCCGATTCCTGATTCCCCAACATGAAACCTGCAGTAGTCCTAGTTTCCGGCGGCATGGATTCCGCCGTCGTCCTGGCCATCGCCCGCGAACGCGGCCACGCCGTATACGCGCTGAGCGTGCGCTACGGACAGCGGCACACGTCCGAACTCGACGCCGCGGCGCGGGTGGCTTCGACGCTGGGCGCCGTGCAGCACAAGACGGTGAACGTCGACCTGCGCTCGATCGGCGGCTCGGCGCTCACCGACGACATCGACGTGCCGCTGGACACGGACCAGCATCCGGTCGGCGCCGCCGCGGCCAAGGACGACATCCCGGTCACCTACGTGCCGGCGCGCAACACCATCATGCTGTCGGTGGCGCTGGGCTGGGCCGAGGTGGTCGGCGCCAGCGACATCTATTGCGGCGTGAATGCGGTCGATTATTCCGGCTACCCGGATTGCCGCCCGGAGTTCGTAGAAGCCTTCGAGCGGTTGGCCAATCTGGCCACCAAGGCCGGCGTCGAGGGCGCAGGCCTGCGCGTGCGGGCGCCGCTGCAGCACATGAGCAAGGCCGACATCGTCCGCGAGGGTCTGCGCCTGGGCGTGGATTTCGCGCAGACCGTGTCGTGCTACCAGGCCGATGCGCAGGGCCGGGGCTGCGGCCATTGCGACGCCTGCCGCCTGCGCGCGGAAGGCTTCGCGGCGGCCGGCGTAGCCGATCCCACGCATTACGTCGCTTAGGCGCAGTGCGTTAGAATATCGGGCCGCCGCAGTCCGCGGCGCGTCCTCATCCCCTGCGATTTCGGGCAGGCGAGGGGGTCGGCCGTCGCGCGATGCGCCGAGTCGATCTGTTCACAAGTGGGTCGTTAGCTCAGTCGGTAGAGCATCGGACTTTTAATCCGCTGGTCGATGGTTCGAATCCATCACGACCCACCATCTAATCGCCGCATTGCGCTTCTCTCCGCCGAAGCCGCAGGGGGTCTCCATACCTGTCTCGGCCTTCTGTCGCCACGATCTGCCGCCGTCGGCCAGTCGATCGCTGGTGCGCCTTGATCCCCCGGTCGGCCCTGACCGACGTGCGATCGCGTGCGGCCGACACCTTCAAGGCCGATTGCGTCTCCGTCTGCGACTTCGCATCGCCGCGCTCCTGGTACGACGAGCCGCCTTGGTCCCGGGCCACGGCGAAACGGCCGGCGATGGCCGCCGCGCATTCGGCACGAATGCAATATTCGGTTATCGAGCGAAAGCTATCGGGATTGTGACCGGTCTCACAATTCCATACATTGCGTCCCGCTGAAGCAGGGCCGTCCGGCACCTGCGATATGCGATCAGTGCGGCACCGTGGGCGTGACTGGCCATGGACTTAAGAGGTCAGATCCAGCCCATGCCGCCAACCGAATGCGACAAAAATTGTCGGTTAAATCATTCAGTTTTAGTTAAATCAGCTTTAACTGTTGGCATGCTTTGTGCGTGTAAGGTTTTGTGCATCTAGTCACATTTTCATTGTGACGTGTAACATTTTTGCAACGTTAAATGGCTCCATGAATTCAGGGGATGTCTTCGGACGTTAATTATCTGAAGACTGCTTAAACGTCAAAGCGCGGCCATTGGCTTCGCTTGTTGGGGGGTGGCGTGGTCTTACATCTGGGTAGCCTGCCGGCGGCCGTGCGTCGCTATGTCGTCGCGTGTGCGCTGATTCTGTTCGCGCTTGGCGCAAGCCATGTAGCCATGGCGCAGAACGCGGTCAACACCGCTACCGTCGCGCCTCCGGCCGGCGTCGTCGATCCCGAGGGCGGCAACGACTCGGCGACGGACGACGATCCGATCGTAGCGGCGGCGCCGCAGCTCACGCTGGCCAAGACCCACACCGGCAATTTCAATGTCGGCATCAACGGCGTCTATACGCTGACCTTGAGCAATACCAGCGCAGCGCCGCCGATCGGCGCGCCGACCGCCGGCACCCTCACGGTCGAGGACACGCTGCCTGCCGGCTTGAGCTTCGTTTCTGCGACAGGTGCGGGCTGGACCTGCGCCGCAGCCGGACAGGTCGTCACCTGCACCACCAATGGCGTCATCAACCCGGGCGCGTCGGCGCCGGCGATCACGCTCACGGTCGCGGTGGATGCCGCAGCCGCGCCGAGCGTCACCAATACGGCGCGCGCCAGCGGCGGCGGCGACACCACCTGTCCGCCCAGCGGCGCCACGCAGGCGCGCTGCAATCCGAGCGATCCGACCACGGTGAGTTCGGTGCCGGTGATCAATTTCTGCGCGGCCAATACGGTCTACAACGTCACCCAGTCCACCTCGGGCGCGACGACCACAGGCGGTTTCTATAGTTTCGGCCTCAGCGGTTCCGATAGCCATGTAACGGGGTTGAATTTGCCCGTCACTCCGGCGGCCAACTTCAACGCATTGATGGTCGATCCGGTCAGGAACCGTTTGTTGGTCATCAGCTACACGGGCCTCAGTCCGAACGGCAACGCCCAGTTGTGGGCTTACGATCCGGCCAACGGCGGTTGGTACCAAGCCGCGCCGTTGCTGACTGGCGTGGCCGATCTGCCGCGGGCGGCCATGAGCCCTTCCGGTATCGGCTACCTCATGGCCGGCAACAACAATACGCCGCAAGTCTGGAGCGTCACCGCTAACGGCGCGTTCGATTACACGATCGCCTCGGAAGGCCTGTTGTCTTTCGACGTCAACCCGACCGCTACCGGCTCCGGCGATATGGCCTTCGACGCGGGCGGCAACGCCTGGATGAGCGCCGGTCAGGATATCTACAAGATCGATATCTCGACGCTGGACGCGGTGCGCCAGCAGCGTCCGTTGCTGAATGGTTCGCCGAGCTCGATCGCATGGGCCGGCGTAGCTTTCGGCAGCGACGGCCGGCTGTATCTGGCCACCAACAACTCGGCCGACACCTACTATGCGCTGGACTTCGCGACCGGCGCGCTGACGCTCGCCGGTTCCAACGGCGACAACCAGGCGCGCGATCTGGCGTCCTGCGCGTTCCCGGCCGAACCGCAACCGGGGCAACTGCAGGTCGAAAAGAGGCTCGGCCTGATCAACGGCGCGCCTGCCGCGGCCGGTGCGACCGTCAAGCCAGGCGACGTGCTGACCTATCACATCGACATCGAACATATCGCCGGCGATATGGCGGCGACGCTGTTCCCGGGCGATATCGTCGACAGCCCGCTGCCGGTGAACACGACCTATGTCGCTGCAGGCAACGACTTCACCTGTGCGGGCAGCAGTTGCAGCAACACGAACACGATCAACATCGCGGCCGGCACGACCCAGACGCTGGACTTCGTGTCCCGGGTCGACGACCCGCTGCCGGCCAACCTCGCCAGCATCACCAATGCGGTGACGGTGAGAGGCGTGAACTGCGCCGCAGCCGGCAACAAATGCACCGAGACCACGACGGTCGCGCCAGCGGTGACGGTGACTAAAACGTCGAACCCGGCGAGCAACACGACCGTAAGCCCGGGCGACACGATCACGTACACGTTGACGGTGAACGTCGCCAACTCGGCGACCACCGGCGTCGTCACGCTGACCGATACGCTGACCGCAGGCCAGACGCTCGGCACGCTTCCGGCTGGTTGCACGCCTGCCGGCCAGGTCGTGACCTGCACGCTCGCCGCAGGTTCCGTGCCGGGCAGCTACACTTTCGTTTATCCAGCCACGGTCGATGCGAGTGCGACCGGTTCGATCGGCAACAACGTCGTGCCCAGCGGTCCCGACAATCCGACTTGCGCGGCCGGCGCCTGCGCCACCACGCATACGATCGTCGCGCCCGTCGTGACGGTGGCGAAGGCGTCCAATCCCGCCAGCGGCACGACCGTCGCTCCCGGCAGCACGATCCAGTACACGCTCAGCGTCACGGTCGCCAATTCGGTCACGACCGGCGCGGTCACGTTGACCGATACGTTGACCGCGGGCCAGACGCTCGGCGCGCTTCCCGCGGGCTGCACGCCTGCGGGCCAAGTCGTGACCTGCGTACTCGCCGCCGGTGCATTGCCCAGCGGCAGCCCGCATACGTTCGTCTACAGCGCCACGGTCGATGCGAACGCGACCGGCTCCATCGGCAACAACGTGGTGCCCAGCGGTCCGGACAATCCGACTTGCGCGGCCGGCGGCTGCACGACGACGCATACGATCGTGCCGACCGCGGTGACGGTGTCGAAATCGTCCAATCCGGCCAGCGGCAGCACGGTCGATCCGGGCGACACGATCCAGTACACGCTGACGGTGAACGTCGCCAATTCGGTGACCACCGGCGTGGTCACGCTGACCGATACGTTGAGCGCGGGCCAGACGCTCGGTGCGATGCCGGCCGGCTGCACGCCCGCCGGTCAGGTCGTGACCTGCACGCTCGCGGCGGGTTCGTTGCCGGGCAACTACACCTTCACCTATCCGGCGACGGTCAATGCCGACGCGACCGGTTCGATCGGCAATGCCGTCGTGCCGAGCGGTCCCGACAATCCGACCTGCACCGTGGGCGGTTGCACGACGACGCATACGCTCGTCGCGCCGGGCGTCACCGTTTCGAAGGCGTCGAATCCGGCCAGCGGCACGGTCGTGAATCCGGGCGACACGATCCAGTACACGCTGACGGTGGATGTCGTCAATTCGGCGACCACCGGCGCAGTCACACTGACCGACACGCTGTCCGCGGGCCAGACGCTCGGCGCGCTTCCCGCAGGCTGCACGCCTGCGGGCCAGGTCGTGACCTGCACGCTCGCCGCCGGCGCCTTGCCTAGCGGCAGTCCGTACACGTTCGTTTACAGCGCCACGGTCGATGCGAACGCGACCGGCGCGATCGGCAACAACGTCGTACCCAGCGGTCCGGACAATCCGACTTGCGCGGTGGGCGGTTGCGCGACTACGCACACGATCGTCGCGCCGGCCGTCACCGTTTCGAAGGCATCCAATCCGGGCAGCGGCAGCACGGTCGATCCGGGCGACATCATCCAGTACACGCTGACGGTGAACGTCGCCAATTCGGCGACCACCGGTGCGGTCACGCTGACCGACACGCTGACGGCGGGCCAGACGCTCGGCACGCTTCCCGCGGGCTGCTCGCCCGTTGGCCAGGTCGTGACCTGCACCCTTGCCGCCGGTTCGCTGCCGGGCACTTACACCTTCGTCTATCCGGCGACGGTGAATGCCGACGCGACCGGTTCGGTCGGCAATACCGTCGTGCCCAGCGGCCCCGACAATCCGACTTGCGTCGCAAGCGGTTGCACGACCACGCATACGATCGTCGCCACGGCGGTGACGGTGTCCAAGGCGTCGAATCCGGCCTCCGGAACGACGGTGAGCCCGGGCGACACGATCCAGTACACGCTGACGGTGAACGTCGCCAATTCGGCCACCACCGGCGCCGTCACGCTGATCGATACGCTCAGCGCCGGACAGACGCTCGGCGCGATGCCGGCCGGTTGCGGTGTTTCCGGCCAGGTCGTGACCTGCACGCTGGCGCCTGGCGCATTGCCGAGCGGCAATCCGCACACGTTCGTCTACAGCGCGACCGTCGACGCGAACGCGACCGGCTCGATCGGCAACAACGTCGTGCCGAGCGGTCCGGACAATCCGACCTGCGCTGCTGCCGGATGCGCGACGACGCATACGATCGTGCCGACCGCGGTGACGGTATCGAAATCGTCGAATCCGGCCAGCGACACGACCGTCGATCCCGGCGACACGATCGGCTACACGCTGACGGTGACCGTCGCCAACTCGGCGACTACCGCCCCGGTCACGCTGACCGATACGCTCAGCGCGGGCCAGACGCTCGGCACGATGCCGGCTGGCTGCTCGGCGGCGGGGCAGGTCGTCACCTGCGTGCTTGGTGCGGGCGCTTTGCCGGGCAGCTACAACTTCGCCTATCCGGCTACCGTCGACGCGAACGCGACCGGCTCGATCGGCAACAACGTGGTGCCGAGCGGCCCGGACAATCCGACTTGCGCGGCAGGCGGCTGCACGACCACGCATACGATCGTGGCCACGGCGGTGACGGTGTCCAAGTCGTCGAATCCCGCGAGCGGCAGCACGGTCAGCCCGGGCGACACGATCCAGTACACGCTGACGGCGACGGTCGCCAATTCGGCGACCACCGCAGCGGTCACGCTGACCGATACGCTTAGCGCGGGCCAAACGCTCGGCGCGATGCCGGCCGGCTGCACCGCGGCGGGCCAGGTCGTGACTTGCACGCTCGCCGCCGGTTCGTTGCCGGGCAACTACACCTTCGTGTATCCGGCGACTGTCGATGCGAATGCGACCGGCGCCATCGGCAACAGCGTGGTGCCGAGCGGGCCGGACAATCCGACTTGCGCGGCCGCCGGCTGCACGACCGGGCATTCGATCATCGCGCCGCAGGTGACGGTGACCAAATCGTCGAATCCCGCCAGCGGCAGCGCGGTCAATGCGGGCGACACGGTCACTTACACCGTCACGGTGGCGGTCGCCAATTCCGCGACCCTCTCGCCGGTGGTGCTGACCGATACGATCAGCGGCGCCCACAGCCTCACCGGTACGCCTACCGTACCGGCCGGCGGCGCCTGCTCGACGACTGCCAACGGTTTGCAGTGCACGCTCGCCGCAGGCTCGCTGCCGGGCAACTACGCCTTCGTCTACCAGACCGTCGTCGCGGCCACGGCCAGCGGTGCGATCGGCAACAACGTCGCAGCGACCGGCGGCAGCACGACCGATCCGGACTGCACGAGCTGCGCTACGCAGCACCCGATCGCCGCGCCTGTCGTGCAGGTGTCCAAAACCTCGACGCCCGGCAACGGCGTCGCGGTGAACATCGGCGACACGATCCAGTACACGCTGACGGTGACGGTGGCCAATGCCGCGACCACGCAGCCGGTGACGCTGACCGATACGCCCGGAACGGGCCTGACCATCGGCACCCTGCCGGCCGGTTGCGCGAGCAGCGGCGGCACGATCGTTTGCACGTTGCCGTCCGGATCGGTGCCGGGCACGTACAGTTTCGCGTATCCGGCCACGGTCAACGCCGACGCCAACGGCAACGTCTCCAATGCGGTCGCCGCCGACGGCGGCAGCAGCGGGGGCCAGCCGGAGTGCGCGTCCTGCACCACGCAGCATGCGGTCGTCGACGCGGCGCAATTGCGCATCGTCAAGCAGGCCAGCCCGCGCGACGTCAAGATCGGCGACCTGGTCCGCTACACCCTGACCATCGAGAACGTCGGCGCGGCCAACATCAGCGACGCCACGTTGATCGATACGCCGCCGGCCGGCTTCAGCTACGTCGCGAACTCGCTGGCGGTGGCCGATGCCGATGGTAACGGCCGCCTGGTCGGCACCTATCCGATCCGCGTTGACCAGCTCGACGTGCGCGCCGGCGAGCACGCCACTGTGGTGTACCTGCTGCGCGTCGGCGCCGGCGTGCGTCCGGGTACGCACGTCAACCGCGCGCGCGCCGAAGATGGCGGCCGCATCGTCTCGAACGAAGCGACCGCGGAAGTGCAGCTGGTCGCCGATCCGCTACTCGACGAATCGCTGCTGATCGGCACCGTGTTCGACGACCGCGACGGCGATGGCTGGCAGGATCGCGCCAGCCTGAGCGGCGTGCGCGTGCAGGGCGGCTTCGCGCCGGGCGCCTACGTGGCTGGTTCGACCACGGTCGACCGCGGCGACGGTCCGGTAACGCAGGCCGATGCCAGCGCGCCGCTGCTGCACGGCATCGATATCGGCGAGATCGCGGGACGCCAGTCCGACGCCGAGCCGCTCGACGCGCATACCGTCGTGATCGGCCAGACCTTGAACGCGCTCGCCTTCAGCGACGACTTCGTGCTGACCAACAAGCAAGGCGTGACCGTGCGCATGGATGCGGCCGGCAACACCCGCGTCGAACGCAGCAGCGATGCGGCTAAGGGCCTGAGCGGCGCCGATCCCAAGGTCGAGCGTCGCGTCAGCCAGGTCGGCGACGGTTATCGCGTCGACTACGTCATCCGCAATGCCGGCGTCGACGAACGCGGCATACCGGGCGTGCGCATCGCATCGGTGGAAGGCTTGCTGATAGAGACCGATCAGTTCGGCCGCTACCACCTGGAAGGCGTGGCTGGCGGTCCGTGGGAGCGCGGCCGCAACTTCATCCTCAAGCTAGATCCGGCCACGTTGCCGCCGGGCAGCGTGCTCACCAGCGACAACCCGCTGGTGCGTCGCCTCACGCCGGGCATTCCGGTGCGCTTCGACTTCGGCGTCAAGCTGCCGTCAGGCCTGATCGAAGGAGGCGAACAGGCCGTCGAGATGGAGCTCGGTGAGGTGATGTTCGATGCCGGCAGCGCCGCGTTGCGCAGCCAGTACGCGCCGGTGATCGACAAGATGGCCGAGCAGGTGCGAGCGCACGGCGGCGGCCAGGTCGTCATCGCCGCGAATGGCGAAACGCAGGCCCTGGCCTACGACCGCGCCAAGGCGGTGCGTGCCGCGCTGCTAGAAAAACTCACGCCGGAACAGGCGCAAGCGCTGAGCGTGGATCTGCGCGCCGATGTCGAAGACCCGGACAGCTCGCTGCTGGCGCTCGGCGAATCGGCGGTGCTGGGCACGCTGCTGTTCGACACCGACCAAGCGGCGATCAAGCCCGAGTACGCGCCGTTGATCGACAAGCTCGCGGCCGATATCGAAAGCCGAAAGGGCGGTGCGATCGCAATAGTCGGCCATGCCGACCGGCGCGGCGCCGACAGCTACAACGCCGCGCTCGGCCTACGCCGCGCCAAGGCGGTGTACGAGGCGATCGCCGCCAAGCTCAGTCCGGAGGCGCGCGGAAAACTGCGCGTAGACATCAGCGACAAACCGACAGCCCCTGTCGGCACACGTGGCCAATAAGGGGCGATGACGACCATGAAAATGAAACTGCTCGATTACACCCTGATCTGCCTGCTGGCCGGCGTTTCGCCGCTGGCGGCCGCACAGGAATCGTCATCGCCGCAAGGCGCCAACGGCAAGGCCGACGCATCGCAGAACGCGAACAAGGTCGATTGCACTGGCGTGACCTGCGTGTCCGACGAAGGCGTGCTGCTGCGCGTGCGCACGCGCGGCGAACGCCAGCCGGTCGCGCCGGATAACACGGCATCGTCGCAGGCCTTGCAGCCGGACCGCCGCGTCACCGTGCAGGCCGAAGCGCCGGGCAAAGCGGTCGCGATCGGCAAATGGTCGGTGCAGCTGCCCAATGGCGGCGTGATCTGGGCGACCGAAGATCCCAGCCTGGGCCAGCCGGAACTCAGCGTCTCCGCGCCGAGTTTCGTCGCCTTCGACGGCAGCCGCGTCGCGCAGCCGGTGCAGTTCTATGTCTACAACAACTATCCGGATTTCATCAAACGCGCCGAGATCGCGATCTTCCGCGCGACCGATGCGGACCTGGTGACGCCGCTAGCCGTTGTGCCGCTGCAAGCGGGTGCGGTCAGCAGCGCCGAATGGGACGGCGCCCTGCCGCAAGGGCTGGCGTTGCGCGCCGGCGACGAACTGCAATACATCGTCCGCGCTTACGGCCAGGACGAGAAAGCGGTGGACGAGACCTATCCGCGCCGGCTGCAACTGGTCCGTCCGGAAGAAGCCGAGCGCGGCGCGCAGCAATTGCGCGGCGAGATCGAAAGCAAGTTCGGCACCGCTTTCAGCCTGGCGCAGGCGGAGCAGCAGAGCCTGATCGACGGCGCGTTCGGCGAAAACAGCCTGCGCCAGCAGAATATCGGCATTTACGGCTCGCGCATTCGCATCCAGGGCCGCAATATTCCGGACGGCTATTCGCTGACCATCGACGGGCAGAGCCAGCCGGTAGACCTGGAACGCAAGCTGGTGGCCGAGTATCTGGTGCCGATCGGCCGTCACCGTTTCGATATCGAAATGCAGGGCCCCGACCAGCGCAAGATCGAACACACGCTGGATATCGACGTCAGCGGCCGCTACATGTTCGCGGTCGCCATCGCCGATCTCACCGCCTCGCAGAACGACGTCAGCGGCTCGGTGGAACCGTTGGCCGCGGACGACCGCTTCGACGACAGCTTCCTGCTCGAGGGCCGCCTCGCCTTCTACCTGAAGGGCAAGGTCAAGGGCAAATACCTGATCACCGCGCAGGCCGATACGCAGGAACGCGAAGTCAGCGAATTGTTCAGCGGCTTCTGGGATGCCGACCCGCAGGACATCTTCCGTCGCCTGGATCCGGATTTGTACTACCCGGTGTACGGCGACGATTCCACCACCTACCGCGACGTCGACACCCAGGGCCGCCTGTACGTGCGCGTCGACTGGGACAAGAACCAGGCGCTGTGGGGCAACTTCAATACCGGCATCACCGGCACCGAATACGGCCAGTATTCGCGCGCGCTGTACGGCGGCGCCTTCAGTTGGCGTTCGCAGCGCAATACCGTGTTCGGCGCGCCGGGCAGCGAGTTCCGGGCGTTCGGCTCGGAAGCGCAGACCGCGCCCGGGCATAGCGAGTTCATCGGCACCGGCGGCAGCCTGTATTACCTGAAGCATACCGACGTCCTGCCCGGCTCGGACCGGCTGGTGCTCGAGATCCGCGATGCCGGCACCGGCCGCGTCGAGAACCGCGTCGAGCTGCTGCGCGGCGCCGATTACGAAATCGACGAACTGCAAGGCCGTGTGCTGCTGACGCGTCCGCTGGCCCAGGTGACGCGCGAGAACATCCCCACGCTGACCCGTGACGCGCCGCTCGACGGCTTCACCCAGGTGCTCCTGGCCGATTACGAATACGTGCCCACCGGTTTCGATCCGGATGAACTGACTGCGGGCTTCCGCGGCAGGCACTGGTTCGGCGACCACGTCGCGGTAGGCGCGACCTATGTCGACGAAAACCGCGCCGGCGAGGATTATTCGCTGAAAGGCGCCGACATCACGCTGCAGGCAGGGCGCGGCACGTATCTCAAGTTGGAGCAGGCCAAGTCCGAATCGACCAGCGTGCCGGTGTTCTTCTCCGACAACGGCGGCCTCAGCTTCACCGAAATCAACTCGGGCCTGGGCGCCCGCGACGGCGATGCCAGCAGCGTGGAAGGGCGCGTCAACCTGAAAGAACTGGGCTGGACGAAGCGCGACTGGTCCGCCGGCGCATGGTGGCGCCAAGCCGATGCCGGCTTTTCGGTAGCGCGCTTCGACCAGGGTTACGACATCGAAGAGCACGGCGCCGAAGTGCTGGGCCTGGTTACCGACGATTTCCAGGTCTATTCGCGCTACAGCCGCGCCGAACGCGGCCTGGAATCGCTGACCCAGGCGCAGTTCACGGGCGAATGGCGCATCGATGGCGGCAGCACGCTCAGCGGCGAATTGCGCAGGATCGACGAGGACCAGAATGCCGGCGACGCGATCGGCACGCTGGCCGCGATACGATACCTGCGACGCATCGGCAGCAAGCTGGAACTATACGGCACTGCGCAGGTGACGATCGACGACGACAACGGCAAATACGCCGACAACGATGCGTTCACGCTCGGCGGCAAATACCTGTTCGGCGACCTGTCGACGGTCGGCGCCGAAGTCACCAGCGGCGATCGCGGCGACGCGGCGCAAGTGAATGCCGAATATCGCCTGTCACCGGAGCATTCGCTGTACGGCGCCTACACGTATTCCACCGATACCACCGAATACGACCCGCTGTTCAACAACCGGCTCAATCCCGGCTGGACATTGGGCCAGCGTTGGCGCTTGTCGAACCAGGTCAACCTGTTCAACGAAAGCCAGTACCTGAAAGCACCGAACGAATCCGGTCTGGCGCATACCTTCGGCATGGATTTCTATCCGGGCCAAGGCTGGAACACGGGTTTCACGCTCCAGACCGCCGAGCTCGACAACGGCGCCGGCCAAGTCGATCGCAACGCGATCAGCGTCAACGGCGGCCGCACCTCGGTCGACACGCAGTGGCAGAGCAAGCTGGAATGGCGCCGCGACACCGGCGCCGAGCGCCGCGAGCAGTGGGTCACCACCAACCGTTTGCTGCACAAGGTCAACGAAAGCTTCCGCGTCGCCGCACGCGTGAACTATTCCGAGACCGAGGACCAGCTGCTGGCCGCGGCCGGCGCCAAGTTCGTCGAAGGCAACCTCGGTTTCGCCTGGCGTCCGTTCGACACCACGCGCTGGGCGCTGCTCGGCAAATACACGTACTTATACGACGTGTCTTCGCTGCAGCAGGTCGGCGACAACGTGGCGTTTTACGACCAGCGCAGCCAGGTGCTGTCGCTGGAAGGCGTGTACAACCCCGACAACCGCTGGGAATTGGCCACCAAGCTGATGCGCCGCGAAGGCGAGGTGCGTTTCGGCCGCTTGAGCGGACAATGGGCCGACGCGGCTGCGACGTTCGCCGCAGGCCAGGTCCGCTACGAATTCGGTGACGATTGGCACGGTCTGGCAGAGTACCGTTGGCTCGATGTGACCAGCGGCGGCAGCCGGCAGGGCTTCCTGGTGGGGATCGACCGCGACATCGGCGGCAATTTCCGCATCGGCGTGGGCTACAACTTCACCGATTTCAGCGATGATCTCACCGATTTCGATTACGACCACAAAGGGTTCTTCCTCAACATCGTAGGAAAGTACTGATGTCCGGGCACGCAATGCAGAACACGATCTCCGAAACCGTCTCGCGCCGGCGGCGCTGGCGCACGCTGGTTGCGTGCTTGCTCTTGGCCGCATTGTGGGCGGCGGCCGCGCCGGTCTTTGCCCAGGCGCGCAGCTTCGCGCGACGCTTCCCGGCGCCCATGGCGCAGCCGGTGACGGTGCGTGGCAATATTGCACTGATCGGCAATACCAGCTTGAGCTGCCCCGGCACCTGTACCGCGCAGAACGGCGCGGGCCGCAACAACGGTACCAACATGACCGCGGTCGACGTCGATACGGACGGCACCACGACCAACTCAAGCACCGCCACGCTGAATCTGCCGGCCGGCTCCACGGTGCTGTTCGCCGGCCTCTATTGGGCGGGGCAGACCAGCACTGCGGCCGCTCGCAACAGCGTGCTGTTGCGGACGCCGGCCAGCGCCGGCTATGCCACGGTTTCGGCCACGAACACGGACGTCATCAGCAACGCTTATCAGTCATTTATCGACGTTACAACAACCGTCGCCGCGAGCGGCAATGGCGCCTACACCGTCGCCAATGTCGGCCTGACCCCCGGGGATGGGCAGTGGGCCGGCTGGACGCTAGTGGTCGCCTATCAGAACGCCAGCGGCGATCTGCGCAACCTGTCGGTCTTCGACGGCTTCCAGCTCGCCGACGGCGTCAACTCGACTATCGACGTTGAGGTCAGCGGCTTCATTACGCCGCGTGCACCAAATCCGGTCAACAGCGACATCGGCCTGGTGACCTACGACGGCGACCGCGGCCAGAACGATGCCGGATCGAGTACGGCGTCGCTGCAGTTCGGTCCGAACGATACCAGTCTCACGCCGGTGTCCAACGCGGTCAATACGGTGTTCGACGTTTTCAACAGTACGATCAGCGTTGACGGAACGAACGTGACCGCCGGACGCGTGCCTAGTTACACGAATACGCTCGGCATCGACATCGATGTGTTCCGGCCGAACACGCCGTTGCCGAACGAATCGTCTAGCTTAGTCGCGCGCATCCGAGGCTCGAGCGGCGACGTCAACTATCCCGGCATCATGACCATCGCCACCGACGTGTTCGAGCCGGAAGTGGTCACCAACTTCAGCAAATCCGCGACCGACGCCAACGGCGCGCCGTTCCGTCCAGGCGACGAAGTCACCTATTCGGTCAACGTCGCCAATACCGGCAACGACGACGCCGAGATCGTCGTCGTCACAGATCCGTTGCCCGCCGGCGTGACTTTCGTGCCTGGTTCGATCGTGGTGACCAACGGGCCCAACGCAGGTCCCAA
This sequence comes from Luteimonas galliterrae, assembly GCF_023374055.1. Lineage (NCBI taxonomy): Bacteria > Pseudomonadati > Pseudomonadota > Gammaproteobacteria > Lysobacterales > Lysobacteraceae > Luteimonas > Luteimonas galliterrae. The sequence continues at coordinate 1,641,983 of NZ_JAMBEP010000001.1, read as the reverse complement.
GACCGACGCCGCCGGCGACGACCAGGTCGAGTTCAACGGCAGCCAGATCGTGTTCCGTGCTGGCGTCGGTGCCAATAGCGCCGACGGCGGCGTCTTGGAGCCGTCGCCCACGCCCACACCGACCTCTGCGACCACTATCGAGTTCAAGGTCACGATCAACCCAGATGTGGCCAACGGCACTTCGATTGCGAACGTCGCCAGCATCGGCTACAGGTCGAAGAGCACCGGAATACCGCGCACCGGCAACACGCCGCCGGCGTCGTTCACCGTGGTGAACGAAGCCAACTTGCAGATCACCAAGACCAACACGCCGGCTAACGGCCCTGCCGACGGCAGCGCCGATACGGTCGCGGCCGGGTCGAGCGTGGACTACAGCATCGTGGTCACCAATTTGGGCCCCAGCGCGGCGAACGGCGCGGTCGTGCGCGATCCGGCACCGACGGGTTTGACGTGCGCAACCGCCGTTTGCGGTTCGGCAACGAACGGTGCGGTTTGCCCGAGCGCTACCGGCGCCGCATTGGTTTCCGAACTGCAATCCGCAGCCGGCACCGTTATTCCGACCATGCCGTTGAACGGTGCCGTGACCTTCACGCTGACCTGCACCGTGGCGCCTTAATCGGCCAGCATCTGGATCGCCGAATGCGGGTGAAGCTTCCGGGCGGCAATGCCGCCCGGAACCATGTCTAAGCCTGTGCCATGACTATCGCGAGCACCTGCTCGCCGTAACGAGCCAGCTTGGTGCCGCCGATGCCGCCGATCGTCGCCAGTTCATCCAGCGACGACGGCCGCTGTTCGGCGATATTGCGCAACGTGCTGTCGTGGAAGATCACATAAGCAGGCACGTTCTGTTCACGCGCCAATTGCGCGCGCAGTTCGCGCAGCGCCTCGAATAGCGGCTGGTCCGCCGGTTGCAGCACCGCGGCGGTGGCGGGCGTGCGCGCGTTGCGCTCGCGTTCGGGTTTGCGCGGCAGTTCCTTGCGCAGCATCACCGGGTGTTCGCCGCGCAGCACGGCGCGGCTGGCCTCGGCCAGGCGCAGCCCGCCGAAGCCTTCGGCATCCACTTCGAGCAATCCGGACCCCACCAATTGGCGGAATACGCCGCGCCAAGCCCTGACGTCCAAGTCCTGGCCGACGCCGAACGTGCTGAGCCGGTCGTGTCCGAACTGCCGCACGCGTTCGTTGTCCACGCCGCGAAGGATATCGATCAGGTGCATCGCGCCGAAGCGCTGGCCGCTGCGGTAGACGCAGCTCAAGGCTTTCTGCGCGGCGACGGTGGCGTCCCAGGTTTCGGCCGGCTGCAGGCAGTTGTCGCAATTGCCGCAGGGCCTCGGATAGTCTTCGCCGAAATTGGCCAGCAGCACCTGGCGCCGGCAGCGCATCGTCTCGCAATAGCCGACCAGCGAATCCAGCTTGCGCCGCTCCAGGCGTTTGCGTTCCTCGCCCGCCTCGGAGTTTTCGATCATCTGCTTGAGCAGCACCACGTCGCCCAGGCCATGGCATAGCCAGGCCTCGGCAGGCTCGCCGTCGCGGCCGGCGCGGCCGGTTTCCTGGTAGTAGCCTTCGATCGATTTGGGCAGGTCCATGTGCGCCACGAAGCGCACGTCGGGCTTGTCGATGCCCATGCCGAACGCGATGGTGGCGACCATCACCACGCCGTCTTCGCGCAGGAAACGGCGCTGGTTCTGAGCGCGGATGCCGGCATCCAGGCCGGCGTGATAGGGCAGGGCCGTGACGCCGAGCCCGACCAGCGCCTCGGCGGTCTTCTCGACCTTCTTGCGCGACAGGCAGTAGACGATGCCCGATTCGCCGACGTGCGTGGCGATGAAATCGCGCAGCTGCCGGCTGCCGTTGTCCTTCTGCACCACGTTGTAGCGGATGTTGGGGCGGTCGAACGAACTGACGAAACGACGCGCCTCCTCCAGCTGCAGGCGCTCGGCGATCTCGCGCTGCGTGGGCGGGTCGGCGGTGGCGGTCAACGCGATGCGCGGGATGCCGGGCCAGCGCTCGTGCAGGATGGTCAGTTCGCGGTATTCGCGGCGGAAATCGTGGCCCCATTGCGATACGCAGTGCGCCTCGTCGATCGCGAACAGTGCGATGCGGCTGCGTTCCAGCAACGACAGGAAGTACGGCGTGAGCAGCCGCTCGGGCGCCACGTACAGCAAGTCGAGTTCGCCGCGCAGCAGGGCCTGTTCGATCTGCGTCGCGGCGCCGGCGTCGAGCGTCGAATTGAGATAGGCCGCGCGCACGCCGAGCTGGCGCAGGGCCTCCACCTGGTCCTGCATCAGCGCGATCAGCGGCGAAACCACCACGGCGCAGCCGTCGCGCAGCAGCGCGGGCACCTGATAGCACAGCGACTTGCCGCCGCCGGTGGGCATCAGCACCAGCGCGTCGTTGCCCTGGGCGACATGCTCGACGATCGCTTCCTGTTCGCCGCGGAAATCGGAGAATCCGAAGACGGTTTGCAGTATTTCGCGGGCGCGGGTGGTCATTGCCGAAGAATAGCGGGGCCGGTGCCCCCGCGGTAAGGAATAATCCGATTACGGTCTAAGGGTTATTCTGAAGGAAATGCGGTTTCGACGCTTGAGCCCTACGATCGACCAGAACGCCTCCTTAGCGTGCAAATCCGCAAAAGCCACGTCACCCATGCGCTACGAATCAAAATCTAGTACCTGCGTAAGAAGGTCACCCACGACGAAAGCAGGTCTGCTGGCGAACTTTCAGGCGCGACGCATCGCACCGCAGTTCAGGCCCTTTCTTGGGTTACTTTCTTTGGGCCAGCAAAGAAAGTGACCCGGCGCAGCCGGAAGCTTTTGTCCATGGCGCGAGTCGCAGCGAGACCCCACAAGCACGCGAGCCTGGATCCCGGCCTTCGCCGGGATGACGGCTTAAGGGCAAGAGCAAGAGCAAGATGGATCCCAGCGTTCGCTGGGATGACGGCTTAAGAGCAACGGCTTAAGAGCGAAGGGCTTAAGAGCAAGAACAGCGGGGCAAGCCCTGCTCTACAAAGCCGGGGCGAGGGCATCGGAGCGAGCTCCGCTCTACAGAGCGGGAGGCGGGACCGCTGTACGGAAATGGCAGTCCCGGATCGTCGCTGCTACTGCAGCAGCGAGCGCAGCATCCACGCGTTCTTTTCGTGGATCTGCAGCCGCTGGATCATCAAATCCTCGGTCGGATCGTCGTCGGCGTCGTCGGCCACCTCCAGCACCTTGCGGGCGGTGCGGCAGACCGCTTCGTTGCCGACCACCAACTGCCTCACCATCTCGCGCCAATCCTGGGCTTGGGTGAGCCCGGGCTCTTCCTTGATGGACGACAGCCCGATGAACTCCGCATACGAGCCCGGCGCGTTGAAACCCAGCGCGCGGATGCGCTCGGCGACATCGTCCAGCGCGTTCCACTGCTCGGTGTACTGCATCTCGAACATGTTGTGCAGGGCGTTGAACATCGGCCCGGTCACGTTCCAGTGGAAATTGTGGGTCTTCAGATAAAGCGTGTAGGCATCGGCGAGGAAAACGGACAGGCCTTGCGCGATCTTCTTGCGATCGCGGGCGTCGATCCCGATATCGATGGCCGGGCCGCGGTCGTCGGGACCGGGCGACGCGGCGGGATCGGCGGCGGACTTGGTTTTGCTGGATTTCGCGGCTTTGGGCTTGGCCATCGGGTTTCTCCTGGGAAGGTATGACGTCACAATAGAGGGTGGCGGCGGATGTGTGAAATGCAATGTCGCTGTCGGAACGATCAATGAAGCCTATCGAACCCCTTGCAAGCGCCGCGTCAACGCAGGCGCGGCGCGCCATCGACGGTGCCCGCAGCCGCGACGCCGCGCGCCTGCACGGGCTGTGGCGGCGCTGGCAGGCGCAGCCGGCCGACGACAAGGCGCGCGACGCGTTCGCGGCGGCGCTGGCGCAATCGGTGGCCGAGCGCGAGGCGCGCGCATCGCGGCTGCCGCGCGGCGAAGTCGATACCGGCCTGCCGATCGCGAGCGAGGCCGGGCGCATCGTCGAGCTGATCCGCAAGCATCCGGTGGTGGTGATCGCGGGCGAAACCGGCTCGGGCAAGACGACCCAACTGCCGAAATTGTGCCTCGCCGCCGGCCGCGGCGCCGCCGGCATGATCGGCTGCACCCAGCCGCGCCGCATCGCCGCACGCGCGGTCGCGCGCCGCGTCGCCGAAGAACTGCAGGTGCCGCTGGGGGGCGCGGTCGGCTACCAGGTGCGCTTCAACGACAACGTCGGAGCCGACGCGGCGATCAAGTTCATGACCGACGGCATCCTGCTGGCCGAGATCCAATCGGACCGCTGGCTGTCGGCCTACGACACGATCATCGTCGACGAGGCGCACGAGCGCAGCCTCAACATCGATTTTCTGCTCGGCTACCTGAAGCAGCTGCTGCGCAAGCGCTCCGACCTGAAGATCATCGTCACCTCGGCGACCATCGATACCGAGCGTTTCTCGGCACATTTCGATGGCGCACCGGTGGTCGACGTGGAAGGCCGCGGTTTTCCTGTCGAAGTGCGCTATCGGCCCTTGGAAGGGGAGGGCGACGAAGCCGGCGGGCGCAGCGTGCTCGACGGCATCGTGGCCGCATGCGATGAAATCTCGCGCGACCGCAGCATGGGCGACACGCTCGTCTTCCTGCCCGGCGAACGCGAGATCCGCGACGCGCACCAGGCGCTGGAAAGGCGCAAATACCGCCATACCGAAGTGCTGCCGCTGTACGCGCGGCTTTCGGTGCGCGACCAGGACCGCGTGTTCAATCCCGGGCCGCAGCGGCGGATCGTGCTGGCGACCAACGTCGCCGAAACTTCGCTTACGGTGCCGCGCATCCATTACGTGGTCGATCCCGGCTTGGCGCGGGTGAAGCGCTACAGCCCGCGGCAGAAACTCGATCGCCTGCACATCGAACCGATTTCGCAGGCCAGCGCCGACCAGCGCAAGGGCCGGTGCGGCCGCATCGCGCCCGGCACCTGTTTCCGCATCTATTCGCAAGCGGATTTCGAATCGCGGCCGCCATATACCGATCCGGAAATCCGCCGCGCCGCATTGGCCGGCGTGATCCTGCGCATGCTGTCGCTGGGGCTGGGCCGCATCGAGGACTTCCCGTTCCTGGAACCGCCCGATCCGCGCGCGATCGCCGACGGCTGGCAACAGCTGCAGGAACTCGGCGCCGTCGATGCGGAGCGCAAGCTCACGGCGATCGGCCGCACCATGTCGCGGCTGCCTGTCGACGTGAAGCTGGCGCGGATGCTGGTCGCGGCGCAGGCGCACGGTTGCCTGCCGGACATGTTGGCGATCGCCTCGTTCCTGGGCATTCAGGACCCGCGCGAACGGCCGGCCGACCAGCGTGCGGCGGCCGACAACGCGCATGCGTTGTTCGCCGATGCCAAGTCCGAGTTCGTGGGCATCTTGAAATTATGGGAAGCCTATCGGGAAGCGCACGAGGCGATGACCCAGTCGCAGCTGCGCAAATGGTGCGAGAAGCATTTCCTGGGCTTCTTGCGGATGCGCGAGTGGCGCGAGTTGCATCGCCAGCTCAAATTGCAGTGCGAGGAGATCGGCTGGACCGACGCCGCTCCAAAAGCCAGCGACACCAACCCCCCTTTGAAAAAGGGGGGCAGGGGGGATTTGCGCGTCGCCGCAACAACGACGAAACAGCCAAAGCAAATCGCTGCGCGATTCCCGGCCCTCGCTCACGCGAGGGCGCTCGGCCAGCCGCAAGCCTCCGGCTTGCAAGCGGCTGTCCTCGCCCCCCTCAATCCCCCTTTTTCAAAGGGGGAGGAACAGCGGACAGCAAACGCCTACGCCACCCTTCACCGCGCCCTGCTCGCAGGCCTGCCCACCCAAATCGGCCAACGCACCGAGCGCGGCCAATACGACGGCCCGCGCAGCCGCAAATTCCTGTTGTTTCCAGGCTCGCCACTGGCGAAAAAACCGCCGCCGTGGGTGCTGTCGGCGACTTTGCTCGATACCGAAAAAGTCTGGTCCCTCACCAATGCCGCGATCGAACCCGAATGGGCGATCGACGAACTCGCGCATCTGCTGGCAAGGCGCCGGCACGACCCGCGCTGGTCGCGTTCGCAGGGCCGGGTCGTGGGCAGCGAGCAGATCAGCCTGTTCGGACTGGTGCTCGCGCCCAAGCGGCCCATCCACTACGGCGCGCTATTCCCCGAGGAAAGCCGCGCCATCTTCGCCCGCGATGCGCTCGTGACCGGCGAGATCAACACCCGCAGCGCATTCCTTGCGCGCAACCTGAAAGTCCTGGCGCTGGCGCGCGACGAGGAAGCCAAGCAGCGCCGCAGCGGCCTGGTCGTGGACGAGGACTGGATGGCGCAGTGGTATCTCGACCGGCTGCCGCCACAGGTGCACAACGCGCAGGCGCTGGATGCGTGGTACGCGAAACTGCCGGCCGCGGATAAGGCCGCGCTGGAATGGTCGCGCCAGGATCTGCTGGTCGGCGACGAGAGCGAGGCGGCACGCTTTCCGCCTTATTTCGCCGTCGGCGACGCGCGGCTGGCGGTGCGTTACCGCTTCCAGCCCGGCGAGCCGGACGACGGCATGACCGTGGTGGTGCCGCTGCACCTGCTCAACGCGTTGGACGCGGCGCGTCTTTCCTGGCTGGCGCCGGGCTTCGTCGCCGATAAGGCGGCGGCGATGATCAAGTCGCTGCCCAAGGCGCTGCGGCGCAATTTCGTGCCCGCTCCGGATTTCGCGCGCGCCTTCGTCGAGGCGCATCGCACGGCGGACGCGGATGCCTTCGCCGGCTCGTTGGCGCGCTTCCTGCGCAAACTGACCGGCGTCGAGATCGCAGCGGTCGATTTCGACGAAGCCTCGCTCGATCCGCACCTGCGCATGAATCTGCGCTTGTTGGACAGCGATGGGCGGATGATATTGGCCGAATCGCGCGATCTGGACGAGTTGCGCCAACACTTCGGCGCGCGCGCGACGCAGGCGTTCGCGGCGCAAGCCGCCCGCGGCTTCGCGCAGCGCGGTTTGACGGCGTTTCCCGCCGAGCCGATTCCGGAATCGGTGCCGGGCGCGGCCGGCGTGCCCGCCTATCCGGCGCTCGACGACGAAGGCGATACGGCATCGCTCGGCGTGCACGCGACGCGCGAGGAAGCGCAGCGCCGGCATCCGCGCGGCGTGCGCCGCCTGCTGTCGCTCGCGTTGGCGGACAAACTGAAGCAGGCCCGCAAGCAATTGCCGGTGCCGCCCAAAGCGGCGTTGCTGTATGCGGCGATCGAATCGGCCGCACCGCGGCCGGGCGGCGGCAGCGACGGCGACTGGCTGCGCGCGGACCTGGTCGACGGCGCCTTTGCGGCGCTCGCTGCGGAAGGTTTGGACGGCATCCGCGACGCGGCGGCTTTCCAACGGCGCCTGGATGCCATCGCCAAAGCGCTGTTTCCCGAAGCAGTCGCGCGGCTGCAGCAGGCCGAAACCATCCTTGGGCTGGTCGCCGAAGTGCGGGCCAAGCTCGATTCGAAATTGATCGGCTGGGCCAGCGGCAACCTCGACGATATGCGCGCGCATCTCGCGTCGCTGACGCCGCCCGGCTTCCTGCGCGACGTGCCGGCCGAAGCGCTGCGCGAATACCCGCGTTACCTGAAGGCGCTGGCCTTGCGCGGCGAGCGCGCCTTGCGCGATCCGACCCGCGACCAGGCGCGCATGCTCGAGGTCAAGCCGTTCGCCGATGCGATTGAGGAAGCGTTCGTCGAGAGCGGGGCGTCGCCCGAGTGGAACGCGGTACGCTGGGAATTGGAAGAGTTGCGAGTGTCGTTGTTCGCCCAAGAATTGGGCGCGCGCGGTGGCGTATCGCCGAAGAAAATGGCGCAAAAAATAGCGAGTCTCCGCGACGCGACCTGAGCGCGCCGCGACTTTTTCCCTCTCCCGCTTGCTGGAGAGGGACAGGCCGAAGGCCATGGAGAGGATCCGGCTTTTCGCGCCATGGCGCAATTAAGAGCGATAGCACGCTCGCTACGCTTGCGCCGCCCTCTCCTTTCCCTTCGGGCATCCTCTCCCGCGAAGGAGGGAAGCCACAGCCCTTACTCGATCCTTTCGACGCGCGCCCGCGGCGCATCTTCATGGACCTGCAGGAACCAACGCCCCATCAATCCAGGCGCGACTTCGATCTCCGGCGCCTGCAGCGCCTCGGGCAATGTCATGCTGCCTTTCAGCACGCGCCAACGCTGGCCGTTCTCCAGCTCGAAAACGGTGCCGGGCGCCCATTGCTGCACCGAGCCCTTCAAACGGCTGCGAACCGGTTGATCGCTGGCGCCGGCGAACGAGTCGCGGGGGCGTTCGGCCGCCGGCGGACGCGTTTCGCCGCTTTCGGAAGCCACCGGCTGCGCATCACCGCGCTCGAGCCAGGTATTGAGGCTCGCCAATTCGTCAGGCGAAAGTTTTTCCAATCCGGCGGCCTTGAACTGCTCGGGCGTCATTCGCTGTTCGATCGGAGTTCGTTGCGCGGCGGCGCTGGCGCAGAGGCATAGCAAGACCGCCATCAAAGGCAGTCGGAGCGCAGACAGGCGAGGGCGTCGATTCATGTTCTGTTTCCTTTTTTGCACTTTGTAGGAGCGGCTTCAGCCGCGAGCTTTTCTTGCCGATCCGCCGCCATCCACAAAGCTTGCGGCTGAAGCCGCTCCCACAAAAAGCAGGGCCTTGCAACGAGCGGCAGCTTCAAATGGAAAACAGGCGTTCCATCAGGGGCATTGCGCCATTTTCCGGGTGCTGTAGCCTCTCTGTCATGTCCCCCGCGCATGATCGGCAAGACCCGATAAGCACGTTGCTGGCCCTGCCGGCGGCGTCCATTATTGCGCCCGATTTACAGGCGGCTCTACGCGAAGCCGCATCCGCAACCGCCGATACCGGACCGGGATTGCGCGATCCGCTGCCGGTGCTGACCGATACGCTGTCGTCGCTGGCGCTGTTGGGCGGCGACGGCGAAGTGATGGCCGCCGCGATCCTGCACGTGGCGACGAACTGGCGCGAACATCTGGAGCCGTCGCTGCAACGCCAACAGCCCGCGGTCGCCGCGCTGCTGGAAGGCCAACGTGCCGCCAACCAGGTCTGGGCGCTGCATGCCGAGCATGCGGGCGGCGCCAATACCGAAGGCTTGCGCAGGCTGCTGCTGGCGATCGTGCGCGACCTGCGCGTGGTGCCGATCCTGCTGGCACGGCAACTGGCGCGTTTGCGCGCGGCCAACGCGCTGCCGGAACCGGAACGAAGGGCGCTGGCGCAGCTCACCCGCGACATCCACGCGCCGCTCGCCAACCGCCTGGGCATCTGGCAGCTGAAGTGGGAGTTGGAGGACCTGGCCTTCCGGCACTTGGAGCCGGACACCTACCAACGCATCGCGCGCCTGCTGGACGAGAAGCGCAACGATCGCCAGCGTTATATCGAACAAGTCCAGGCGCAACTGGGCGAAGCGATGCGCGCGCAGGGACTGGCCGTCGAGATCGCCGGCCGGCCCAAGCACATCTACAGCATCTGGAAGAAGATGCAGAAGAAGAACGTGCCCTTCGGCGAGCTCTACGATCTGCGTGCGGTGCGCGTGCTGGTCGACGATATTCCCGGCTGCTACGCCGCGCTCGGCGTGGTGCATGCCTTGTGGACGCCGGTACCCAGCGAATTCGACGACTACATCGCGCGGCCCAAGCGCAACGATTACCGCTCGCTGCACACCGCCGTGCTCGGCCCCGACGGCAAGACCCTGGAAGTGCAGATCCGCACCCGCGAAATGCACGCCCAGGCCGAATTGGGCGTGGCCGCGCACTGGCGCTACAAGGAAGGCCGCAGCGCAGCCGGCGACGCGGCGCTGGACCGCAAGATCGGCTGGATGCGCCGGCTGCTGGAGCAACGCGACGACAATACCGACTTGCTCGGCGAAATCGACGCCGAACTGGCCGAGGACCGGATCTACGCGCTCACTCCGCGCGGCGAGGTGATCGACCTGCCGCAAGGCGCCACCCCGCTGGATTTCGCCTATCACGTGCACACCGAAGTCGGCCACCGCTGCCGCGGCGCCAAGGTCGACGGCCGCATCGTGCCGCTGGACTACAACCTGCAGACCGGCGATCGCGTGGAAATCCTCACCGCCAAGACTGGCGAGCCGCGCCGCGACTGGCTGGTGGCGGCCAATGGTTTCCTCGCCAGCGCGCGTTCCCGCGAGAAGGTGCGCAACTGGTTCCACAAGCTCGACCGCGCGCGCAACGTACAGGCGGGGCGCGAATTGCTCGAGAAGGAACTGAAACGGCTCGGCCTGCAGAATGCCGAACTCGCGCCGGTGCTGGCCAAGTTCAATGCGGCGACGGCGGACGATCTGTACGTGCTGGTCGCGCTCGGCGACGTCGGCCCGCACCAGGTCGGCCGCGCCTTGCACGATCTGGAACGTCCCGAACCGGAAACGCCGACGCTGCCGCCCGCGCCGCGCAAGGCGCGCAAGGCAGGCGCCACGTCCGGCCTCACCGTGCAGGGCGTCGGCAACCTGCTGGTGCAGATCGCACGCTGCTGCCAGCCACTGCCGGGCGAGCCGATCGTGGGTTATCTCACGCGTGCCCGCGGCGTGTCCGTGCACCGGCCCGATTGCGCCGCGTTCCTGCGCCTGTCGGCGCGGCACCCGCAGCGCGTATTGCCGGTCGAATGGGGCGGAACGAGCGGCGGCTACGAAGCCGATGTCCAACTGCTGGCCTTGGATCGCAAATGGCTGCTGAAGGACATCACCAACCTGATCGCGCAGGAAAACGCGCATGTCGCCGACATCCACAGCCAGACCGAGCGTGGCAGCGGCCGCATCCGGATGCGGCTGCGGCTGCGCGTAGCCGATTTCGGCCAGCTGTCGACCCTGCTCGGCAAGCTCTCCGGCCTGCCGGGCGTCGAGGAAGCGCGAAGGGCCGGCTGAGCGGCGCTGCTATGCTCGGCACGTGAGCGATCCCCGCGACGACGACCCTTCGGAAAGCCCCGGTTCACGCATCGAACCGCGCCTGGGCTGGCTCGAGGGCCTGCGTTTTCGCGACCCTTCGCAAGCCTACGAACCGCGGGAACGGAAAAAATCCAGGATCGGATGGTGGGCGCTGGCCGTCGCCATCGCGCTGGCGGCCGGCGTGCTGTCGTTCCGGCAGACGCTGGCGGACTGGTTATGGCCCGAAACGCGCGCTCAAGTGCTGCGCGAGCGCGCCGCGGCGGCCTTGGCGGTCGGGCACCTGACCGCTCCAGAAGACGGCAGCGGCGCGCGCGAACTGTACGAGGCGGCGCTAGCGCTGGATCCCGACCGCAACGAGGCCCGCGAAGGCCTCATGCGCGTCGCCGATGCGGCCATGCAACAGGCGCGCGAAGCGATCGCGCAAAACCGCTACGCCGACGCGCACGAAGCCTTGCAGCTGGCGCGTGCGCTGTCGGCGCCGCGCGCGAAAAGCGACGCGGTCGCCGTATTGATGCGGAAACAGGAGGCCGAGCACGCTGGCATCGACGGCCTGCTCGCACGCGCGGCCGCAGCGCGCGAGGCCGGCAAGCTGGACGAAGGACCGGACAGCGCGCTGCCGTTATACCAACGCGTGCTGGCGCTGCAGCCGGCGCGCACCGAGGCGCTGGAAGCGCGCGAAGATACGCTGGCCGATTTGCTGCAGCAGGCCAAGGCGGCCATGGACGGCGGGCGTTTGGCCGACGCCGCGAAGATCGTAGGACGCGTGGCCGAATACGATGCGGGCCATGTCGCCCTGCCCGAAGCGCGGGCGCAGTTGGCACGCGCCGTCGAACGGCAACGCCAGCGAGCCGACCGCGACTTGCGCGGCGGCAGGCTGGAAGCGGCGATGGCCGGCTATCGCAAGCTGCTCGACATCGACGCGGAGGACGGCGCGGCGCTGGCTGGCATCGAGCGCGTCGGCAACGCCTACGCGCAGCGCGCCGAACAGCGCGCGGCGGATTTCCGTTTCGCCGAAGCCCAGGCCGACCTGCGCGCCGCGAGCGGGATCTCGCCGGGTTCGGCCGCGGTGCGCGATGCCGCGCGCCATGTCGAACGGATCCGCAAGGCGCAGTCGCGGGTCGCGCCGACGATGCCGCCGCGCGAACGCGCCGGCAAGGTGAGCGCGCTGCTCGCCGAATCCGACCGCGCCGCAGCGCGCGGCGACTGGTTGACCCCGCCAGGCGACAGCGCTTACGACAAGCTGCGCGCTGCGCAGGCGCTGGCGCCGAACGACGCGGCCGTGAAACGCGCCGCCGCGCGCGCGCTGCCCAGCGTGCGCCGTTGTTACGAGGACGAATTGCGCGGCAACAGCCTGAAGCGCGCTCAAGCTTGTCTGGATGCCTGGCAACAGCTGGCGCCGAACGACCGCGCCACGGGCGCCGCGCGGTCGCGTTTGGCGCAGCGCTGGATCGCGGTCGGCAACGAGCGGCTGGGCGCCGGGGAAGTCGCTTTCGCCGAGCAGGCCCTGGCCTCGGCCCGCGCGCTGGATGCCGGCGCGCCCGGGCTCGACGAATTCGCTACGCGGGTGAAGACGGCGGCTGGGTCCGGCCGCTGAAGAACACGCGCCGCACCACATCGCGGGCGGCATCGGCCGAAAAATGCCGTGCGACGTTGTCCAAGCCGTTGCGCGACAATGCCTGCCAAAGGGCTTCGTCGCCGTACAGGCGCACGACCGCATCGGCGAAAGCCTGCGCGGATCCGGCCACCAGCACGTCGTGGCCGTCGCGCAAGTGCATGCCTTCCACCGCACAGGGCGTGGCGACCACCGGCTGGCCGTGCGCCATGCTCAGATTGACCTTGCCCTTGACGCCTGCGCCGTAACGCAGCGGCGCCAGCCCGATCCGGGCGCCGTCCATGAAAGAGGTGATGTCCGGCACATGGCCATGCACGACCACGCCTTCGCGGCGGCCGAGCGCCAGGATGCTTTCCGGCGCGTGGCTGCCGATGCAATGGAACACGACGCCGGGCAATCGCGCGCGCACCAGCGGGAACACGTCGTCGACGAACCAAGACACCGCATCGACATTCGGCGGATGGCGGAAACCGCCGACGAAAACCAAGTCGCGGCGTTCGCCGAAGGGCAGGCCCGGGCCTGCGGCGCGATGCACATTGGACAGCAGTTCGACCTGCGCTTTGGGCGCGTCCTGTGCCAATAGCGCCCGCTCGGCTTCGCTGACCACCAGCGTGGTGTCGGTTTGCGCGACGATTTCCAACTCGCGTTTGCGCGTGGCCTGGGCGTTGCGCATCAGGCTTGCGTCGCCTGCCAGTTCCGCGCCGCGCGTTTCGCGCAAGTAGTGCAGGTCGACCGTGTCGAACACCAGCTTGGCCTGCGGCGCGTACTTGCGCAGCAGCGGCAGGAACTCGCGCGCCACATAATGGCGGCTGAGCATCACCGCATCGAAACGGCGGCCGTGCCGGTGCAGCCAGGACGGCGCACGGCCCGCGAACGGCGCATACCAGGCTTCCACGCCGATCTGCTGCAAGGCTTCCGTATAGGCGCCGGCGTGAGCCCGGTTGGCCGGATAAAAAACCACGTGCGCGCCTTCGTCGACCAGCAGGCGCATCAGATTGAACAGGCGCAGCGAGCCGGAATCCTGGTCCGGCGTGGGGGTGAGCGCGTCGACGACGAGTATCTGTTTTCCGTACAGGTGCCGGGTGGCGTCCTCGACTGCGGTTTCGTGGTCGGGATGGCCGGCCATGCGCGGCCTCCAACGCTCGACGAAGCGTTCCTGGTTGCGCACCTGATAGGTCTTGACCCCTTTGCGCGTATCGGTGCCGGCGGTCGCGCCTTCGGCGTGGACCACGCGCGCCGCCGGCTGGCAGACGACGTCGAAGCCTGCTTCGCGCAATGCGAAGCCGAGGTCCGTGTCTTCGTAGTACGCGGGCGCGTAATGCGCATCGAAGCCGTTCACCGTTTTGAACGTCGACGTCCTGATCGCGATGGCCGCGCCGGAGCAGTAGTCGACCTTGCGCAGGTACGCGAACCTGGGATCGAACGGCGAATGGAAACGGCCCAGGTTGTCGGCGCGGCCGTCGTTGCGCACGATGGCGCCCGCTTCCTGCAGCCGTCCGTCCGGATACAGCAGTTGCGCGCCGACCAGGCCGGTCCGCGGCCGCTCGTCGAAGGTGCGCAGCAACGCCTCCAGCCAGCCCGGCTGCGGCACGGTGTCGTTGTTGAGGAAGACCAGGTACTCGCCGCGCGCGATCGCCGCGCCGTCGTTGCATGCGGCGATGAAGCCGCCGTTCTCGGGGCGCCTGTGGTAGCGCAAACCCGCGACCTGGGGCAGGGCCATGGGGGTTTCGTCGCTCGAGCCGTCGTCGACCACGATGATTTCGCAGGCGGCCTGCGGCGGGTGTTCGGCCAATGCCAGCAGGCAGGTGTGGGTATGCGCGAACTGGTTGTAGACCGGAATCACGATGCTGGCCCGCGGCGCTTGGCTATACGGCACGGCGAACGGCGCGAACGGCCGCGGCGCAGGCAGATAGAGTTCGGCACGGCGTTGCGCCGGCACATGGTGGAACTGCGCCTTCACCCGCGCCCAGCTGGCGCCCCAGCCGCGGGTGCGCAAGCTGGTCCAGCCCCGGCGAGCCAGGCCGAGCGCGCGATCGATCAGAAAGCGCGCTTCGGCCAACGAAAACGACATGCTTGTGGAACTCCGGCTGACTGGTCGGTAAAGCGGTCGGACGAGGCCTGGGACGGCTACGCTAGACTGCGCGTTCCGCCCATTGTCGCATCCCCGTGGCCCGCATCGAATACGACGAAGACGACTACGACGACGAGGACCAGGCGCCGGATTGGCGCCGCCGCCTGTTCATTTGGGCGCTCGCGGCGGTGGGCCTGGGACTGGGTTTCCTGATCCCGTACACGCTGTATCTGAACTACCAGGTCGGGCAGCGCTTCGGCCAATTCCAGTGGCAGATCCCGACCCGCGTGTTCGCCCGCCCGCTGCAACTGCGGCCCGGCCTGGCGATGGATGCGCAGACGTTGAAGACCGAACTGGATGCCGCCGCGTACCGCGACGACGGCGCCGGCGTGCGTCCCGGCACGTACTCGCGCAACGGCGGGCGCTGGCTGATCGCCAGCCGCGGCTTCCAGGACGTGGACCGCGCGGTCGCGCCCGGACGCATCGAACTGACGCTGTCCGGCGGCCGCGTCGCCGGCTTGCGCGACGCCACCCGCAAGCGCGCGCTCAAGTCCGCGCTGCTCGACCCGGCACGGATCGCCACGCTCTACGGCCAGCAGCAGGAAGAGCGCCGCCTGGTGCGCATCGCCGAAGTGCCGCAATTGCTGACCGATACGCTGCAGGCGGTGGAAGACCGCGACTTCGCCCACCACTACGGCATCGACCTCAGCGGCATGGCGCGCGCGCTGTTCGTCAACGTGCGTTCCGGCGAAACCAAGCAGGGCGCCAGCACGCTGACCCAGCAGTTGGCGCGCAGCGGCCTGCTCGGCATCGGCCGCGAGCAGACGCTGACCCGAAAATTCAACGAGATCCTGTACGCGCTGCTGATGGAGGCGCGCTACGACAAGGGCACCATCCTCGAGGCCTATCTCAACCAGGTCTACCTGGGCCAGCGCGGCGCGCAGGCGATCCACGGCGTCGCCGCCGGCGCCGAATTCTGGTTCGCGCGCGATCTGCGCGACCTGTCCACCGAGCAGGTCGCGCTGCTGGTCGGCATCATCCGCGGCCCTTCCTACTACGATCCGCGGCGCAATCCCGAGCGCGCCAAGCAACGCCGCGATTTCGTGCTCGGCGAGATGCTGGAAACCGAGCTGATCAACAAGGCCGAGTACGATCGCGCGTTGAAGGCGCCGCTGGGCATCACCCAGGCGCCCGGCAGCGTCGCCGCCAATCGTTTTCCGGCTTATGTCGATCTGGTACGCCGCCAGCTGGCGCGAGACTATCCGGCGGATGCGCTGCAGGGCGCCGGTCTGAGCGTGCTCACCGGCATGTCGCCGTCGGCGCAGGCCTATGCCGAAGGCGCGGTGACGCGCACGCTGAAATCGCTGGACAGCAAGCGTCGGCCGGCGCTGCAGGCCGGGCTGGTGGTCACCGACGTGCACGACGGCGAAGTCGTCGCCGTGGTCGGCAGCCGCAATTTCGCGCAACCCGGTTTCAATCGCGCGGTGGAAGCCAAGCGGCCGGTCGGTTCGCTGTTGAAGCCTTTCGTCTATCTGCGCGCATTGGCCTTGCTCGACCGCTATTCGCTGGCGACCTGGGTCGACGACTCGCCGGTGACGGTCACGCTCGGCAAGGGCCGCCGCTGGACGCCCGGCAATTCCGACGGCCGCAGCCACGGCACCGTGCGCCTGATCGATGCGCTGGCGCAGTCCTACAACCAGGCGACGGTACGCGTAGGCATGGCGGTCGATCCGGCGGTCATCGCCGATTTGATCCATACGCTGGCCAGCATCCAGGTCGAGCCCAATCCCTCGTTGATCCTGGGCTCGATCGACCTGAGCCCGTACGCGATGGCGCAGCTGTACCAATTCCTGGCCAGCGGCGGCGAATTGCAATCGCTGCACGCGGTGCGCGGCGTGCTCGACCGCGAAGGCAAGCCGGTCAAGCGCTACGACAAGGCGCCGGTGCCGGCGCAGGAAGGCGACTCGATCGCCGTGCGCCTGATCACGCTCGCCTTGCAGCAGGCCGTGTCCAACGGCACCGGGCGGCAATTGGTCAACGACGGCTTGGGCCGCCTGCAGCCGGCCGGCAAGACCGGCACCAGCAACGACAGCCGCGACAGCTGGTTCGCGGGCTGGACCGGCGACCACCTGGCCGTGGTATGGGTCGGCAACGACCAGAACGAGCCGACCGGCCTGTATGGCGCGACCGGCGCGATGCGCGTGTGGTCGGGCATCTTCTCGCGCCTGCCGACGGCGCCGCTGCAGGTGTCGGACAAGGGCCTGGAATGGCAGTGGGTGGCGCAGTCCAACAGCACCGATGCCGGTTGCCCGGGCGCGCGCCGTTTCGCCTTCGTCGCCGGTTATGCCCCCGCCTACCAGCCTTGCCAGATCGCCGCGCCGGAAGAAGAGCAGAGCGGCGGATGGCGCGAATGGTTCGGTTGGGGCAAGGACGAGGAGCGTCCGCAACAGGATCCCGACGAGGCCCCGACATCCGAGACACCGGAGCAATGACGTTGATGAGTTTTTCGTTTCGAACCTGCCTGCTGATGTCTTCGATCGCGCTGTTGACCGCCTGCGCCTCACCGCCGGTGATCCAGGTGCAGTCGCTGACCCAGGCGACGCCGGAGCAGATGGTCGCCGAAGTGCGCGCCGCGGCCGGCGACGACGATCGCGAGCTGGCCGTACAGCCGCTGCGTGATTCCGAAGTCGAAGATTTGCGCCAGACCGCCGCGCGGCTCGAACAGCAGAAGCATTACCAGGATGCCGCCGCTGCGCTCGACAAGGCCTTGTCGATCACGCCCGACGACCCGGCCGTGCTGCAAGAGCGCGCCGAAGTCGCGTTGCTGCTGCGCGATACCGGCAAGGCGGAAACGCTGGCACGGCGCGGTTTCGAGTTGGGCGCCAAGGTCGGGCCGCTGTGTCGCAAGCACTGGGCCACCGTGCGCCAGGCGCGACTGGTGGCGGGCGATGCCGCGGGCGCGGGGTCGGCCAAGACCCAGATGGACAGCTGCAAGGTCGCCGGCCTCGACCGCTTCTAGTCTTTAGTAGAGCCGGGCTTGCCCCGCCGCCTTGGCGTCGGCTCTTGTAGGAGCGGCTTCAGCCGCGAGCTTTCCCGCCCAAAGGCAAAGAATCAAGAGCTCGCGGCTGAAGCCGCTCCTACAAGAGCAAGAAAGCGAAAGCAGCGGGGCAAGCTCCGCTATACAAAGCTCGACGTGCGAAACTGCGTACCGTGAACCCGATGTCCCCGCTCGCCCAAGCCAGCCGCGCCGCATTGTCCGAAGGCGGTTCGCTGGCCAACAATATTCCCGCCTTCCAGCCGCGGCCCTCGCAGCAGCGGCTGGCGGAGGCGGTGGCGCATGCGTTCGAACATCGCGACGTGCTGCTGGCCGAAGCCGGCACCGGCACGGGCAAGACTTACGCTTATCTGGTGCCGGCGCTGTTGTCGGGTTTGAAGACCATCGTCTCCACCGGCACGCGCGCGTTGCAGGACCAGCTCTATCACCGCGACCTGCCGCGGGTGCGCGATGCGCTGGGCACCGGTCTGAAGACCGCGCTGCTGAAAGGTCGCGCCAATTATCTCTGCCGTTATCGGCTGGAGAAAGCCAAGGGCGAACCGCGTTTCGCTTCGCGCGAACAGGTCGCGCAGTTCCAGCGCGTGGTGGCGTGGAGCGGCCGCACCAAGATGGGCGATCTGGCCGAAATAGACGCCTTGCCCGAAGATTCGCCGCTGATCCCGCTGGTCACCTCGACCGCCGAGAATTGCCTGGGCAGCGAATGTCCGATGTGGGGCGATTGTTTCGTCGTGCAGGCGCGGCAACGCGCGCAGGCGGCCGACATCGTGGTGGTCAA
This sequence comes from Luteimonas galliterrae, assembly GCF_023374055.1. NCBI lineage: Bacteria > Pseudomonadati > Pseudomonadota > Gammaproteobacteria > Lysobacterales > Lysobacteraceae > Luteimonas > Luteimonas galliterrae. The sequence continues at coordinate 1,623,558 of NZ_JAMBEP010000001.1, read as the reverse complement.
TCACCATCTGCTGCTGGCCGACCTGGCGCTCAAGCAGGAAGGCTTCGGCGAAATCCTGCCCGGCGCGCAGGCGTTCGTGGTCGACGAAGCGCACCAGTTGCCGGAGTTGGCCGCGCAGTTCTTCGGCGAAGGCCTGGGCGCGCGTCCGCTAGTCGAACTCGCGCGCGACGCGTTGGCCGAAACCAAGGAAGCACAGGGCTCGCTGGCGCTGCTGCAGCAGCCGGCGCAGGCGCTGGAGCAGGCCGCGCGCACGTTGCGCGCCGCGATGGAAACCCTGCCGTCGCGCGGCACGCGCCAGCGCGCGATGCACGATGCCGGCGTGGGCGAGGCTTTCGACGGCCTGGCCGATGCGCTGGCCGGCCTCGCCGCCGCGCTCGAGCCGCTGCGCGAATCGTCGCCGGGCTTCGACGCCTGCCACGCCCGTGCGCAGGATTTCGCCGCGCGGCTGGAACGCTGGCGCGCGGTGCGCGACTACGACGACGAATTCGCCGCGCCCGACGACGACGTGCGCTGGTACGAGCTGTCGCCGCGCGGCTTCCGCTTGCAGCGCACGCCGCTGGACGTCTCCGGGCCGCTGCGCGCGCATCGCGAGCGTTCGCAGGCGTCGTGGGTGTTCACCTCGGCGACGTTGGCGGTCGAAGGCCGTTTCGACCATGTCGCGACGCGGCTCGGCCTGGACCAGCCGGAAACGCTGCTGGAACCCAGTCCCTTCGACTGGGCGACACAGGCCTTGTGCTATCTGCCGCCGAACCTGCCCGAGCCGATGTCGCGCGACTACAACGGCGCCCTGATCGAGGCGCTGCGGCCGGTGCTGGAAGCCTCCAGCGGCCGCGCTTTCGTGCTGTTCGCCTCGCACCGCGCGCTGCGCGAAGCCGCCGAATCGCTGCGCGACGGCCCTTGGCCGCTGTTCGTGCAAGGCGAGGCGCCGCGGCACGTGCTGCTGCAGCGTTTCCGGGAATCGGGGCACGGGGTGCTGTTGGGCGCCGCCAGTTTTCGCGAAGGCGTCGACGTGGTCGGCGCCGCGTTGAGCGTGGTGGTGATCGACAAGCTGCCGTTCGCCGCGCCCGACGATCCGGTGTTCGAGGCGCGCCTGGACGCGATCCGCCGCGCCGGCGGCAACCCGTTCCGCGACGAGCAGTTGCCGCAGGCGGTGATCGCGCTCAAGCAGGGCGCCGGCCGCCTGATCCGCAGCGAATCCGATCGCGGCGTGCTGGTGCTATGCGATCCGCGGTTGCTCGGCAAGTCCTACGGCCGCATCTTCCTGGATTCGCTGCCGCCGTTGCCGAGGTCGCGGCGGATCGACGACGTCATGGCGTTCTTCAGTGAAGCTGAGGCAGGCGCCGACGCGTGTGAAGAGAGCCGCGAGTTCCTGCCTCTTTGAAAAAGGGGACGCTTTGTTGCTGCTTTTCGTAAGAGCGGCTTCAGCCGCGAGCTTTTCGACGGCCGAGAAGCCAACATCAAGAGCTCGCGGCTGAAGCCGCTCTTACGAAAGGCCAGCAAATTCCCGACCCCCTTTTTCAAAGGGGGCAAAAGCATCAAGCTATCCCGATTCCCGATTCCCGATTCCCGATTCCCGATTCCGATTCCGATTCCCGAGACCATGAAACTGCTCGCCTTCGAAACCGCCACCGAAGCCTGTTCGGTCGCCGTCTGGATCGACGGCGAAGCGCGCGAGCGTTTCGAGATCGCGCCGCGGCGGCACGCCGAATTGGCTTTGCCTTGGGCGGAAGCGATGCTGGCCGAAGCCGGCATCGCGCGGTCGCAACTCGACGCGATCGCCGTCGGCCGCGGCCCCGGCGCGTTCACCGGCGTGCGCCTGGCGATCGCCATCGCGCAGGGCATCGCGCTCGCGTTGGACAAACCGGTAGTGCCGGTGTCGACCTTGGCCGCGCTGGCGATGCAGGCGCAAGGCGAGCGCATCCTGGCGGCGATCGATGCACGGATGGGCGAAGTCTATGCGGCCGCATTCCGCCGCGAGAGCGGGGAAGTGTTGACCATGTCGCAGGAAACCGTCGGCGCGCCCGATAGCGTGCGGCTTCCCGGCGACGAGGCGGGGTGGCAGGGCGTCGGGACCGGTTTCGCTGCCGCCGACGGGGTCTTGCATCAGCGTTTGCAATTACGCTTGGACAGTGTGGATGCCGCCGCGCTACCGCATGCGGCCGACGTCGCCCGCCTGGCCGCGCTCGCATTCGCCCGCGGCGAAGGCGTGGCGCCGGAACGTCTCGAGCCAGCTTATTTGCGCGACAACGTGGCGTTGACGTTGGAACAGCAGAAAGCGCTGCGCGCCGGACGCGCCTGATTTTAAGCCGTCGTTCCCGCGAAGGCGGGAACCAGTAACTTTGCTCCTCCAGATCGTGCCGTCGCGATTTACGATATCGCGCGCCCTCACCCAACCCTCTCCCGCAAGCGGGAGAGGGCTAGAGCGTAAGTCGCTGGGTTCCCGCCTTCGCGGGAATGACGGCTTAAAAACCGCTGGCCTCCAGGAATGGGGATTTCCGTACAGGAACTAAGAACCGTTCGCCGCGGTCGATGCATCGGCCACCCTGGAAAACCTCATGAAAATCAGCAAGCAGCGCGAACCCAACTCGGGAATCCTCGGCTGGATCCAGGCGGAAGCGCGTCCGTTATTGGTCATGGTGCTGCTGCTGGCCGTTGCGCGCACTTCGTTCGCCAACCACTACAGCGTGCCCAGCGGATCGATGGAGGACACGTTGATGACCGGCGACCGCGTGTTCGTCGACATGACGGCCTACGGGGTGCGCGTTCCGTTCACCGACATCGACATCGTGCCGCGCGGCGTCCCCCAGCGGGGCGACATCGCGGTGTTCAAGTCGCCGCTCGACGGCACGCGGCTGATCAAGCGCGTGGTCGCCGTCGGCGGGGACGAGGTGAGCCTGGTCGACGGGCGGCTGACGATCAACGGCAGGCCGCTGGCCTCGGCCAGCGAGCGCGATGTCGAATGGTTCGGGCCGCATCGGGCCGACTTGAATCTCGACTACGGCGGCGGGCCGGACATTCCCTATCTGGTCGTTCCGCGAGGCAAGGTGCTGATGGTGGGCGACCATCGCGGCAACAGCCGGGACGGCCGCGTCTTCGGCCTGGTCGATAGTCGCGAGTTGTATGCGCGCGCGGTGAGCGTCTACTACCGTCGCGGCGAAGGCCTCGTCTGGAAAAAGCTGTAGGGTGGGCCTTGGCCCACCATTGCGATCCAGCACGTTCGCAGCGATCGTCCGACGGAGCGATAGCGGGCCAAGGCCCGCCCTTGGCGGCGATCAGGCCAGTTGCAGGAACAGCGTCGAGACGTAAGCCACAAAACCCGCAAGCACGAACAGCGCATTCCAGAAATGGAAGCGCGCACTGCGGATGCTGACGGCGACGACGCACAGCGCTACGAACACGATCCGGAACGCCGCGTCGGTATCCAGCGGGACGGCGCCGTATTTTACCCATTCTTCGATCAGGCTCACCCCAGGCACCAGCGCGAGCAGGCCGAAGAACCAGACCCGGTTGCCTTCGAAATTCGCCGGCAGATCTACGGCATCTTCGTCGCCCAAATCCGGCAGCACCAGGTAGCTGACCAGGAACATCGCGATCGGCATCATCAGGTAGAGCAGGAAGGCGAAGAACGAGAATTCCCGTGCCTCGCGCCGCTCGAACGCCACCCACCAGACTTGGATGTTGCCCAGGAACAGCATGGCCATCCAGCACAGCGTGGTCGCGTGCGGCCGCACCCGCGCGCGCAACTGGATCAACCGCGCCGCACCCGACAGCAGGTTCGCCAACGCCAAACCGATGATGATCGACGTGAGTACCGAGAGGTATTCGAACTTGGTCATGGCTATTGGTCGATCAGCTCGCCGCCGGGCATGAACTGCCAGGTACGCGTCACATGGAGGATATCGACGTTCTCCTCAGTCTTGGGCAGCGCCTCGAAAGGTTCGGACAAACGCACGATGCGCAATGCGGCGGCGTCGAGCATCGGGATGTGGCTGGATTGGATCACGTCGGCGCGTTCGACGCTGCCGTCGCGGCGGATCGCCACGGTGATCACCACCACGCCGCCGATGTGGCGACGGCGCGCTTCCTCGGGATAGTTGAGGTTGCCGACGCGCTCGACCCGATCGACCCAGCCGCGCAGGTAAGTGGCGTAGACGTATTCGCGCGTGCTGGCCGACACGAACTTGCGCTTGGGCCGTTTGGCGTAGCGTTGCGAACGCAAGTGGATCTCGGCCGCCAGCCGCGCCATGGCCAGGTCGCGTTCGACTTTCTGCTGGCCTTGGGGCAGCGAGGTTTCCGGCGGCGTGGGCGTAGCTTCGGGCGCGGGCAGCTGGGTTTCGGCGCTGCGCGTGCTGACCACGCGCGCCTCCGGTGGAGGCTGCGGCGCGGGCGCCTGGGCGCGCAGCTCACGCGGGGCCACGCCGGCTTCGGGCTGCGGCACCTGGCCGATTTCGGCTTCGCGCGGGCGCAGGCTCTTGTCGTGTTCGCCGCCGCCCTGATTGTTGGCCTGGGCCAGGAAGTCGGCCTGTTTCGGCGTCAGCGGGGTCTGCGCCTGGGTCAGGATCACGTCCAGTGTCGGCAGGATCGGCGCGGCATCGTCCAAGGCGAAGCCCAAGCCAAGGATCAACATGCCGTGCAGCAGCAGGGACAGCGCCAGCGAGGCCGTTAGGCGCTGGTTCTCTCCGATCTGGGGAACGGCGGGGGCTGGAATGGCCGACATCAAAACCTTTCTGGGCGCGGATCGAATCTGACGGACACGGAAGCTTCTCGAATTTATCTGCTTTTATCGGACCCGATCCGTGTCCAAGCGCTCTTTCACCGCATACCCGCTTCGATGGCATCGAACAGCAGCCCAGCGATATTGATCCCGAACTGTGCGTCGAGCTCGCGGATGCAGGTGGGGCTGGTGACGTTGACCTCGGTCAGGTAGTCGCCGATCACGTCCAATCCAACGAAACGCATGCCGCGGCGCTTCATTTCCGGCCCGACCTGGGCCGCGATCCAGCGGTCGCGTTCGCTCAGCGGGCGGCCCTCGCCGCGGCCGCCGGCGGCCAGGTTGCCGCGGAATTCGTCGCCCTGCGGGATCCTGGCCAGGCAGTAGTCGACCGGGACGCCGTCGACCAGCAGGATGCGTTTGTCGCCGTCGACGATCTCCGGCAGGTAGCGCTGGGCCATGGCCAGGTGCCGGCCGCCCTCGGTCAGGGTTTCCAGGATCACGTTGAGGTTGGCGTCGCCGGCCTTGATCCGGAAGATCGAGCGCCCGCCCATGCCGTCCAGCGGCTTGAGCACCGCATCGCCATGCTCGGCCACGAAAGCCTTGAGGGCGGCTGCGTCGCGGCTGACCAGGGTCGGGGGACAGCACTGCGGGAATTCCTGCGCGGCCAGCTTCTCGTTGAAGTCGCGCAGGCCCTGCGGATCGTTGACCACCTGCGCTCCGGCACGCTGGGCGAAGCCGAGCAGGTGGGTGTCGTGCAGGTAATCGGCATCCACCGGCGGGTCCTTGCGCATCAGGATCACGTGGCCCGGACCCGGCTCGATTTGTGACGCAGTTCCCAGTTCGTGCCAGCCTTTGGGATCGTCGCGGACGCTCAGGGCAGCCGTACGGGCGCTGCACCGGCCATCCCGCAGCGACAGGCCGCCCGGCAACACGTAATGCAGCCGATGGCCCCGCCGCTGCGCTTCCAGCAGCATCGCGAAAGTGGAATCCTTGGCGATCTTGATCGACCCGATCGGGTCCATCACGACAACGATATCGAGCGGCATGGATGGTCGCTTTTTCCCCAATTTGGGCAGTGATGTTACCAGTCGTGCCAAACCCTACCTCGGGCTCGCTCCGTTCAGCGAAAATTCCTATAACGAAAACTTGACAGTGCGCACCGGGGCTGGGATATAGGTAGTTTCGCGGCACGCCTATTCTTCGCGTGCGCACAGGGGATACAGAAAAATGCAGGACCAGGGCAGCGCACCCAGCCTCAACGGCTTGAAGGTGATGGTGATCGACGACTCCAAGACGATCCGTCGCACCGCCGAGACCTTGCTCAAGCGCGAAGGCTATGCCGTCGTCACCGCCAACGACGGTTTCGAGGCGCTGGCCAAGATCGCCGACGAGCAGCCCCAGATCATCTTCGTCGACATCATGATGCCGCGCCTGGACGGCTACCAGACCTGCGCGCTGATCAAGAACAACCAACTATTCAAGTCCACCCCCGTGGTCATGCTGTCCTCCAAGGACGGCCTGTTCGACAAGGCGCGCGGCCGCATCGTCGGTTCCGAGCAATACCTGACCAAACCTTTCACGCGCGAGGAGCTCCTCGGCGCTATCCGTACTCACGTCAACGCCTGACCAGGGGGTAAGGCAACGCATGGCCCGCATTCTTTTGATCGAGGATTCGCCGACCGACACGGCGGTCCTCACCCAGCTGCTCGAACGCAACGGCCACGAGGTACTGTCTTCGGGCAGCGCCGAGGACGGCATCGAGATGTGCCGCCGCGAAAAGCCCGACCTGGTGCTGATGGACCTGGTGCTGCCGGGCATGAACGGCTTCCAGGCGACCCGCGCCCTGTCCAAGGACGCCGACACCAGCGCCATTCCGGTGCTGATCGTCAGCACCAAGGGCATGGAGACCGACCGCGCCTGGGGCCTGCGCCAGGGCGCCAAGGACTACATCGTCAAGCCGCCGCGCGAGGACGCCCTGATCGCCCGCATCAACGAGTTGATCGGCGCCAAAGCATGATGGCCAAGCAACGCAGCCACGAGCCTTTCGAGATCCTGGCCGAGTACGAGCGGAAAAGCCTGGCGCACGTCGTCGGCTTGCCCGAGCAGCTCGACGCGCCCGGCTTGTGGCGCGGCGTGGCCTATCGCATCGGTGCGCACCGCCTGGCGTCGGGTTTCGACGAAGTGGTGGAAATCCTGCCGGTGCCCGCCATCACCCCCGTGCCCGGCGCACAGCCGTGGATGCTGGGCGTGGCCAACGTGCGCGGCAACCTGTTGCCGATCATCGACCTCAAGCAGTTCCTGGAAGGCGCGCGCACCGTGATGCACGAAGGCCAGCGCATGCTGCTGATGCGCCAGCAGGGCGGCGACGTGGCGGTGCTGATCGACGAGCTCTACGGCCAGCGCGGCTTCAACGATTCGCAACAGATCCAGCAGGAAGACCTGGCGGCGGCGCAGTTGGCGGAAGGGCGCTACGCGCACTTCGTCGAGCGCGGCTACCGCCTGGGCGACGACGCATGGGGGATCTTCAGCCTGGAACGGCTGTCGCGCACCCCCGAATTCAGACAAGCCGCGGCCTGACCGCGCCGTAACCACCGAAGTACTGCAGAACACGAGAGATCGAGGTCGAACATGAGCACTGTGATGGATAGCGTTGCCGGCAAGGGCCGCAACATCGGCACCAACGCCTGGCTTCTGATCCTGGTGGCGGCCATTTTGGTGTTCGGCGCCAATACCGGCTACGCGATCTGGAAGGCCTCCCGGTTGGGCGGCGCCAGTACCGCGGCTTCGAGCCTGCAGGTGAACTCGCAGAAGCTCGCCAACCAGGGCCGAGAGGCGGTGGGCGGCAACGCGCAGTCGTTCGCCGCGTTCCGGGCGACCAAGACGCAGATCGAGAGCGACGTCAAATTGCTCCGCGACCGCTTTGGCGCGACCACCGGCGTCTCCGGCCCGATCGACACCGTGGCCCAGACCTGGGCGCCGCTGGGCAAGAGCGCGGACCAGGTGCTGGCCAGCCAGACCGCCGTGCTGGGCCTGGCCGGCAATGCCGACCGTTTCAATCAGCGCGTGCCGCAGCTGCAGGCGCAGCTGGACGAAGTGGTGCGCGCGATGTCGGCCAGCGGTTCGCCGGCCTCGCAGGTCTACCTGGCGCTGCGCCAGAACGTGCTGGCCGGTAACCTGGCCCGCCGCGTGACCGAAGTGCGCGCAGGCGGCCCGACCGCATCGCTCGCCGGCGACGCGCTCACCCGGGACGTGGGCGTGTTCGACAACGTGCTTACCGGCCTGCGCCAGGGCGGCAGCGGCGAAGTGCAGCGCGTAACCGCGCCGGCCGCGGTCGCCGCGCTCAACCAGGCCAACACGCTGTGGGTCGAGATGAAGAAGGACCTCGACGCCATCCTCGGCACCTCGCAGAACCTGTTCACCGCACAGTCCGCGGCGGCCTCGCTGACCACCGGCTCGAACAAGCTGCTGGCCGACAGCGAAAGCCTGTTCCGCGCGCTGAACTCGTTCGGTTCGCTGCGCGACACTTCGATCCTGGGCGGCGTGTGGGTATCGATTATTTCCGGTGTGGCGGTGCTGCTGGCCATCGCCGGCTTGCTGTTCAGCCTCAACAGCGCGCAACGCAAGCGCTACCAGAGCACTAAGGAACTCAACGACCGCAACCAGGAGGCGATCATGCGCCTGCTGGACGAAATGGGTTCGCTCGCAGAAGGCGACCTGACCGTGAAGGCGACCGTGACCGAGGACATGACCGGCGCGATCGCGGACTCGATCAACTTCGCCGTCGAACAGCTGCGCAGCCTGGTGCAGACGATCACCGACACCTCGGTGCAGGTCGCATCGAGCGCGCAGGAAACGCAAGCCACCGCCATGCACCTGGCCGAGGCGGCCGAACACCAGGCGCAGGAAATCTCCTCCGCCTCCGACCGCATCAGCGAAATCGCGGCCAGCATCGACCAGGTGTCCAAGAACTCCGCCGAGTCGGCCGACGTGGCGCAACGCTCCGTGCAGATCGCGACCAAGGGCGCGGGCGTGGTGCGCGAAACGATCGCCGGCATGGACTCGATCCGCGACCAGATCCAGGAAACCTCGAAGCGAATCAAGCGCCTGGGCGAAAGCTCGCAGGAAATCGGCTCGATCGTGGAACTCATCAACGACATCTCCGAACAAACGAACATCCTGGCGCTGAACGCGGCGATTCAGGCCGCATCGGCCGGCGAGGCGGGCCGCGGCTTCGCGGTGGTGGCGGACGAAGTGCAGCGACTGGCCGAACGCGCGTCCAACGCGACCAAGCGAATCGAAACGCTGGTGCAGACGATTCAGTCCGACACCAACGAAGCGGTCAGTTCGATGGAACAGACGACCGCCGAGGTGGTGAGCGGTGCGCGCCTGGCCGAAGACGCCGGTACCGCGCTGGGCGAGATCGAACGCGTGTCGAACGATTTGTCGAGCCTGATTCAAGGCATCTCGTCGGCTGCGCAGCAGCAGTCCAGCGCGGCGTCCAACATCACCCAGACGATGAACACGATCCAGTCGATCACCGCGCAGACCTCGCAGGGCGCCAACCAGACGGCCGAGTCGATCGGAAATCTGGCGCAACTCGCGGCGGATCTGCGTCGTTCGGTCGCCGACTTCAAGCTGCCGGCCTGAGCCGAGGGATCGACGAAGGCATGAACGGTAATGGACCCACCGCGGTCGTGACGCGCGCGCTCGCCTGGAGGCATAGGCGATGACGGCTTTGCGCGACGCGATCGACTACACCACGCTGGGCTGGGTCAAACCCGAGCTCGACGAGACGCTGCGCCAGACGCAGCACGAGATCGAAGGCTACGCCGAAGATCCCGCCGACCCCAGCCGCATGCGCTTCGCCGCCGGCTTCCTGCACCAGGTGCAGGGCACGCTGCGGATGGTAGAGCTGTATGCGCCGGCGATGGTGGCCGAAGAGATGGAAGCGCTGGCCAAGGCGATCGCCTCCGGCCAGGTAAGCAACCGCGACGAGGCCTGCACCAGTCTGATGCGCGGCGTGGTGCTGCTGCCCGATTATCTGGAACGCCTGCAGGGCGGGCACAAGGACATCCCGATCGTCCTGCTGCCGCTGCTCAACGAACTGCGCGGCGCGCGCGGCGAGAAGGGGTTGAGCGAAAGCGTGCTGTTCGCGCCCGATCTCGACCGCCCGCTGCCGGTCACGCTGCCGGCGCCGATCGACGCGCCGGGACGGCAGCGCGAAACCGACGCGCAACCGCTGCTCGCCGACCTGCGCGAATCGCTCGCGGGCTGGACGGAAGGCACGCCGGGCGATTACGCCACGCTGGCGCAATCGCTGCAGGGCCTGCTCGGCCTGGCCAGCGAGCCGGCCGCGCGCCGCATGCTGTGGGTGGCCACCGAAACCGCGGCCGCGTTGCGCGACGGCGGCCTCGGCGGCGCCTATTCGCTGCGCGAGGCTTTCGGAAGCGTGGAACGCGAAGCCCGCCGCGAATTCGGCGACGGCGACGGCGGCGCACGCGCGCCGAACTCGCAGCTCGAATCCACGCGCCAGCTGCTCTATCACGTCGCTCAAGCCACCGAACCGCACCCGGCGCTGGATGCGCTGCGCGCCACGTTCGGCCTGGTCGGCGAAACGCCGAGCGAGTCCGAACTCGCGCACGCGCGCGGCAGCCTGAGCGGACGCAACCGCGCGCTGCTGGACACCGTCGCCGGTGCGATCAAAGAAGACCTGCTGCGCATCAAGGATGCGCTCGACCTGCACCTGCGCACCAACCGCAGCGATGCGGGCGAGCTGCAGCCGCAAGTCGTCGCCCTGGACCGCGTCGCCGATACGCTCGGCATGCTCGGCCTGGGCGTCGCCCGCGACGTGGTGCTGCAGCAGCGCGATGCGCTGCGCGAACTGACTTCGGGCGAGCGCCCCACCGATGAGGACGCCTTGCTCGACGTCGCCGGCGCGCTGCTGTACGTCGACGCCTCGCTCGACGACCAGGTCGCGCGCCTGGGCCAGTCGGGCATGGGCGGCGAGCAGGACGACCTGATCGCCAACGAATCGCACAAGGTGCTGGAAGTGCTGGTGCGCGAGGCGATCGCCAATTTCGCCGACGCGCGCCAGGGATTCGTCGCCTTCGTCGAAACCAATTGGGACCACGCGCAGCTGGGCGAAGTGCCGCGCCTGCTCGCCGAAGTGTCCGGCGCGCTGCGCATGCTCGAGTTGCCCGAGCCCGCGAACTACCTGGAAGGCGTGCGCCGCTACACCGAGGCCGAACTGCTGTCGCGCAAGCGCGTGCCCAACGGCCGCCAGCTCGACACGCTGGCCGATGCGCTGGCCAGCCTGGAGTACTACCTCGAAGCGATCCGCGACCGCCGCCAGAATTCCGACGAGATCCTCGCGATCACCCGTCAGAGCCTGGAATCGCTGCGTTACTGGCCGCTGCCGCAGGAAGAATCGGTGGCCGTGGTGCAGGACGAGACCATGGACCGGATCGACGAGATCGTCGCCGGCGATGCCGCTCCGGCCGATGTCGCCGCAGCCATGCCGGACCGCCAGGGGGTCGAGGCCGGCAGCGGCGGTTTCGATTTCAGCAACGACGAGATCGACGACGAGATCCGCGAAGTCTTCTTGGAAGAATTCGAGGAAGAGATCGCCAACCTGGGCCAGTTGCTGCCGCAATGGCGCGAGCAGCCCGACCAGCTCGACCGGCTGCGTCCGATCCGGCGCGTTTTCCACACGCTCAAGGGCAGCGGCCGCCTGGTCGGCGCGCGCGTGCTGGGCGAATTCAGCTGGAAAGTGGAGAACATGCTCAACCGCGTGCTCGACGGCTCGCGCCCGGCGACGCCGGCGGTGCTGGCGCTGGTCGACCACGCTTTCAACACGCTGCCGCAATTGCATGCTGCGCTGAGCGGCGCCGCGCCGCTGGCTGCGAACCTGGCCGGCATCGAAGCCGTCGCCGATCGCCTGGCGGCGGGCGAGGAAGCGCACTACACGCCTTCCGCGGCCGATGCCGCGCCCAAGGCCGCGCCGCCCGTATTCGACGAGGACGCGATCGAAGAGATCGTGCTGGAAAGCTCGGAAGAAGAATCCGCAGCGCTGGGCGCCGCTCCAGTCGAGCACCGCGCGGTAAAAGTGGATCCGGTGTTGCTGGAGATCCTCGCCGTCGAAGTGGACGGCCATCTGCAGACAGTCGATGCCTGGCTGGAACGCTCGCGCGTATCGCCGCAGCCGGCCGATGATGCCCTGCTGCGTGCGATCCACACCATGAACGGCGCCTTCGCGATGACCGAAGTGCCGGAAATCGTCGATGCGACGCTGCCGGCCGAGGCCTACATCAAGCGCCTGCTGGCCGCGGGCAGCGTGCCGGAAGCCGAGGGCGTCGCCGCCTTGTCGGAACTGTCGGCGCAAATCCGCGCGACCGTCGACGGCCTGACCAGTCCGGCTTCGACGGTGCCGGTGCAGACCCTGCTGGCCGTACGCCTGATCGACCTGCGCGACAGCTTGCCCGAACCGAGCGTCTCCATCTTCGGGCTCGACGAGGAAATCCCCGCCGTCGACATGAGCGAGGAGGCGGATGCCGTCGCTGGCGAGGCAGAGCGCATCGCCGTCGAACAGATCGAGGCCGAACGCGCCGAGCTGGCGCAGATCGAAGCCGCGCTGCTGGAGGCCGAACGCATCGAGGCCGAGCGCTTGGAAGCCGCGCGCGTCGCCGCCGAGCAGACGGAGGCCGAGCGCCATGCCGCCGAGCGCGCCGAAGCAGAACGGCTCGAAGCGGCGCGCATCGCCGAGGAAGAAGCCGAATACGCTCGCCTTGAAGCCGAGTACGCCGAAGCCGACCGGATCGCGAACGAGCAGAAATTGGAAGCCGAACGCGCGGAGGCCGCTCGCATCGAAGCCGATCGCCTCGAAGCCGATCGCCTCGAAGCCGAGCGCCTCGAAGCCGAGCGCCTCGAAGCCGAGCGCCTCGAAGCCGAGCGCGCCGAAGCGGCCCGCATCGAAGCCGAACGTCTGGAAGCCGAGCGTGCCGAAGCGGCCCGTGCAGAGGCCGAGCGCCTCGAAGCCGAACGTCTTGCCGCCGAAGCGGCGGAAGCCGAAAGCGCCGAAGCGGCTCGCATCGAAGCCGAGCGTGCCGAAGCGGCCCGTGCAGAGGCCGAGCGCCTCGAGGCCGAACGTCTTGCCGCCGAAGCGGCGGAAGCCGAATCGGAGACGGAAGACGACACTGCGGTTGCGAATCTGCTGGCGGGCGTCATGGCCGCGGCCGAAGATCCGGACGAGGCCTTGGATCTCACCGATCTGGATCCGGAGCTGGTCGACATCTTCGTCGAAGAAGGCGGAGACATCCTCGATCACGCCGACGGCCTGCTCGCCAAGCTGCGCGAAGCGCCGGAAGACCGCGAACCGCTGGTCGGCCTGCAGCGCGATCTGCATACGCTGAAAGGCGGCGCGCGCATGGCCGGCATCATGGCCGTGGGCGAACTCGGCCATGCGATGGAAACGTTGCTCGAGGCCGTGGCCGAACACCGCTGCGAACTCGGCCGCGACGGTGTGCCGCTGCTCGAGCGCGGCTTCGACCGCCTGCACGCCATGATCGGCCGCGTCGCCGCGCGCCGCGCGGTGGCCACGCCCACCGGGCTGATCGAAGAATTCGACGCCCGCGCCCGCGGCGAAACCCTCGTCGTCGCGCAGAGCGCCGCCGCGTCCAGGAATTCCGCGCCCGCGTCCGAACCCGCAGTCGACCTCAAGCCGTTGTCGGCCCCGATCGATACCACGCAGAGCGACGAAGACGACATCGCGGTGCGCGCGCCGCAAGAACAAGTGCGCATCCGCGCCGACCTGCTCGACCGCCTGGTGAACTACGCCGGCGAGGTCGCGATCTATCGCGCCCGCCTGGAACAGCAGCTCGGCGCGTTCCGCGCGGCGATGGGCGAAATGGAGCAGACCAACGCGCGCCTGCGCGACCAGCTGCGCCGCCTGGACATCGAAACCGAAGCGCAGATCATCGCCCGCTACCAGCGCGAGCACGAGGCTTCGGACCAGACCTTCGATCCGCTCGAGCTCGACCGCTTCTCGACCCTGCAACAGCTGTCGCGCGGCCTCGGCGAGTCCGCGGCCGACTTGGCGAGCCTGCAGCAGTCGATGGAGGACCTGACCCGCCAGTACGAAACGCTGCTGCTGCAACAGTCGCGCGTGAGCTCGGAATTGCAGGAAGGCCTGATGCGCACGCGCATGGTGCCTTTCGATGCGCTGGTGCCGCGCCTGCGCCGCGTGATCCGCCAGGCGGCGAGCGAAACCGGCAAGCAGGTGCAACTCAAGCTGGAAGGCGCGCAGGGCGAACTCGACCGCAACGTGCTCGAGCGCATGACCGCGCCGCTGGAGCACATGCTGCGCAACGCCGTCGCGCACGGGCTGGAAACGCCGCAGCAACGCCGCAAGGCCGGCAAGCCGGAAGAAGGCACGGTGCGCATCTCGATGCGCCGCGAAGGTTCCGAAGTCGTGCTGGAAGTGGCCGACGACGGCGCCGGCCTCAACCGCCAGGCGATCCGCAAGCGCGCGGAAGAGCGCGGCTTGGTACGCGCGGACGCGATATTGGCCGATGCCGACCTCGACACGTTGATCCTGGAATCTGGCTTCTCCACCGCCGATGCGGTCAGCCATCTGGCCGGCCGCGGCGTCGGCATGGACGTGGTGCACAGCGAAGTGCGCCAGCTCGGCGGCGCGCTCGATATCGCCTCCCGGCCCAAGCAGGGCGTCACCTTCACGATGCGCCTGCCGCAGACGCTGGCGGTGACGCAGGCGGTGTTCGTGCGCATCGGCGAAACCAGCTTCGCGGTGCCGATCGCTTCGGTGCGCGGCGTGGGCCGCATCGAGCGCGAACAGCTCGGCGCCGCCGACGCGAGCTACCGCTACGGCGGCGAAGATTACGTGCTGCACGACCTGGGCAGCTTGCTCGGCCACGCTCCGGCCAAGGCCGAGGGCCAGATGCAGGTGCCGCTGCTGCTGATCCGCTCCGGCGATCTGCGCGCGGCGGTGAGCATCGACCAGGTGCTGGGCAACCGCGAAATCGTGGTGAAGCCGGTCGGTCCGCAGGTCGCATCGGTGCCGGGCATTTTCGGCGCCACGATCATGGGCGACGGCAGCGTGGTGGTGATCCTGGACATCGCGCCGTTGGTGCGCCGCCATGTCGCTGCGCCGCGCGAACCGGTCGCCATGCCCGCAGCGCCCGAACGCGGCGTGCCGCTGGTGATGGTGGTCGACGACTCGGTGACCATGCGCAAGGTGACCGGCCGCGTGCTGGAACGCCACAACTTCGAAGTGATCACCGCCAAGGACGGCCTGGACGCGCTGGAACGCATGACCGAGCGCGTGCCCGACCTGATGCTGCTCGACATCGAAATGCCGCGCATGGACGGCTACGAGCTGGCGACCACGATGAAGCTCGATCCGCGCCTGCGCAACGTCCCGATCGCGATGATCACTTCGCGCACCGGCGAGAAGCACCGCCAGCGCGCCTTCGACATCGGCGTGGAGCGCTACCTGGGCAAGCCGTATCAGGAACAGGAACTGATGCGCAACGTGTTCGACCTGCTGGGGCTGACCCGTGACCACGCCTAAACCATCGGTTGCGCGCGGCGCGCAACGGCGCGCGGTACTGCTGGCGCAGCCGGGCGCGGCCAGCGATCGCCTGCGCGACGCCCTGCAGCAAGCCGGCGCCGAAGTGGTGCTGATCGCCGACCCGTCCAGCATCGCGGTCGATGCGGTGATCGCAGCGCAGCCCGACAGCCTGCTGGTCGCGCTCGACCCGGCGACCGAGGCGCAGTTGGAACGTTTCGATGCGGTGCTCGGCGACCCCGCCATCACCGTCATCTTCGACGAAGCCGAACTTGCCGCGCGCCGCGAAGGCTGGGACGCGGCGCGCTGGTCGCGGCATCTGCAGGCCAAGCTGTACGGCCATGACGACGTATTGCCGCCGGGCCAGACCGAGGCCGACGACATCTACCCGCAGCCGGGCCTGCCGACCACGCCGCAACAGCATCATGCCGAGGCGTCTTTCGGCGAATACGTCGGCGATGCCGGCACGCACGCCGAGGCGTTGCCGGTCGACGCGGTCGGCATCGGCCTGGCCGAAGTCGACCAGGTGGATGCCGAGCTGCTGGAAACGGATGCCGGCGATTTCGGCGCCATCGATTTCAACAGCTTCGACATGGGCGGCGAGTCCCGCGCGCCGCGCGATGCGACGCAGGACACGATCATCGGCCTCGACGAATTCCTCAGCAGCACCGGTAGCGGCGACGCTCCGGCGGAGATTCCCGCCGCCGTGGCGCCGCGCACCATCAAGGCCGGCGAATGGAGCCTGGACGACGGCGAAACGAGGGTTGGCGCCAGCCGTTCCGCGTCCGTCGCAACCACGAACATCGAAGAACTCGAGCGCCGCATCGCCGGCTTGTCGCTGGCCGACACCGACAGCTACGGACACGGGCCGCAACGCGGCGCGGTGCTGCTGCTGGCAGGCCTGGGCGGACCCGATGCGGTGCGGCAATTGCTAAAAGGCCTGCCCGAAGGTTTTCCGCGCCCGGTGCTGATCCTGCAACGCCTCGATGGCGGCCAATACGACAAGCTGGTCGGCCAGATGGCGCGCGCGTCGGCGATGCCGGTGCAACTGGCCGCGGCGGACACGGTGCTCGAAGCGGGCAATGTCTATGTCGTGCCGCCCTCGCTGGGCCTGGCCAGGAAGGCCGCCGATCTGGTGTTCAGCGGTTCGGCCGACGTGTTCGGCGCATTGCCGGCCAACGACAGCGCGATCGTCGTGCTCAGCGGCGGCGATGTCGCCACGGTCGACCCGATCATGCGCCTGGCGGCCGCAGGCGCGTTGGTGGCCGGGCAGTCGGCGGAAGGCTGTTTCGAACCCGCCGCCGCCAACGACGTGGTAGCGCGCGGCGGCGAAGCGGGATTGCCGGCGGCGCTGGCCGAGCGCCTGGCCGAGCGCTGGCCGGCCTGATGCGTAGGAGCGGCTTCGGCCGCAAGCTCTTGATCTGCGGCACGAGGAAGAACGATGGCCAGCACCACTAACGACATCCGCGGCGTCTTGATCCAGGTAGCGGGCGCGCGGCTGCTGCTGCCCAACGCCACCATCGCCGAAGTGTTGTCGTACGCCGAGCCCGAACGGGTCGAGAACGCGCCGGAATGGTTGCTGGGCCGCATCCGCTGGCGCGGCTGGCGCTTGCCGCTGATCGCATTCGCGCGCATGGCCGGCATTTCCGACGAATCGGCGGCGCTGGGCAACAAGGTGCTGGTGCTCAAAGCGCTCGGCGGCGATCCGAAGATGCCCTATTTCGCATTGTTGACGCAGGGCTTCCCGCGCCTGGTCACGGTGGCGCGCGACGAGTTGATCGCAGACGCCGTCGGCGGCGACCTGCCGCCCGGCGTGCAGGCGCGCGTGCTGCTGCGCGAGGATCCGGCGCTGTTGCCGGACCTGTCCGCAGTGGAAAGCCGTATCGGCGAGGCCTTGCAAGCGGCCTGAAACGGGCGGCGTTACAGGTCGCCGAAACGCGCCTGCAACGCAGCGATGGCGGCCAAACCGGCGGTTTCGGTGCGCAGAACGCGCGGACCCAGACGCAGGCCTGCGAAGCCGGCCGCACGCAGCGTTTCGCGGTCGCGCGGCGACCAGCCGCCTTCCGGGCCGATCGCGATCGCGACGGTGCGCGAAGCGGGCGGCTGCAAACTGCGCGATTCGTTTTCGCCGGCGGGATCGAGGCTGAGCTTGAGCGCATCGCCGGGCAGCGCCGCCGCGGCTTCGGCCAGCGAAACCGGCGCCGCCAGCGGCGGCACCCGCGCGCGCCCGGATTGTTCGCAAGCCGACACGATCACGCTGCGCCAATGCGCGACGCGTTTTTCGGCGCGTTGCGCGTCCAACTTCACTTCGGTGCGCTCAGCCCATACCGGCGCGATCGAAGCGACGCCCAGTTCGGTCGCCTTCTGCAGGATCAGATCCATCTTCTCGCCGCGCGCGACGCCCTGCACCAGCACGATGCGTAGCGGCGACTCGTTGTCGACCTCGCGTGCGGCGACGATTTCGGCTTCCGCGCCGCGTTTGCCCGCCGACAACAGCCGCGCGTCGTAATCGCGGCCGTCGCCGTTGAACAGCACGCAGGCGGCGCCTTCGACCAGGCGCAGAACCCGCACAAGATGCAGGGCCGCCGATTCGGGCAGCGCTACGCGGCGACCGGTTGCTAGCGGCATATCGACGAAAGCGCGGGTCAGGCGCATGGACCCCACCACCGCGTAGAACCCTGCAGTTCCCCCCTTTGAAAAAGGGGGGCAGGGGGGATTTGCTTTTGACGCTGCGCTTGCTTCGAAAACAACGGCAAAATCAAAAGCAAATCCCGCGGTCCGCTGCGCGGCCCGCCCCCTTTTTCAAAGGGGGCAACAGCGGGGTCGCGAATCGCGGAAGTCATGCAGTCGCCTCGCCGATGGCCGCGCGCGTTACTTGGGCCAGCAGTTCGAGCTGGGAATCGTCGATGCAATACGGCGGCATCCAGTACAGCACATCGCCGAGCGGGCGCAGCAACACGCCACCGTCCAGCGCGGCCCGATAGGCGCGCAGGCCGACGCGTTGCGCGGCGTCGAAAGGAATGCGTTTGCCGCCGTCGTGGGCGAGTTCGAAGGCTACGATCGTGCCGGCCTGGCGCACGTCGGCGACATGCGGATGGTTCGCGAAAGGCGCCGCCAACGCGGCCATCTTCGCGGCGGTCGTGCGGTTGCGTGCAAGCACGCCGTCGGTTTCGAAAATGCGCAGCGACGCCAATGCGGCCGCGCATGCGAGCGGGTTGCCGGTATAGCTGTGCGAATGCAGGAAGGCGCGTTCGCGCGAATCGTCGAGGAAGCCGTCGTAGATCTCCTGCGTGGCAAGCACCGCCGCCAGCGGCAGGAAGCCGCCGGTCAGGCCCTTGGACAGACACAAGAGATCAGGCATTACGCCGCTTTGCTCGCTGGCGAACATCGTTCCGGTGCGGCCGAAACCGACCGCGATCTCGTCGGCGATCAGGAACGCGCCGTGCACGTCGCATAGCTCGCGCGCGCGGCGCAGGTAGGCGGGATCGTGCATGCGCATGCCGCCGGCGCATTGCACGCGCGGCTCCAGGATCACCGCGCAGACCTCGCCGACATGGTCGTCGAGCAGGCGGGCGAGGGCATCGGCGGCGTCTTCGGCATGTCCGGCCGCGCTCTGGCCCGGCTGCGCCAGGTAAGCGTCGGGCGACGGCGCGAACAAGGCTTCCGCCAGCAGCGGCGCATAGACGCGGCGGTACAGCGGAATGTCGCCGACCGCCAGCGCGCCCAGCGTTTCGCCGTGATAGCCGTTTTCCAGCGCGATGAACTTGGTGCGCCGCGGTTCTCCGCGGTTGAGGTGCCAGTGGAAGGCCATCTTCAGCGCCACTTCCACGCCGGCCGAACCGTTGTCGGCGTAGAACACCTTGGCCAGCGGCGCGCGTCCGGGCTGGCGCGGCGCCAGCGCCAGCAGTTTCTCGGCCAGTTCCACCGCCGGTTCGTGCGAACAGCCGGCCAGGATCACCTGTTCCAGCGTCCGCGCCTGCTTGGCGATGGCCTCGGCGATGCGCGGTTCGGCATGGCCGAACAGGTTGGTCCACCAACTGCTGATCGCGTCGAGATAACGGCGCCCGTCGTGCCCGACCAGCCATGCGCCGTCGCCGCGGGCGACCGGCAGCAACGGCAGCGTGTCCGGATGCTCGCGCATCTGCGTGCACGGGTGCCACAGCACCGCGAGGTCGCGCGTACGCCAGTGCTCGGCGTCCGCTATCATCGCTGGATCATGGATTCTGTTTTCGCCCATTCCCGCATTATCGCTTGCCGGGCCGCCGCTTGCCGAACCGCAGGAAGGCCGCGATGACGCGCCGCCTGCCCACCATCCACGGCATCACCGAACACGACGCCGGGCCGTACCGCATGGAGCGGCTGGACCTCGAGTTCGGCAACGGCGAGCGCCGTAGCTTCGAGCGCCTGCACGGCCGCGGCCATGGCGCGGTGGCGGTGGTGCCGATGCTCGACGACGAGACCGTGCTGCTGGTGCGCGAGTACGCGGCCGGCGTGCATCGTTACGAACTGGGCCTGGTCAAGGGCCGGATCGACGCCGGCGAGACGCCGGAGCAGGCGGCCGACCGCGAACTGAAAGAGGAAGCCGGCTACGGCGCGCGTTCGCTCGTCGTGCTGCGCTCGCTGTCGCTGGCGCCGACCTATATGAGCCACCAGACCGCGCTCGTCGTCGCGCGCGACCTGTATCCCGAACGCCTGCCCGGCGACGAACCGGAGGAACTGGAAGTGGTGCCGTGGAAGCTCGACGATTTGCACCAACTGATCTTGCGCGAGGATTTTTCCGAAGGCCGCTCGATCGCCGCGTTGTTCATCGCCCGCGAATGGCTGAGGCAGGGCGATGCCGGCGAACGCTGACCGGATCGGTGACAGCCTGCGCGAAGGCGTGATCGCGCTCGCGCGCGAAGCCGCTGCGGCCATACTCGAAGTCTACGAAAGCGCTTTCGATGTGGAGCGCAAATCCGATGCGAGCCCGCTGACCGCCGCCGACCTGGCCGCGCACCGTTGCATCGTCGCCGGACTGGCGCGGCTTGCGCCGGACATTCCGACGCTCTCCGAAGAGGCCGCCGAAGAGACGCCGACCGCCGAGCGCCGCGCGTGGCGCCGGCTCTGGCTGGTCGATCCGCTCGACGGCACCCGCGAGTTCGTCAAGCGCAACGGCGAATTCACCGTCAACATCGCGTTGATCGACGAAGGCGTTCCCGTCTTCGGCGTGATCCAGGCGCCGGTCACCGGCCAGCTGTGGCATGCGCAGCTCGGGCGCGGCGCTTTCCGCCGCGATGGCGATAACGAAACGCCGGTCGCCGTACGCATGCCGGCCACGGCGCCGCTGCGCGTGGCAGCCAGCCGCTCGCACCGCGACCTGCGCACCGAGGCGCTGATGTCGCGCATCGGCGAGGTCGAAACGGTGGCGCTGGGCTCCTCGCTCAAATTCTGCCGGCTCGCAGAAGGCGGCATGGATGTCTATCCGCGTTTCGGGCCGACCAGCGAGTGGGATACCGCGGCGGGGCAGTGCATCCTGGAAGCGGCCGGCGGCTGCGTGATCGATCCCAAGGGAAGGCCCTTGCGCTACAACCAGCGCGATACCATTCTCAATGGCGATTTTTTGGCGTTGGGCGATACCGCGTTGCCGTGGCGGGACTGGCTCTGAAAAGCCGTCATTCCCGCCTTCGCGGGAATGACGGCTTGAAAGCAAAGCGCAAGCCTTCGGAGCAGCAAACGTGACCGAGCGAATACACGACATCCAACGCCTGCTCGACATCATGGCCCGCCTGCGCGACCCGGAGAACGGCTGTCCCTGGGACGTCGAACAGACCTTCGCCACGATCGCGCCATACACCATCGAGGAAGCCTACGAAGTCGCCGACGCGATCGACCGCAACGATCTGCATGCGCTGAAGGACGAACTCGGCGACCTGTTGCTGCAGGTCGTGTTCCATGCGCGCATGGCGGAAGAGCAGGGCGCGTTCGCGTTCGCCGATGTGGCGGCCGCGATCGGCGACAAGATGACCCGGCGCCATCCGCATGTCTTCGGTGACGAAGCGGTCGCTGATGCCGCGGCGCAAACGTTGGCCTGGGAAGAGCACAAACGCCGCGAGCGCGAAGCCAAGGGCGACGAAGACGCTTCCGCGCTGGCCGGCATCGCGCGCGGCATGCCGGAATGGCAGCGCGCGGTGAAGCTGCAAAACCGTGCGGCGAAAGTCGGGTTCGATTGGCCGGGCCCCGCGCCGGTGATCGAGAAGCTGCACGAGGAGATCGAGGAAGTCCGCGCCGAGTTCGCCGCGCTGGCCGAACATCCGGGCGACGCCAGCGCGCAGTACCGGCTGGAAGACGAAATCGGCGATCTGCTGTTCGTCTGCGCCAATCTGGCCCGCCATGCGAAGGTCGACGTCGGCACCGCGCTGCGCCGCGCCAACCTCAAATTCGAGCGCCGTTTCCGCGCCATGGAGGCCCTCGCGCAGGCCGACGGCACGCCGCTTGCGGGTTTGCCGCTGGAGATGCAGGATCGCTATTGGGGCCGGGCCAAGGCCGCCGAAAAATCGAGCTGAGGTACCAGGCTTTTTGTGGGAGCGGCTTTAGCCGCGAGCTCTTGGTTCCTGGTCTGCGATTCTTGAAAAGCTCGCGGCCAAAGCCGCTCCCACAGAGTCGCCGCATCGGAGGAGGGATATGAGCCGCTTCACCAGTTTCCGCGAGTTCTATCCGTTCTATCTCAGCGAACACCGCAACACCGTCAGCCGCCGCTTGCACTTCATCGGCAGTTGCGGCGTGCTTGCGCTGGTGGCGGTCGCCATCGTGCAGCGCAATGGCTGGTGGCTGCTGGCGGCTTTGTTTTGCGGCTACGGTTTCGCCTGGATCGGCCATTTCTTCTTCGAGAAGAACCGGCCGGCTACCTTCAAGCATCCGCTGTATTCGTTCATGGGCGACTGGGTGATGTTCAAGGACATCATTGCCGGAAAGATTAAATTCTGACGTAGGGTGGGCCTTGGCCCACCGTCGTTCCGCCGGATGATCGCGGCGAATGTGCGAAGTTGCGATGGTCGGCCAAGGCCCACCCTACGGTTCCATGAAGATCAGCCAGGCCGCTACCGCGATCAGCGCAAAACCGGCCCAATGGTTCCACTTCAACGGCTGGCCCAGATAGCCGGCCGAGAACGCCGCGAAGACCAGCAGCGTGATCACCTCCTGCATGCCTTTGAGCTGCGGCGCCGAATAGATCGCGCTGCCCATGCGGTTGGCCGGCACCTGCAGGCAGTATTCGAAGAAGGCGATGCCCCAGCTGGCCAGGATCGCCCAGAACAGGGGCGTGGTCTTGTATTTCAGGTGCCCATACCAGGCGAAAGTCATGAAGATGTTCGAGCCCAGCAGCAGCAGGACAGGCAGCAGTCGTTCGGGGGACATGGCGGGTTCCTTCAGGGTCATGAATAGCGTAGCGGGTACGTCTTCACGTCGTCTCGACCGGGCCATTGGCACCTTTCACAAAGCTGAAGGAACGGGGGCGGTATGAGGAACCCACAAGAGCCTGCCGGGCTCGTATTGATCGTCGAAGACAACCGCAATATTTCGGAAATGGTCGGCGAGTATCTGGAAGGCCGCGGTTTCGAGGTCGACTATGCGGCGGACGGCCTCGATGGCTATCGCCTGGCCACCGAAAACAACTACGACGTGGTCGTGCTGGACCTGATGCTGCCGCGGCTGGACGGCATCGAAGTCTGCCGCCGCCTGCGCGAAGAAGCGCGCAAATCGACGCCGGTGCTGATGCTGACCGCGCGCGACACGCTCGACGAGAAGCTCACCGGCCTGGGCGCCGGCGCCGACGATTACCTGACCAAGCCGTTCGCGATCCAGGAGCTCGAAGCGCGCCTGCGCGCGCTGATCCGGCGCGAGCGTCGCCAGGTGGGCGCCGAAGTGCTCAAGGTCGCCGACCTGGTGCTCGATCCGGCCAGCCTGCGCGCCACCCGCGGCGGCACCGAGCTGCAGCTGTCGCCGATCGGCCTGAAGCTGCTGACGATCCTGATGCGCGAATCGCCGCGCGTGGTCAGCCGCCAGGAGATCGAGCGCGAAATCTGGGGCAACGGCCTGCCGGATTCGGACACCTTGCGCAGCCATCTGTACAACCTGCGCAAGACCATCGACAAGCCGTTCGACCGGCCGTTGCTGCATACCGTGCAAAGCGCCGGCTATCGCATCGCGGACATCGAACACCCGCCCGCCTGATCCGCCATGCCGCAGGCGCTGTCCCGCAAGTTCAAGCGCGCCTTCGTGCTGCAGGCGGTCATCGCCAGCGTGGTGATCGTGATCGGCGTGTTCGCGATCAACGCGGTGCTCAAGCGCAACCTGCTGGAGCGGCGGCTGCAGTCGCAGTCCGCCGAATACTGGCAGTCGTGGGAACGCGATCCGCAGCGGGCGCAGCCGCTGGGCATCGTGGTCAAGGGTTACGTGGTGCCGCGCGGCGCGAACGCCGACACGTTGCCATCGGAGATAAAGGGATTCGGCGCCGGTTTCCACGAAATGCCCGGGCGCAACCAGGCGGTGTACGTGGACGAGCGTCCCGCGGGCCGTCTGTACCTGGTTTACAACGAAGGCTTCGTCGACGAGCTCACTTTGTGGCTGGGCGTGGTGCCGACCGGGCTGGCGTTGCTGGTGCTCTATGCGGTGACCTGGCTGACGTATCGCACGTCGCGCAAGTTGGTCGAACCCGTGTCATGGCTTGCGCGCGAGGTCGCGCGCTGGGATCCGCGCCAACCCGATGCCGGCCGGCTCGCGCCCGAACGGCTGCCCGCCGCGCTCGAAGGCGAAGTCAGGCAGCTGGCCAATGCGCTGCACGACCTGGCGGTGCGCGTCGGCGCCTTCGTCGCGCGCGAGCGCGCGTTCACGCGCGACGCCAGCCACGAACTGCGCACGCCGCTGACCGTGATCCGCGTGGCTTCGGACCTGCTGCTGGCCGATCCCGACCTGCCGCCGCGCACGCACCGCTCGCTGCAGCGCGTGCAATTCGCCGGACGCGATATGGAAGCGGTGATCGACGCGTTCCTGGTGCTCGCGCGCGAAGCCGACGTGGCGCCGCAGAGCGAGGACTTCAGCGTCCGCGACGTGGTCTACGAGGAAGTGGTCAACGTGCGCCCGCTGCTGGCCGGCAAGTCGGTGCAATTGGACGTGATCGAGGACGCATCGCCGCGGCTGCATGCGCCGCCGCGCGTGCTCGGGGTGATGGTCGGCAACCTGCTCGGCAACGCCTGCCAGTTCACCGACGAGGGACGCATCGAGGTGCGGATCGGAAGCGACCGCATCGTGGTGCGCGACACCGGCATCGGCATGAGCCGCGAAGAACTGGACAAGGCGTTCGAGCCGTTCTACCGCGCCGACCAGCAGCATCCGGTCGGCAAAGGCATTGGCCTGTCGATCGTGCGTCGGCTCGGCGAGCGCTTCGGCTGGCCGGTCACCCTGGTCAGCGCGCCTGGCGAAGGCACCACGGCGACCATCGCCTTCGCGTAGGTGGGCCTTGGCCCACCATCCTGATCTCCAAAGTCGATAACGAATATCGGCGCAGGGCGCTTCGGACTCGCCTGCGAACATCCGCTCGGCGTGTTGTGCTGCGATGGTGGGCCAAGGCCCGCCGATCCGTTGCTTTCGTCGGTCGTGCGACCCTTCCTCTCGTCAGTGCATCTACGGCCGGACGCGCCGGAACTATCGGCTCCCGTTAAGCTCTACTGTCAACCCATTCAGGACGGGCGCGTTAGCGTCCGTCGACTCCCTGCGACCGGAAAGCATGAGCGCACCCCGTAAAGCCCCCCATTCCCGTCTAGGCCGCCGCATCGGCATCGCCGTGGCCCTGCTGGCGTTGCTTGCGGCCGGACTCTGGTTCTGGAACCAGCGCAAGGCCGGCGCGGCCGAAAGCGGCTATCGCACCAGCGCGGTCGAGCGCGGCGACATCCGGGTGGCGATTTCCGCCACCGGCACGCTCAGCGCGATTTCCACGGTCACGGTCGGCAGCCAGATTTCCGGGCAGGTGACCGATGTGCTGGTCGACTTCAACGACCGGGTCAAGAAGGACCAAATCATCGCCAAGATCGATCCGGCCAGCTACGAGGCGCAGATCCAGCAGGGCAATGCCGCCATCGCCAGCGCGCAAGCGTCCTTGCGGCAAATGCAGGCCACGCTGCGCAACGCGGAACTCGACTACCAGCGCAAGGCCGACCTGGGCAAGCAGAAACTGGTCGCGCAGAGCGACGTGGATCTGGCCCGCGCCGCGCGCGATCAGGCGCAGGCACAGGTCAATTCGGCGCAGGCCCAGATCCGCCAGCAGACCGCATCGACGCAAACCACGCGCATCAACCTGGGCCGCACCGTGATCCGCTCGCCGGTGGACGGCGTGGTGCTGACCCGTACGATCGAGCCCGGGCAGACGGTCGCGGCCAGCCTGCAGGCGCCGGAGTTGTTCAAGATCGCCGAAGACCTGGCCAAGATGAAGATCGAGCTGGCCGTAGACGAAGCCGACATCGGCCAGGTCAAGGTCGGCCAGGCCGTGTCGTTCACCGCCGACGCATTCGCCGACCGCCAGTTCAAAGGCGTGGTCGACCAGGTGCGGCTATCGGCGACCACCACCAACAACGTGGTCACGTATCCGGTCGTCGTCACTGTCGACAATAGCGATGGTACGTTGCTGCCGGGCTTGACCGTCAATGCCGAAATCGAGGTCAGCCGCCGCAATAACGTATTGAAGGTGTCCAACGCGGCGTTGCGCTACAAGCCGGCCAGCGAAGAGGGCAGCAATGCGGCGGCTCCGCAAACGGTGACGATGCGCGGTGGCGGCATGGCCGACGACCTCGTCCGCGTCGCCGCGGGGCTCAAGCTCAATGCCGAGCAACAGGCCACGTTCGATACCGCGATCGAGGCGATGCGCCAACGCCAGGCCGCGCGCATGGCGCCGCAGGCCGGCAACGGCGGCAGCAGCCTGTTCGGCCGCGGCGGCAGCGGTGGCGGCATGCGCATCGTGATGGGCGGTGCCGGCGGCGATATCCAGGCGCAGATCCGCCAGCGCATGATCGAACGCACAAACCAGCAGTTCGCGCCGTTCCGCGCCACCCTGACGCCAGGCCAGCAGAAGCAATGGGATGCGCAGATCTCCGAACTGGTCGGCGCCAAGCGCGCGCCGCTGTACAAATTGGTCGACGGCAAGCCGCAGATGACGATGGTCCGTGTCGGCGCCAGCGACGGCACCAGCACCGAAGTGTCGGGCGACATCAAGCAGGACGACCTGGTGGTGACCGGCGAACGCGCCGCGGCGAGCGGGCAGTCTTCCGCTCGCGCGGCACCGGGAGGCGGTGGATGAACGATGCCAACGCCGTCGCGGTGATCCGCACCCACGCGCTGGGCAAGGTCTACTCGCCCGGCACCGAAGCCGAAGTCGTGGCGCTGAAGGGCGTGGAGCTGCGGATCGATCGCGGCGATTTCGTCGCGATCATGGGTCCGTCCGGTTCGGGCAAATCGACGCTGATGAACCTGATCGGCTGCCTGGACACGCCCAGCAGCGGAAGCTACGAGTGCGATGGCGTCGACGTGTCCACGCTCGACGCGGAAGACCTCGCGGTGCTGCGCCGGGACAAGATCGGATTCGTGTTCCAGGGCTTCAACCTGCTGCCGCGGATGAGCGCGCTGGAGAACGTGGCGATGCCGCTGGGCTACGCGCAGGTGCCGCCGGCCGAACGCCTGCGCCTGGCGCAGGAAGCGCTGGCCGCGGTCGGCCTGTCCGACCGTGCCGGGCACCGCCCGACCGAACTGTCCGGCGGCCAGCAGCAGCGCGTGGCGATTGCCCGCGCGCTGATCAACAAACCGCCGATCATCCTGGCCGACGAACCCACCGGGGCGCTCGATTCCAAGACCGGCGAGGAGATCCTGGCCCTGTTCAAGCGCCTGCGCGACGAGGACCATACGGTGGTGCTGATCACCCACGACGCCGAAGTGGCCGCGCACGCCGACCGCATCTACCTGATGCACGACGGCGAGCTGCACGCGCAGGAGCGGGCGGCGGCATGAACTTCGCGGACATCCTGCGCACAGCGATTTTCGCCTTGCGGGGCAACTGGATGCGCAGCGCGTTGACCTCGCTCGGCGTGATCATCGGCATCGCAGCGGTGATCGTGATGGTGTCGGTGGGCCAGGGCACGCAGGCCGAAATCGACAAGCTGGTGTCGGGCCTGGGCTCGCAGCGGCTCGACATCTCGCCCGGTTCCAACCGCGGCGCCGGCGGCGTGCGCATGAGCGCGAGCAGCTTCTTCACCCTCAGCGAAGGCGACGTCGACGCGATCCGCAACGAGATCCCGGAAGTGCAGTACGTGGCCGGAGCGCTGCGCGGCGGGACCCAGGTGGTGTTCGCCGAGAACAACTGGTCCAGCAACTGGCAGGGCGTGCAGCCGGATTTCTTCGAGATCAACGGCTGGGCGATCGCCAACGGCGAGTTGTTCGACGCGCAGGATTACAGCAGCGCGGCCAAGGAAGTGATTCTGGGCGAAACGGTGCGCCGCGAGCTGTTCGGAGAGGACAGCGGCATCGGCCAGACGATCCGCCTGGGCCGGGTGCCGTTCACCGTGATCGGCACGCTGGCTCCGAAAGGGCAGGGCGGCTTCGGCCAGGACCAGGACGATGTGATCATGGTGCCGCTGGAAACCGGCCGGCGCCGCTTGATGGGCATGATGGGCCTGCCGCCCAGCGCGGTGATGCAGATCGCGCTGACCGTGACCGACGCCAAGGACCTCACTTACGCGCAGACCGAGGTCGAGGCCTTGCTGCGCCAGCGCCACAAGATCAAGCCCGGCGACGACGACGACTTCACCGTGCGCAACATCTCCGAGATCGTGGCCACGCGCACGCAGACCACGCGGCTGATGTCGCTGCTGCTGGGCGCGGTGGCCACTATCTCGCTGATCGTGGGCGGCATCGGCATCATGAACATCATGCTGGTGTCGGTGACCGAGCGCATCCGCGAAATCGGCCTGCGCATGGCGGTCGGCGCGGGGCCCAGCGATGTGCGCCGGCAGTTCCTGGCCGAAGCGATGCTGATTTCGCTGATCGGAGGCGTGATCGGCATCGTGCTGGGCATCGTCGGCGCGTTGGCCGTGGGCCAGTTCAGCGAATTGCCGGTCGCGTTGAACGAGAAGGTGATCGGACTGGCGGCGGGTTTCTCGATCGCTACGGGCTTGTTCTTCGGCTATTACCCGGCGCGCAAGGCGTCGCAGCTCGATCCGATCGAGGCGTTGCGCCAGCAGTAATCCCGTCGTTTGTAGAGCGGAGCTTGCTCCGCTGCTTTTGCTGTTGGGTTTGTCGGCTCTGCCGGCCGTTCCGGCCGGGGTTTCGTCCGCTAAAACCGCGGCCGAGTTACTTTCTTTTTGTGGGGCCCAAAAAGAGAAGTAACCAAAGAAAAAGGGCCTTTGGAAGGTATCCCGGCGATGGGATTACCTCGTGTTCTTGGCCACCGCTCGCCAGCCCTCGGGATTCCTCCGTCGCTTCGACATTCAGATTCGGGGCGATCGACCAGAACGCCTCCTTAGCGCAACTCCGCAAAAGCCACGTCACCACAATCGCGGCGAATCAAAATCTAGTACCTGCGTAAGAAGGTCACCCACGACGAAAGCAGGTCCGCTGGCGGACTTACAGGTGCGACGCATCGCACCGCAGTTCAGGCCCTTTCTTGGGTTACTTTCTTTGGGCCAGCAAAGAAAGTGACCCGGGCGCAGCCCGGAAGCCTTTTTCCATGGCGCGAGTCGCAGCGCAACCCGCAAGGACGCGGGCCTGGATCCCGGCCTTCGCCGGGATGACGGCTTAGGGGCAAGGGCAAGAGCAACATGGGTCCCAGCGTTCGCTGGGATGACGTCTTTAAGACCGAACGGCCTAAGAGCAACGACTTAGGAGCGAGGGACTTAAGAGCGAACGGCTTAAGAGCGAACGGCTTAAGAGCGAACGGCTTAAGAACGAGGGCAGCGGACCAAGCTCCGCTCTACGCAGCCGAAGCGAGAGCAGCGGGCAAGCCCTGCTCTACAAAAAATCGGAGCAAGACAGCGGGCAAGCCCCGCTCTACGACGCAGCGGCAAAGAACCGTACTATTTCAGGTGAGGCGCAACGATTCGCCGCCATAGCGCGTAGCCGTCGCGATTCATATGCAGGCGATCCTCGACGAACAACTCCGGACGAGGCCTGCCGCCGGCGTCCAGCATCGGCGTAGCCACGTCGACGAATTCGACCCGAGGCCACCTAGCCGCTTCGGCGCGTATCGCGGCATTGGCCTCCCGTTGCGTCGCCAGCTGCGATTCGCGAGACGGACTGGGCTTGATCGACAGATAGACGATGGGCACATCGGGCAAATCGCTGCGGATGCGCGCGACCACCGCGCGGAAATCGGACAGCACCTGCTGCGCATCGCGGCCGGCGTTGATGTCGTTGTCGCCGCCGTAGATCACGATCATGCGCGGCCGGTACTGGATCGCCAGGGTGTCCGCGTAGTGCGCCACATCGCGCAGTTGCGAACCGCCGAAGCCGCGGTTGAGCGTCGGCACGCCGGGGAAATCCTCGGCCAGGGTCTGCCATAGCCGGATCGAGGAACTGCCGGTGAACACGACCGGCCGCTGAGGAGGCGGATCGGCGGCATCCTGGGCCGCGAATGCGGCCAGATCAACGGTCCAGTCGGCCGATGGCGGATCGAGCGGGGGCGGGGATGGCGTTGTGGCCGACGGATTGGCCGCACAGCCGGCGGCCAGCGTCAGGACCGCGAACAGGGCGACAAAAATCAGCTGTGCGGCACGCGCTCGCATGGTCGGTTTCCGGTGGGGTTCGCGTCAGTGAAACAGCCCGGTCATCGCATTGCAAACCGGCGGGCACAGGTCGAAGGGGCTCGTCGTATGGCAAAATCGCCGGGTTCTGCACACGCCAGCCCGAGACCCTACATGCTCGACCCGACGCGGCTCGCCCTCGAGCCATCACCGCACGATCGCAGCAGTGTCGTTCCCGTAACCCCCGCCATTCCGTTTCTCCATCGCATTGCGCGGCAGGAGGCTTGAGCGCAGCCATGGCGGACGAATTCGGCCATCTGCCGCGCGGCCCGGTGCGGATCATGAAAGCGGCGGTCTGGTCGCTGCAGGGCCTGCGCGCGGCGTGGCTGCACGAATCCTCGTTCCGGCTCGAGGTCTACCTGTTCGCGATCCTGGCGCCGATCGGCTGGTGGCTCGGCACGGGCGGCGTGGAGCGTGCGCTGCTGATCGGTTCGATGCTGTTGGTGCTGAGCATAGAGTTGCTGAATTCCGCGGTCGAAGCGGTGATCGAACGCTACGGCCCCGAGCACCACGAATTGGCCGGACGCGCCAAGGACATGGGCTCGGCCGCGGTGTTCGTGCTGATGATGAACGTTCTGCTGGTCTGGGGCGCGATCCTCGGCCCGCGCTACCTCTTTTGACGTGAGATACGAATGGATCTGAGTTTCCTGGCTTCTCCCGATGCATGGCTGACGCTGGTCACCTTGAGCGCGCTGGAAATCGTGCTCGGCATCGACAACCTGGTGTTCATCTCGATCGCGGTCGGGCGCCTGCCCGAACACCGCCGCCCGGTGGCGCGCAAGATCGGCATCGCGGTGGCGTGCATCACGCGCATCCTGCTGTTGATCATGCTGGCGTTCCTGGCGCGGATGGAGCGGGACCTGTTCATGCTGTTCGGCATGGGCATCTCGATCCGCGACCTGGTGCTGATCCTGGGCGGCATATTCCTGGTGGTGAAAGGCACGCTGGAGATCCGCGACCTGATCAGCGGCGGCGAGGACGAGGATCCGCGGACCACCAAGGCGTCGCAGGTGTTTTGGGTGGTGATCGCGCAGATCGCGGTCATCGACATCGTGTTCTCGCTGGATTCGGTGATCACCGCGGTCGGCATGGCCCAGCACATTCCGATCATGGTGTTCGCGATCCTGCTGGCGGTGGCAATCATGCTGCTGGCCGCCAACCCGCTGGGCAAGTTCATCGACGAGAACCCGACGGTGAAGATGCTGGCATTGGCCTTCATCCTGCTGATCGGCGCGGTGCTGATCCTGGACGGCCTGTCGGTGCACGTGCCCAAGCCCTACATCTACTTCGCGATGGGCTTCTCGGTGCTGGTCGAATGGCTCAACCTGCTGATGCGCCGCCGCGCGGCTTCGCACAGGATCCCCGGCGCCGGGCAGTGGTAGGCGTCCCGCTGTTCCTCCCCCTATGAAAAAGGGGGACCGAGGGGGATTTGCCCTCCGCTCTTCGTAGGAGCGGCTTTAGCCGCGAGCTCTTGATTCGACAAGATCAAGAGCTCGCGGCTAAAGCCGCTCCTACGAAAAACTACAGCAAGGGCAATCCTCCCTTTTTCAAAGGGGGAAATAACAAAGGCGCCCCCTTCACAGGGATACGGCACAATGCGCCGGTCTTCCCCCAGGAGCCGTGCCATGCGTGCCGTTTCCCCTTTCCGCCTGATCCTGCTGACCCTGCTCGCGGTATTGCTGTCCGGCTGCGGCTACAACCAGATCCAGCAGAAGGACGAAGCGGTCAAGGCCGGCTGGTCCGAAGTGCTCAACCAGTACAAGCGCCGCGCCGACCTGATCCCCAACCTGGTCAGCACGGTGAAGGGCTATGCGGCGCACGAACAGCAGGTCCTCACCGCCGTGACCGAGGCCCGCGCCAAGGTCAGCCAGATCAACGTCAATGCGGACGATGCCGAATCGTTGGCCAAGTTCCAACAGGCGCAGGGCGAACTGTCCAGCGCGCTGTCGCGGCTGATGGTGGTGACCGAAAACTATCCCAACCTGAAGGCCGACCAGTCGTTCCTCGGCCTGCAGACGCAACTGGAAGGCACCGAGAACCGGATCACCGTCGCGCGCGGCCGTTACATCCAGGTGGTGCAGGACTACAACACCTATATCCGCTCGTTCCCGCAGAACCTGGTCGCGATGATGTTCGGCTACAAGCCCAAGCCGAATTTCACCGTCGAGAACGAGCGCGCGATCCAGGAAGCGCCTGCGGTCGATTTCGGCCAGCCGCAACAACCCGCGCAGCCGCAGCAACCGCAGCCGGCGCAGTGATCTGAGCCGCGGTTGAAGACGATGGCTTCGCGCAAGCCCGCGCTCGCATGGGCGGCAGCGTTCGCGCTGTTGCTCGCGTGCGTGGCGCCGTCGCTCGCGTTCGCGCAGCAGGCCGCGATCCCGCCGCTGACCTCGCCGGCGATCGACACCACCGGCACGCTCACCGCCGAACAGAAGCAGCAGATCGAACAACAGGCGCTGGCCCTGCAGCAACGCAAAGGCAGCCAGCTGCAGGTGCTGATGGTGCCGACCACGCAGCCCGAAACGATCGAGCAATACGCGGTGCGCGCGTTCGAGCAGTACAAGATCGGCCGCAAGGGTGTCGACGACGCGGTGCTGCTGGTCGTGGCCAAGGACGACCGCAAGGTCAAGATCGAAGTAGGCTACGGCTTGGAAGGCGCGATCCCGGACATCACAGCCGGCCGTGTCATCCAGGAGTATCTCGCGCCGAAATTCCGGGCCGGCGATTACGGTGGCGGCCTCATCGATGCGACCGCCGTGCTCGCCAAACTGATCGACGACGAACCGCTACCCGAACCGATGGCCCAGCCGCGCGAAGGCGAGGGCGATAGCGGCGGCAATTGGGTATTCGCCCTGTTCGTGGCCTTGATCGCGGCCAACCTGGTGCGCGGCGTGTTCCGGCGAGCGCCTGCCGGCATCCGTGGCGTCCTGACCGGCGGCGCGGCGGGCGGTGCGGCCTGGCTGATTTCGTCCTTGCTGGGCCTGGGCATCGCTGCGGGCGTGATCGGGCTCGTGTATGGCCTGGTAAGCGTTTCGGCCGGACGTTTTGCGCGGGGCGGCGGCGACTGGGGCGGCTTCGGCGGCGGTGGCTTCGGAGGTGGCGGTTTCGGCGGGGGCGGCGGCTTCGGCGGCGGTGGAGGCGGCTGGTCCGGCGGCGGCGGCATGAGCGGAGGCGGCGGCGCCTCGGGGAGTTGGTGATGGCGATGTCCCTGACCCGGCTGCTGCGTCACTTGTTCGCGCGCCCGGCGCATGGCCTGTATCCGCCGGACAGTCTGCAGCGGATCGCCGACGCGATCGCCGAAGGCGAAAACCGCCATCGCGGCGAGGTGTGTTTCGCGGTGGAATCGGCGTTGCCGGCGCGGCAGGCGTTGATGGGCCGCGACGCGCGCCATCGCGCCGCTGAAGTTTTCGGGCAATTGGGCGTCTGGGATACGGCCGCCAACAACGGTGTGTTGGTGTACCTGCTGCTGGCCGACCATCGCATAGAAATCGTCGCGGACCGCGGGTTGGAGGGCCGGATCAGCGCCGAGCAATGGCGCGGCATCTGCCAGATGATGGAAGAGCGTTTGAAGGCCGGAGAGCCGGAAGCGGCGGCGGTGCGCGCCGTGGCGGCGGTATCGGGCCTGCTGGCGGAACATTTCCCGCGCGCGGCCGGCGATCCAGACGACAACGAGCTGCCGGACCTGCCCAGGATCCTCGATTAAGCGCGCTGCGCTTCGTAGGAGCGGCTTCAGCCGCGAGCTTCTCATGTCGAGGCGATCTCGCCAGAAGAGCTCGCGGCTGAAGCCGCTCCTACAAGAAGCCGCTCTCACAGAAAGGCCGCCCCTCCAAAAACCGCGGCCTCGGGCACAATAGGCCATCGCCGGCTTCCCGATTTTTCGCCTGATGATCGTCCTCCACCAGATCGACCCGATCGCCTTGTCGCTGGGCCCGCTGCAAGTCCACTGGTACGGCATCATGTACTTGCTCGGCTTCGCCGCCGCTTGGTTCCTGGGCCGCAGCCGCATCCGTGCCGGCCGCTTGCCCGGCGCGGACACCAACGCCTACGGCGACCTGATGTTCTACGCGATGCTCGGCGTGGTGCTGGGCGGACGCATCGGCTATGTGCTGTTCTACAGCTTCGGCGCCTTCCTTGAAAATCCGCTGATGCTGTTCAAGGTGTGGGAAGGCGGGATGAGCTTCCACGGCGGCCTGCTCGGCGTGTTCGCCGCGGTTGCGTGGTGGGCGCGGCGGCATCGCCTGCACGTGTTCGACGTGGTCGACTTCATCGCGCCGCTGGTTCCGCCCGGGCTCGGTTTCGGGCGGCTGGGCAACTACATCGGCGGCGAGTTGTGGGGCAAATACACGCAGGCCGGTTGGGGCGTGGTCTTTCCGCGCGCGGAACGCGAACTCGCAAACCTGGATCCGGCTCAGTTGCAGGCGCAATACGCCGCCGGCGCGCTGGATCATTTCGCGCGGCATCCTTCGCAGCTCTATCAGGCCACGTTGGAGGGCTTGGTGATGTTCTGCGCCCTGTGGTGGTTCTCCCGCCGGCCGCGGCCGCGTTATGCCGTCGCCGGATTGTTCGCGCTGCTGTACGGCTTGTTCCGTTTCGCGGTCGAATTCGTGCGCGTTCCGGACGAGCAGCTCGGCTACCTCGCGTTCGGCTGGGTGACCATGGGCCAGGTGCTGAGCCTGCCGCTGGTGGCGCTGGGCCTGTTCTGGCTGTGGCGCTCGCGCAGCGCGCCGACGCTGCAGCCCCAGCCCGCTAGCGAGGCCGCCTGATGCGCCAGTACCTGGACCTGCTGCGCCACGTGCTCGAGAACGGCGCCGAGAAAGGCGACCGCACCGGCACCGGCACGCGCAGCGTCTTCGGTTGGCAGCTGCGCTTCGATCTGAACGAAGGCTTCCCGCTGGTCACCACCAAGAAGCTGCACCTGCGCTCGATCGTGCACGAGCTGCTGTGGTTCCTGCGCGGCGAAACCAACATCGCGTACCTGAAGGAAAACAAGGTTTCGATCTGGGACGAGTGGGCCGACGCGAACGGCGAACTCGGCCCGGTGTACGGCAAGCAATGGCGGCGCTGGGCGGCGCCCGGCGGCCGCGAGATCGATCAGATGCGCTGGGTAGTGGACGAGATCAAGCGCAATCCGGACTCGCGGCGCCTGATCGTCAGCGCCTGGAACGTCGCCGACTTGCCCGACATGGCGCTGATGCCCTGCCACACGATGTTCCAGTTCTACGTGGCGGGCGGCAAGCTCAGCTGCCAGCTGTACCAGCGCAGCGGCGACATTTTCCTCGGCGTGCCGTTCAACATCGCCAGCTACGCCTTGCTGACGCACATGGTCGCGCAGGCGACCGGCCTGGGCGTCGGCGATTTCGTGCATACGCTCGGCGATGCGCACCTGTATTCGAACCACTTCGACCAGGCGCGCGAGCAGTTGTCGCGGGAGCCGCGCGCGCTGCCGAAACTCGCGCTGAATCCGGACGTGAACGACCTCTTCGCTTTCACGTACGACGATATCGCGATCGAGGGCTACGATCCGTTGCCCGCTATCAAGGCGCCGGTCGCGGTCTGATATTGGTCCCCGGCTACGGCCATTTCGTCCCGCGATGCTGGCCGTCGGCAGACGAGTGCGATGCAATGCCTTCCGCACAGGTGCTGTCCGGAGGAGCAAATGAGCATCGCAGGCTGGCATAACGCCGTGGAGCGTCGTTTGGCAGGCCAGCATGGCGTCGGCCTGCTGATCCTGCGTATCGTGATGGGCGGGCATCTGATGTTCATGACGCAGGACAATGTGTTTTCGTGGGCGCGGATGCTCGAGTTCCGCGATTTCCTGGCGCAGTTCGGTTTTCCCTTTCCGTTGTTCTGCGCGGTGCTGTCGGTGATCGGACAGTTCGGCGGCGGCCTGGCGCTGGTGCTCGGACTCTGCACGCGTTTCGCAGGCGCGATCGTGGCCTTCAACTTCGTCGTCGCGATCGTGATGGTCGATTCGAAACAAGCTTATCCCGGCGCGTTCGCCGCGCTCGCTTTGGTCGCGGCGGGCTTGTGCCTGGTGTTCGCCGGCGCGGGCCGCTATTCGCTGGATCGAAGTTGGCGCAAACTAGCGCGATGAAACTGTCGTTGATCGCCGCGCTGGACCGCAACGCCGCCATCGGCAAGGGCAACGCCTTGCCCTGGCATCTGCCCGACGATCTGAAACGCTTCAAACGGCTGACGCTGGGCAAGCCGGTGCTGATGGGCCGCAAAACCGCCGCGTCGCTCGGCCGCGCGCTGCCGGGGCGGCCCAATCTGGTGCTGACGCGATCCGGAAACGCGCCGTTCGAAGGCATGCAGGCCGTCGATACGCTCGACGCCGCGCTGCAGGCGGCAGGCGACGACGGCGCGCAGGAACTGTGCGTCATCGGCGGCGCCGAGATCTACGCGCTGACCTTGCCGTCGGCCGATGCGCTGTATCTGACCCATGTCGACACCGTGGTCGAAGGCGCGGATACCTTCTTCCCGGATTTCGATCGCAACGGATGGCGCATCGCATCGCGCGAAAGCCGCCGCGCCGACGCCAAGCACGCTTTCGATTTCGAATTCGTCGATTACTTGCGCGCCTGAGGCGAAGGCGCCGGCACGTTGCGCCCCGGCACCTGCACGACGCGCAAATCCTCGCTGTCCAGCTGCAGCGCGGTCAGCTTGCCGCCCCAGACCGCGCCGGTGTCCAGCGCATGCACGCCGTGGCCGATGAACAGGCCCAGCGTCGACCAGTGCCCGCAAACGATCTTCAGCGTGCGCTCGGCCCGTCCCGGGACTTCGTACCACGGATACAGACCCGGCGGCTGCGTGCCGGGTGCGCCCTTGGCGTCGAAGGCGATGCGCCCGCGCGGCGTGCAATAGCGCAGCCGGGTGAACACGTTGATGATGGCGCGGTCGCGCTCGACGCCGGACAGCTTGGGCGACCACGACGGCTGGTCGCCGTACATGTTCTTCAGCAGCTTGCGGTAGCCGTCGCCGCGCAGCCGCTGTTCGACTTCGCGCGCATGCTTTTCCGCCAACGATACGGTCCATTTGGGCGCCAGGCCGGCGTGCACCATCATCCAGCCCAGATCGTGCTCGGCGTGCAGCAGCGGTTGCGAGCGCAGCCAGTCCAGCAGCACGTCGCGATCTTCGGCGAACAGTACGCGCTGCAGGTCCGGATTGACCTTGCGTTGCTCTTCGGGACGGCGCTCGCCGATCGCCAGCAGCGACAGGTCGTGGTTGCCGAGCACGGTGACGCAGTTCGCGCGCAGCGAATGCACCAAGCGCAAGGTTTCCAGCGACTCGCCGCCGCGGTTGACCAGGTCGCCGCAGAACCAGAGCCGGTCGGCCGCCGGATCGAAATGGATGCGATCGAGCAGGCGCCGCGTCGGTTCGTAACAGCCCTGCAGATCGCCTATTGCCCAGACGGCCATATCGGCTTAATGAAGCGTGCGCGGTGTCGACAGCGTGAACGCCGGGATCGGCGCCTCGAAGCGCGTGCCGTCGTCGGCGAGCATGTCGTAGCTGCCTTGCATGGTGCCCAGGCTGGTTTCCAGGATGGTGCCCGAGGTGTACTGGAAATCCTCGCCCGGCCGCAGCCAGGGCTGTTCGCCGACGACGCCTTCGCCCTCGACTTCTTCGATCTTGCCGTTGGCGTCGGTGATCACCCAATGGCGGCCGAGCAGGCGCGCCGGCACGCGCCCGCTATTGCGGATGCTGATGGTGTAGGCGAACACGAAGCGGCCCTCGTCGGGCGCGGATTGGTCGTCCAGGTAGCGCGTCGCGACGTCGATGTCGAAGGCGTAGTCGGTGTTGTCCATGCCGACAGTGTAAGCGAGCGGCGTGAACGCCTGGACTATGCGGTCGGCAGATTGGCGAGACGGACGAAGCCGGCGACGTCGACCTGTTCGGCGCGCAGCCCCGGTTCCAGGCCCGCGGCTTCGATCGCCGCGGCATCGGCCACGCCGTTAAGCGCATTGCGCAAGGTCTTGCGGCGTTGGCCGAAGGCGGCGCGCACCACGGCGGCGAAACGAGCGCGGTCGGCGATGCCGATCTCGGCCTCGGCGCGCGGTACCAACCGCACGACGGCCGAATCCACCTTCGGCGGCGGCCGGAATGCGCCCGGCGGCACCTTGAACAGCGGCGTTACGCGGCAATAGGCCTGCAGCATCACGCTCAGCCGGCCGTAGACCTTGCTGCCGGGTGCGGCGGCCATGCGGTCGACGACTTCCTTCTGCAGCATGAAGTGCATGTCGCGGATCGCCGCCGCGTGATCGAGCGCATGGAACAGGATCGGCGAGGAGACGTTGTAGGGCAGGTTACCGACCAGCCGGATCGGTTCGCCTTGCGCCAGCGCGGTCAGGTCGACGTTCAACGCATCGGCCGAGACCAGGGTCAGCCGGCCGACGTCGCTCGCCGCAGCGGCCAGCGGCACCAGCAAGTCGCGGTCGAACTCGATCGCGGTCAGCGCGCCGTGGCGCGCCAGCAACGGCAGGGTCAGCGCGCCCTGGCCGGGGCCGATCTCGACGATGCGGTCGCCGGGCCGCGGATCGATCGCCAGGATGATCTTGTCGATCACGCCGCGCTCGTGCAGGAAGTGCTGGCCCAGCGATTTCTTGGGCGGCTCGCTGAAATGCGTCATCGCGCGCGCCTGCTGCCGGCGATTCGAGCGCAGGTCTCCACCGCCGCGAACAGGCTCGACGGATCGGCGCGGCCGCTGCCGGCCAAATCGAGCGCGGTGCCGTGATCGACGGCGACGCGCGGATAGGGCAGGCCCAGGGTGAGATTGACCGCGCGCTCGAAGCCGCTGTACTTCAGCACCGGCAGGCCCTGGTCGTGGTACATGGCCAACACCGCGTCGAAGCCGGCCAGCTTGGTCGGCAGGAAGGCGGTATCGGCGGGCAATGGGCCGATCAGCTGCAGGCCCTCCGCGCGCAGCGCGTCCAGGGCGGGCACGATCACATCGATTTCTTCGCGTCCCAGATGGCCGGCTTCGCCGGCATGCGGGTTGAGGCCGAGCACGGCGATGGTCGGCGTCGCGATGTCGAAATCGTCGCGCAACGCGGCATGCATGATACGCAGCTGGCGGATCAGGCTATCGCGGGTGATCGCATCGGCCACCGAGCGCAGCGGCAGGTGCGTGGTCGCCAGCGCCACGCGCGCGGTGTCGTTGGCGAGCATCATCACCACTTCGCAGCCTGCTTGCGTCGCCAGCAATTCGGTAGTGCCGGTGTAGGCGATGCCGCCGGCGTTGATCGTGGCTTTGTGCACGGGCCCGGTGACCAGGCCGTCGAAATCGCCGCGCAGGCAACCGCCTGCAGCGGAAAGCAGGGCGCCGATCACTGCTCGCGCATTGCGCGGATCGGGTTCGCCGAAGCGGGCGGGAGCGGCGTTGGAGAATGGGTACAGCACGATATCGCCGGGGCGCTCGACGGCGGCATCGCGATGCAGCAGGCGCAGCGGCAACGACAAGGCGGCGGCTGCCGCAGTCAGTGTGTCGGCATCGGCGAAAACGGTGATCCGGCAATCGTCGCGCCGCTGCTGCGCCAGGCGCACGCAAAGCTCGGGGCCGACCCCGGCCGGCTCGCCCGCGACGAGGGCAAGCCGCGGGCGCATGTCAGCGTTGGCTGGCGTCGGGCAGGATCGCGTTCTGCGCGCGCTGCTTGCGCTGTTCGCGCGTCTCTTCGACCGGTGCGGTCGGCGTGACGGGTTGCGTCGTCTGGCCGGCCGCGGCGCCGCTGCGGATATCGACGTAAGCTTCGCCGCGCATTTCGCGCAGGTAGCGGTTGTACTCGTCTTCCAGCTTGCGGCGGCCGATCGTCTCGCGCACCTGCGCGCGACGCGTGTCGTCGGTGCTGGCGCTGGTCTGGCGGGTGGCGACGCGCTGCACGATATGCCAACCCGCCGAAGTCTTGAACACCGCCGACACCTGGCCGTCGCGAAGGCCCGCAATCTGCGAACCGAATTCGGGGCCGAAAGCGTCCTGCGCGAACCAGCCCAGGTCGCCGCCCTTGTCCTTGGTGTTCTGGTCTTCCGAACTTTCCTTGGCCACAGTAGCGAAATCGGCGCCGCCGGCGATGCGCGCGCGCAGGGTTTCGGCCTTGGCCTTGGCCTGCGCGTCGGTCGCTTCGTTATCGCTGCGGATCAGGATGTGGCGCGCTTCGTATTGGGTCACCGTGCCCGGCGCCGCTTGCGAGGCATCGCGCACTTCGACCAGCCGTACCAACTGGAAACCGCTCGGCCCGCGCAGCGGCCCGATGATCTGGCCCGGCTGCAGGTTGCGGATCTGGTCCGCGAACACGGTCGGAATCTCGTCCTGGCTGCGCCAGCCCAGGTCGCCGCCTTCCAGCGCGTTCGGGCTGTCGGAATAGCGCACCGCGGCCGCGGCGAAATCCATCTCGCCCTTGTCGATCAGGGCCTTGATGCCGTCGATCTTCTTCTGGCCGGTGGCGATCTGCTCGGCGGTGGCGCCGTCGGGCAAGGCGACCAGGATATGGGCCAGGTGGAACTGCGTGCCGGTGCTGGCCTGCGCGGCCAGCGCGGAGTTCACTTCGGCTTCGCTGACGTTGATCCGCCCCTGCGCGAAGCTCTGCCGCATGCGCTGGGTGATCATCTCGTCGCGCAGCGTGGCGCGGAAATCGTCGAAGCCGATGCCTTCGGCGGCGAGTTGCTGGCGCAGCTGGTCCGGGCTGATGCCGTTCTGGCTGGCGACGCCGTTGACCGCCTGATCCAGTTCGTCGTCGCTGACGCGGATGCCGCTGCGTTCGGCGCGTTCCACCTGCAGGCGCACCAGGATCAGGCGTTCGAGCACCTGTTTTTCGAGTACGTCGCGCGGCGGCAGCTGGTCCTGGCGGTTGGCGTATTGCGCCAGGACGTTGCGCATGGCGCGGTCCAGTTCGCTTTGCAGGATCACGTCTTCCTCGACCACCGCCGCGATGCGGTCGATCGGTTCTGCGGTCTGAGCGTGAGCGGTCAGGGTAGCGGCGAGCGCTGCGGATGCGAGCGCGGACAACAGGAGTTTCTTCATCATAATGAGGGATCCGGATCGGCTTTCTGGCCCGTTGCGGTCTCGGGCGGCACAAGATAAAGGTCGTCCCGGTAATAGCCCAGAATAGCACGGCGCAAGGTGCGTCTCGTATCCTGGCCCGCCGAGCCGAGGCCTTTCAGTTCGATTTCGAAAAGGATGCCGCTGTTCAGGTCGCCTTCGCTGTTTTCGACGTAGCGCCGCGCCATCAGCCGCGCGGCCACGCAGCAGCTCTCCCATTGCACGCCTGCGATCGTTTCCAGTTCCTTGTGGTCGAACAGCGAGTAGTAATAACGGCCGACCACGCTCCATTTCGGATTGATCGGGTAAAGGAAGGAAAGGTCGACTTGCTCGAGCAAATCGGGGCTGTTGTTGACGGTGACCGGCAGGTTGGAGCGGAAGTTCAGATTGCGCCGGTAACGGTAGGCGAAATTGATGATGCCGTCGTCCTTCAACAGGTATCTGGCGCGGAGGCTGGCCAGATCCTCGCGGCGCAGCCGCGAATCCCACTGGTACGAAGCGCCGATGGTCCAGCGGTCGCTGGGCGACCAGTTCGCGTCGGCCACCCATGAGGACTTGCCTTGCTTCACTGCGATTTCGCCGGGAAGCGTAACGCGCGAATCCTCGAAATAGCGGATCTGCCCCAGGCTCACGGAGAATTTTTCGTGTCCGTCGGAACCGCGGATCATGCGGCTGCTGATGGCCATCGTGAGTTGGTTGGCGTCGGCTTGGCGGTCGGCGCCGGAGTAGCGGTTGTCGCGGAAAAGCTGGCCCCAGCTGAATGTGAGCGGCCGCGTATCGAACGCCGGCAACCGCGACTGGTCGCGGTAGGGTACGTTGAGATAGAAGATGCGCGGTTCCAGCGTTTGCAGATAGTCCCGGTCGCGCCAGCGGAAGCTGCGGTCGAAGAACAGGCCGCTATCGACGCTGACGATCGGCAGGCTGCGGGTGGGGCTGTCGTCGCCCACGATCGCGCCCAGCCCATCGTCCAACTGGTATTGCGTGTATCGCCAGGCCGCGGTGGGCCTCAGGAACCAGCTCGCGCCTTCCAGCGGCATGCTGACGTAAGGCTTCAGGTCCAGTCGCGAGCCGCCGGGGAATTCGCGGCGGATGCCGGAGATTACGGCGTCGTCTTTCTGGTAGCGCACCACTTCCGATTCGATGCCGGCCGTAAACCAGTTCGTCAAAGGCCGTTCCCAGACGAAGGCGCCGCGTGGCTTGGCGCTGAAGGGCAGGTTGGCTTTGGTCAGGTTAGGGTCGGCCAGCTGGTAGTGGTTGGCGGTCAACGAGCTGCCCCAGTATCTGCCGCGCCCGTACAAGCCGACGGTACTAACCGCCGTGGTGATCGAAACGCCGTTGATGCTGTTGCTGAAGTCCTCGAAATAACGCGGATCGCTGATCCAGACCAAGCCGCTGCGCGCCTGCCAATGCCGGCTCAAGTTCTGGTAGGCGTTGAAAATGAAATGTCCGCGGTCGCGTTCGCGCAGGTCGTCGTCGGGCATGTACATGCCGGCGATCGTGCCTCGGCCGCGGGGATTGAGGTAGCGAAACTCGGCGCCCAGCGATGCGCCGCGGTTGGTCATGATGCGCGGGTTGAGGGTGGCGTCGTAGTTCGGCGCCAGGTTCAGGTAGATCGGCTGACGGTAGTCGAAACCGTTGCGGTCCGAGTTGGAGATCGACGGATACAACAGGCCGGTGCGGCGCGTGTCGTCGATCGGGAACATGAACCAGGGCACGTACAGCACGGGCACCTTGCCGATGTGCAGCGTCGCGTTGCGCGCCACGCCCATGCCTTTTTCGGTGTCGACGTCGATCCGCTG
The DNA here is from genome assembly GCF_023374055.1 of Luteimonas galliterrae. NCBI lineage: Bacteria > Pseudomonadati > Pseudomonadota > Gammaproteobacteria > Lysobacterales > Lysobacteraceae > Luteimonas > Luteimonas galliterrae. Next base: position 1,580,621 of record NZ_JAMBEP010000001.1, on the reverse strand, counting down.
CGCGCGCAGTTCCCAGCGCTTGTCGCCGGGCGGGCAGGTGGTGTAGGTCGAGCGCCGCATGCCGCCCTTGGAACCGTCGAGCTGGATGGATTCCGCGGCGCCGTTGCCGCGCCGCTCCACCAGCTGATAGCGCACGTCTTCGATCTTGTGCTGGTCCTTGGCCTGGTTGCCTTCCGCGCGGTCGGCAACCACGCGCATGCCGCTGTCCTGGTAGCGGACGTTGCCTTCTGCAACGTAGGTTTCGGTGTCTTCGTTATAGGTCAGCTTGTCGGTACCGATGAACTGGTCGCCGCGGGTCAGCGCCACGTTGCCCTGGTACTCGATCGACTGGTCCTTGACCCCGCCCAGGGTGTCGCCTTCGATATCGGTGGGTTGCTGGCTGCGCGGCGCGGCGATCGCGCCGTTGGCCGGCTTGGGCGCGCCTTCGAAAGGGGGGATGGCGTCGTCCACCGGGCAAAGCCCCCAGTTCGGGGGCGGTTCCGCCGCCTGCGCGGTCAGCGAGATAGCGATGCACAAGGGCAGCGGCAGCAGGCGGAAAACAGGGCGCACGCGGCAATCCGGAACGGAATCGGCGGCTAGCTTGCCGTATCCCATGCGACCCGGCAACGCGAGCGCCTTTTTGTTGTTCAGGTCGAGGCGGGGGCGTGGCCCTGGCGATGAGGCGGTCCAGGCCCGCCTGTGGTGGCAGGCGAGCGGGCCAGTATTCCGCAGCGCTTTGCAGATCTGCTCCGCTCCACCGCTTTTTGCCCTTAAAGACGTCATCTCCGCACAGGCGGAAATCCAGTGCTCCGCTTTGTAAAGAGGGGCTTACCCCGCTGCCATTGCCCTCAAGCCGCCATGTAGCGAAGGCGAGGGATCCAGTGCCTTTGCTTGTCTCCCTTCTTTGAAAAAGAGGGCCCGGGGGAGATTCGCACTTGCTCTGTGTAGGGCGGAGCTTGCTCCGCTGCCTTTGCTGTTGGGTTTGTCGCGACCTGCCGGCCTTTCAGGCCGGGGTTTCGTCCGCTAAAACCGCGGCCGAGTGACTTTCTTTTTGTGGGGCCCAAAAAGAACAGTAACCAAAGAAAAAGGGCCTTTGGAAGGGATCCCGGCGATGGGGCTCCCCCGTATTCTTGGCCACCGCTCGCCAGCCCTCGGGATTCCTCCGTCGCTTCGACATTCAGATTCGGGGCGATCGATCAGAACGCCTCCTTAGCGCAAATCCGCAAAAGCCACGTCACCCATAGGCTGCGAATCAAAATCTAGTACCTGCGTAAGAAGGTCACCTGCGACGAAAGCAGGGTCGCTGGCGGACTTTCAGGCACGACGCATCGCACCGCAGTTCAGGCCCTTTCTTGGGTTACTTTCTTTGGGCCAACAAAGAAAGTGACCCGGCGCAGCCGGAAGCTTTTGTCCATGGCGCGAGCCGCAGCGCAAGCGGCGAGGACGCGGGCCTGGATCCCGGCCTTCGCCGGGATGACGGCTTAGGGGCAAGCGCCAGAGCAAGATGGGTCCCAGCGTTCGCTGGGATGACGGCTTAAAGAGCGAACGGCCTAAGAGCGAAGAGCAGCGGTGCAAGCTCGCTCTACAAAGCCGGAGCAAGGGCAGCGGTCGAGCTCCGCTCCACGAAAGTCTGGGCAAGATGGAGGGGAAGCGAACCGTTCTACGAAGGCCAGCGCATCAGCGCGCGCACGTGGGCCACGCTGCACTCGCGCAAGGCCTGCAGGTCGTAGCCGCCTTCCAGCATCGACACGATCCGGCCTTGCGCATGGCGATCGGCTAGCAGCACCAATTGTTCCGTGATCCAGGCGTAGTCGTCTTCGGCCAAGCGCAATTGCGCCAATGGATCGCGCCAATGCGCATCGAATCCGGCCGAGACCAGGATCAGTTGCGGGCGGAAGGCGTCCAGGGCCGGCAGCAGTTTTTCGCTCCAGATCGCACGGAACTCCGCACCCGACGCGCCGGGCGGAAGCGGTGCGTTGACGATGTTGCCGGCACCGCGTTCGTCGTCGCGGCCGGTGTCTGGGTACAGCGGAAACTGGTGCGAACTGAGGTAGAGCGCGCGCGGATCCGCTTCGAAAATGGCTTGAGTGCCATTGCCGTGGTGCACGTCGAAATCGACGATCGCCACGCGCGCCAGGCCGTGCTTGTCCAACGCATGGCGCGCCGCGACCGCGATCGAATTGAACAGGCAGAAACCCATCGCCGTGTCGCCGGTGGCGTGGTGGCCGGGCGGCCGCACCGCGCAGAACGCGGTTCGTGTCTCGCCGCCGAGCACCGCATCGACCGCGGCGACGCCGGCCCCCGCGGCGCGCAGCGCCGCTTCGGCCGAAGCGGGCGAAAGCACCGTGTCGGGGTCGAGCATGATCCGTCCTTCCGGACGCGTTTCCAGCACGGTATCCAGCAACGAAGCGTCGTGCGCGTGCAGCAGCTGGCCGCGGCTGGCGCGCGGCGCTTCCTGCCATTGAGCGGTTTCGAAGGCGGTGCGCAGGCCGTCGATCACCGCGCCCAGGCGTTCAGGGCATTCCGGATGGCCCGGCCCAGTGTCGTGCGCGAAGCAGGCCGAGTGGGTGAAGAAGACGGGGATGCCGGCGCTCATCGCTTCAGCGCTTGCGGCGCTCGTGCTTCCACAGCACTTCGCCATGGCCATCCGCACGCGCCAGCACGCGCGCCAGCACGAACAGCAGATCCGACAGCCGGTTGAGATAGCGGATCGCTTCGGGACGCACCGGTTCTTGGCGCGACAACGCCACCGTCTCGCGTTCGGCGCGGCGCACGATGGTGCGCGCCAGGTGGCAACGCGCCGCGGCTTCGCCGCCGCCGGGCAGGATGAAATCCTTCAGCGGCGGCAGCGGTTCGTTGTAGCCGTCCAATTGGCGTTCCAGCGCGTCGATGTCGGCATCGAAGATCGCGGCGTGGCCGGGGATGCACAACTCGCCGCCCAGATCGAACAGCTGATGCTGCACGGTGGTGAGCAGATCGCGGATCCCTTCGTCCAACCCGGCGGCCAGCAGCACGCCGATCGCCGAATTGGCTTCGTCGACGGTGCCGTACGCGGCCACGCGCGCCGAATCTTTGGCTACGCGCGTGCCGTCGCCCAGGCCGGTGCTGCCGTCGTCGCCGGTGCGGGTATAGATCTTGCTGAGGCGGTTGCCCATCGCCGGTCAGCGTTGCTTGCGTTCCTGTGCGCCGGCGTGCGAATGCTTGACGATCTGTTCGCTCGCCACCTGCGCGATCGCCGCGACCGCGACGAACATGGCGGTGCTGCGCAGGTAAGGCAGGAACCAGTCGCTGTAGTTCTTCCACCAGCCGGCGAAGGTCGGCTCGGCCACGCTGCTGCTGAGCCAGTAGAAGCTGCCTTGCGCCAGCAGATGGCACAGCGCGGTCGCCGCGAACAGGCTCGCCGCCAGCCGGCCGAGCGCCGCGACGCTCGCGCCTTTGTAATGGCGGGCCAGCCACAGGCCGCCCAGCCACATCGCCAGATGCGCCGGGATCAGGAACCAGTAGCCCGGAGACACGCAGTAATGGCTCCAGAAGCTGATGCCTTGGCTGCTGATGACCCACCAGTCGATCAGTACCGCCAGCGCCATCAGCAGCGGGAATGCCCAGCGCGTCCAGGCGCGCAGATAGAAGCCGCCGATGAAGAACACCGCCCACGACGCGTCGGGGACCGGCGCGAAGTGCGAGAAGACATGGGTCCGGGTCGCGGCCATCAGCAGCACGAGCAGGGACAGGACGATGGCGCGTTGCGTATGGGTGTTCATCGGGCGGGAAACTCCGGGCACGGCGTGCAGGACAGCGCTCATTCTAGCGAACTGGTCGGGCTGCGGCCTTATCATGTCGTGATGAAGGCAAGACACGACGTGCTCATCGTGGGCGGCGGCCTGGTCGGCGCCAGCCTGGCGATCGCGCTGGACCGCCTGGGGCTGGACACGGCCCTGGTGGAGGCCACGCCGGCCGGCGCCCTGCCGGCCGTGTTCGACCAGCGCAACCTCAGCTTCGCAGCGGCCACCGTCAATGCGCTGACCGCGCTCGGGGTGATGCAGAAGCTGTCCGCGCCGACCGGACCGATCCGCAGCATCCAGGTCAGCCGGCGCGGCGACTTCGGCCGGGTCCGGCTGGATGCCGCCGACTACGGCCGCGAGGCTTTCGGCCAAGTGGTGGTGGCGCGCGACTTCGGCCTGGCGCTGGAGGCGCGGCTGGACGAGCTGAACCGCTTCACCCGCTATCGGCCGGCGCGCTTCGTCGGCATCGAAGCCGAAGCCGACGGCACGCGCGCCATCACGATCGCCGACGGCAGCGGCGAGCGGCCGGTCGCCGCCCGCTTGATCGTCGCCGCGGACGGCACGCGCAGCGGCCTGCGCGCCGCGCTCGGCATCGGCCACGACGAGCGCGATTACGGCCAGACCCTGTTCGTGGCGCGCGTCCGCAGCGAACGCGCGCCGGACGGCACCGCCTACGAGCGTTTCGGCGACCACGGCCCCACCGCGCTGTTGCCGCGCGGCGATCGCCATTTCGGCGTGGTGCATGCCGTCGCGCGCGAACAGGCCGATGCGGTCGCCGCGCTCGACGATGCTGCGTGGCTGGAGCGCGTGCAGGATGCCGTCGGTTGGCGCATCGGCAAGTTGGTCGCCAGCGGCCCGCGCAGCGCGTATCCGGCGATAGGCGCCGTGGCCAGGCAGACGGTGGCGCCGCGCGCGGTGCTGGTGGGCAATGCCGCGCAGACGCTGCACCCGATCGGCGCGCAGGGATTCAACCTGGGCCTACGCGATGCGTTGACCTTGGCCGAGATCATCGAGTCGCGTTTGGAAAGCGACGGCGACGTCGATCCCGGCGATGCGACTTTGCTCGACAGCTATGCAACGCGCCGCAGCGAAGATCGCCGCCGCACGCTGGCATTCTCCGACGGTTTGGCGCGGCTCACCGCCAACCCGGCGCCGTGGCTGCGGCCACTGCGCAGTCTCGGGTTGGCGGCGATGGACGGCCTGCCGTCGGTGCAGGGCTACCTGGTCGGCGGCGCGATGGGCTTCCGCGGCGACGTGCCGAGGTTGTGCCGATGAGCCGGCGCAACCGGCTCGATGCCGTGATCGTCGGCGGCGGCGTGGTCGGCGCCGCTTGCGCGCTCGCGCTGTCCGAAATCGGCTTGCAAACGGCTTTGATCGAAGCGCAAGCGCCGCCGCCGTGGCGCGCGGACCGTCCCGACTTGCGCGTATACGCGTTCGCGCCGGACAACGCCGCCTTGCTCGGCGATTTGGGCGTATGGCGGGCCGTGGCCGCTGCGCGCCTGCAGCCTTATCGCCGCATGCGCGTCTGGGATGCGGCCGGCGGCGGCGAGTTGCGTTTCGACGCCGACGCCTTCGGTCGTCGCGAGTTGGGCTGGATCGTCGAGCACGGGTTGCTGGTCGACAAACTGTGGGCCGGGCTTTCGGCGACCGACGTGCGCGTGCAGTGCCCGGCGCGCGTCGATGCGCTGGAACAGCTCGACGACGGCGTGCGCCTGCGCCTGGACGACGGCAGCCGCATCGAAGCCGGGCTGGCGATCGCCGCCGACGGCGCCGAATCCAGCGTGCGCGCCCTGGCCGGGTTGCAGGTCGATGCGCACAGCTATGCCCAGCGTGGCGTGGTGGCCTACGTGCAGACCGAACGTCCGCACGAGCAGACCGCCTGGCAGCGCTTCCTGCCTACCGGACCGCTGGCTTTCCTGCCTTGCGCCGACGGCTCCAGTTCGATCGTGTGGACCTTGCCCGAGGGCGAAGCGGCGCGCATCGCATCGCTCGACGACGACAGCTTCGACCGCGAGCTGACCGCCGCCTTCGACGGCAGGCTCGGCCGCACGCACGCGATATCCAAGCGCGTCGCCTTCCCGCTGCGGCGGCAGCTGGCGCGCGACTACGCGATCGGCCGCGTCGCGTTGATCGGCGATGCGGCGCACGTGGTGCATCCGCTCGCCGGCCAAGGCGTCAATCTGGGCTTGCGCGATGTCGCCGCGCTGCGCGATGCGATCGTGCGGGCGCGTGCGCGCAAGGCTGACTACGCCTCGCCGCAGTCGTTGTCGCGATGGGCGCGCGAGCGCAAGAGCGAAAACGCCGCGGCGGCGCACGCCTTCAGCGGCATCAACCGGCTGTTCTCCAACGACAGCGTCGCCGCCACCTTGATGCGCGGCCCCTTGCTCGGCCTGGCCGGCCGCCTGCCGCCCGTGACGCAGGCGCTGTGGCGGCGCGCCGCGGGCTTGCGGACATAAAAAACGCCCCGCATCTGCGGGGCGCTTTTTTATTCCGGGTTTGCGGATGCTTACATCCAGCCCTTCAACTCATCCCTGCTCAGCCTGCCGTTATTGTTGACGTCGACGGCGCGGAACTCCGCGGTGAGCGTGGCGTTGGAACTGGCCTCGGCGCGGCTCAGGTTGCCGTCGCCGTTCTTGTCCATCGCCGCGAAATCGATCTTGTATTCGCCCACCACCGAATCCGGCGGCAGAGAGTTCACGGTGACCGGCGCTTGCGCCGGCGGCACCGTAGTGGACTGCATCGGCGGCGGTGCGGCAGCTGCGTCCTGCGCTGCTTGCGCGGCTACCTGCGCGCCGACGGCAGCTTCGCCGGCCGTGGCATTGGCGGCCTCGGCGATGGTCTTCGCGCCTTCGGCGACGTCCGAAGCCTGTTTGGTCTGCGCCTGTCCGGCGCCCGACTCGTTGAACGCATTGTTGGCCGCGCCGGCGGCGCCGGCGGCGATGCTGGCGGCGGCGGACGCTTGCGCGGCGCTGTCGCTGGCGACGGTAGCGTTCGCGGCCGCATCTGCGCTTGCCGACTGAGACGCGCTCGCGTTCGCGCTCTGCGCAGCCGCTTCGGCCGTCTGCGCATTGGCGCTGGCCTGCTGCGCGACTTCGGCCGCGGCCTTGCTGTCGCGCTGCGCCTGCTGCTGCTCGGCGGTTTGCGCGAAGGCGGGCGCGCTCAAGCCGAAAGCCGCGGCCAGGGCGATCGAAATAGCGGTTTTTTTTGCGGTCTTCATCGGAGCTACCTCGTGGGAGGACGCTGCGACGGTAGTCCCGGCCCGATCAACCTCGCGTCAACCGCGGCGTTCCAGCCTGAATGGCGGGCAACATTCAGCGCGGGTTTCGGAGCGAAGCGAAAACCGTGATTTCCTCGCGGTCGTGATAAAGCTGGCGCGCGCGCAGCAGCAGCGGTTTTCCCGCCTGCGACGAGAATTCCTGCAGGCACAGGACCGTCTCCTGCCAGCGCCGTTTCATCGGCAGCTTCAGGTTGAAGATCGCGTGACGGCACCACCCTTCGCCGAACCATTGCGCCATGCGGGCAGCGACGCGGCGCGGTTGTTCGACCATATCGCACACCATCCAGTCCAGCGGCCGTTGCGGTTGCCAGGCGAAGCCGTCTGCGCGCAGGTGCTCCACCAGGCCGCTGTCGAACAGATGCGGGCGCAGCGGGCCGTTGTCGATCGCGGTCACGTGCAAGCCGTTGCGCATCAGCACCCAAGTCCAGCCGCCGGGCGCGGCGCCGAGGTCCGCGGCGCGCATGCCCGGTTGCAGCAGACGTTGCCGTTCGTCGTCGTCGAGCAGGCACAGCAGCGCTTCTTCCAGCTTCAGCGCCGAGCGCGACGGCGCATCGGCGTGCATGCGCAAACGCGGGATGCCGAGTGGCCACGGCGCGCTGTCGCTCGGTTCGCCGATCGCCAGCAGCGCCTGGTCGCCGGCGATGAAGCAGACATGCAGCCGTGGCAGATCGTTGCGCTCGCCGGCGCTGAGCAGGCCGGCCTTGCGCAGCGCCGGGCGCAGCGCGTTGGCGAAGCTGCGCGCCAGCCCGGACAGCGGCTTGGCGGCGTCGCTGTCGGGATGTTCGACGAACAGGTCGCCGAACTTCACGTCGGCAGGCAAGGCCGAGAGCATCGGCGCGATGCGGTCGCGCGGATCGAGATCGCGCAGTTCGGCGATCAGCAGCAACTTCTGCCGAGCGAAGATCAGTTCGCGCCATGGCGACGCCTGCGATAGCGCCTGCGCGCTATCGCAGGCGAACACGACATAGCCGGTACCGCGCTCGGTGCGCGCATAGCCGGTATGGCCGGTTTGCGCCGCGCGTTCGGTCAGTTCCGCGGCGAGTTCGGGTTCGAAGCCGGCGCGGCAGTAGCACAGCAGCCCGTTCATCCGGATCGTCGCTGTTGCTTTTGTAGGAGCGGCTTTTGTGGGAGCGGCTTTAGCCGCGAGCTTTTCCGTGCTGCGGCGATCTTGCAAGAGCTCGCGGCTAAAGCCGCTCCCACAAAAGCCGCGTCCGCAGGAATTACGAGGCGGTGCTTAATAGCGGCGGCCGCCGAGCTGGCCGTAGGCGCGCAGCACCGCGCAGGCTTCGTCGCGCCGCAGGTCGCGCACCACCTCGATCCCGCGCCGGTTGAGCTCGCCGATCCAGTCCGCCGGCAGCGGACCTTCGTCGAATTCGGTCAGCGCCATCACGTCGTCGCTGCGCGCGCCGATCAGCAGGCGGTCGATGCCGGCCCAAACGGTGGCGCCGTAGCACTGGCAGCAAGGTTGGGAAGAGGTCGCCAGCGTGTATACGCCATCGCGTTCGCCGGCTTCGTTCTCGTTCAAACGCGCGCGCTGCAGGCGTTGTTGCGCGAGCATGTATGCCATGTTCTCGGCGTGCGCCAGCGACGTGCTCTGCGGCAGTACGACGTTGACGCCGGCCGCGACGACACGGTCGCCCGGCCCGAACACCACCGCGCCGAACGGGCCGCCGGTCTGCGCCTCGATGTTCGTGCGCGACAGCTCGACGGCCAGCGCGACCTTGTCTTCGTCGCTCGCGTAAGCGCGGCCGGCATCGACCGCGTCGTGCACCCAGGCCGGCAAGGTGAGGTGGACTTGCGCGTACAGCATCATTCTTGCGCCGGCGGCGCGGGCGCCGGATCGACGACGGGATCGACCGGCGCAGACAGCGCCGTGCATTGGCCGTTGCTGCATTTGCAGCCCTGGACCGCCTTGAATCCGCAGACCGACATCATGCCGCGCTTCTTGCACTCGGCCGCGACGCCTGCGGGATCGGTCGGACTGTCGACGTTGACGCAGGCGGGCATCATGCCGCAGCAATTGCGCACGTCTTTGACCGCGCAGTCGGCGTCCGTGCTGCATCGCCGGTCGATCGCGGCGGCGACGGCGCGTTCGGCCGGCAACGGACCGCTCTTCGGCGGGGGCTTGGCGGGCGAGGCCGCTTGCGAAGCATTCGATGGCGACGGGTCGGGCGCGGCGGAAGAGGGCGGCGCCGCGCAGGCGGTCGCCATCAGCACGCAGCACGTTGCCAACAAGCCGAGGATGGTATGGCGCATCGGGCTACCCTCCGGTCTGGCTCCAGGTATCGCGTAGCGTAACGCTACGGTTGAACACCGGCGCATCGCTGCGGTGGTCGCGGCGGTCGGCGACGAAATAGCCCAGGCGCTCGAACTGGAACGAAGTTTCGGGCGCGGCGGCGGCCGCGGCAGGTTCGACCCAGCCGCGCGCGATGCTGCGCGAGTCCGGGTTGAGATGGTCGCGGTAGGTCTTCCCCTCGGATTCGTCGTCCGGATCGGCCACCGCGAACAGGCGGTCGTAGAGGCGGATCTCGGCGGCGATCGCGTCGCGTGCGCTCACCCAGTGGATGGTGCCTTTCACCTTGCGGTTGGCGCCTTCCATGTCGGGGCGCGATTCGGGATCGAGCGTGCCGCGCAATTCGACGATCTCGCCGGCTTCGTTCTTGATCACTTCGTCGCAACGGACGATGCCGGCGCCACGCAGGCGCACGTCGCCGCCGGGCACTAGCCGCTTCCAGCCTTTAGGCGGAACTTCGGCGAAGTCCTCGCGTTCGATCCACAACTCGCGCGAGAACGGCACCTCGCGCGTACCCAGCGACTCGTCTTTCGGATGATTGGCGAACGACAGCGTTTCGCGATGACCTTCGGGCAGGTTGGTCAGCACGAACTTGAGCGGGTCGATCACCGCCATGCGCCGCGGCGCGTGCGCGTCGAGGTCGTCGCGCAGGCAGCCTTCCAGCACGCTGAAATCGATCGTCGAGTTCTGCTTGCTGATGCCGACGCGGTCCACCAGCAACCGCAGCGACGCCGGCGTGTAGCCGCGGCGGCGCAGGCCCTGCAGCGTGGGCATGCGCGGATCGTCCCAGCCGTCGACCAGGCCGTCGCCGACCATCGCCACCAATTTTCGCTTGCTCATCACCGTGTAATTGATGTTGAGCCGCGAGAATTCGATCTGGCGCGGCTTGGCGGCCTGGTTCGGCAGGCCGCGGTCCAGCAGCGGCTGCAGCAGCTCGGGCGAATTCGCCAGGCCCACCTTGTCCACGCACCAGTCGTACAGCGGGCGGTGGTCCTCGAACTCCAGCGTGCACAGCGAATGGGTGATGCCTTCGACCGCGTCGCTGAGCGAATGCGCGAAGTCGTACATCGGGTAGATCGGCCAGGCGTCGCCGGTGTTCTGGTGCGCGACCTTCTTGATCCGGTACAGCGCCGGATCGCGCATATTGATGTTGCCGCTGGCCATGTCGATCTTGGCGCGCAGGGTGCGGGCCCCATCGGCGAACTCGCCGGCGCGCATGCGCCGCAGCAGGTCCAGATTCTCGTTCACGCTGCGGTCGCGGAAGGGCGAATTGCGACCGGGCGTGGTCAAACCGCCCCGATATTCGCGCACCTGTTCGGCGCTGAGGTCGCAGACGAAGGCGTCGCCCTGGCGGACCAGCTTTTCGGCGGCTAGGTACAGCACTTCGAAGTAGTCGGAGGCATGGCGCAGTTCGGCCCAGTCGAAGCCGAGCCAGCGCACGTCGTCCTGAATGGCCTGAACGTATTCAGGGTCTTCCTTGGCCGGGTTGGTGTCGTCGAAGCGCAGGTTGCAGACCCCGCCGAACTCGGCGGCGACGCCGAAATTCAGGCAAATGGCCTTGGCGTGGCCGATATGCAGGTAACCGTTGGGCTCCGGCGGGAAGCGGGTGCGGGGCGTCTTGTGCCGGCCCTGGGCCAGATCCTCGCGGACGATCTGGCGGATGAAGTCCTGCTTGCCCGCGACCGGGCCGGCTTCGGTATGCTTGTAGGGCGTGACGGGCGTCACGTTTTCGGGGGTCGAAGCGGGCATGGGACGCAGGGCTCGGGTGGGGGCACAGTCTAACGGGCCGGGTCCGGTTCGTCGCCGCTGGCTCGGCCCGATTCTTGCGTGCGCTCGCCGGCCAAGGGATTGAGCGAGCCAACGCCGGGATCACAGGGGGGCGCCACCATGCAGGTGGTGTTGGAAGCCGGGGCCAACTACGCCGTATCGCCGTGCCCGCTGCCGGGGCACGATGCTGCGCCAGGATCCGCGACTGCGCCATGCGCAGCCGCGCGGCCATGATCGCGCGCTCGACCCATCACGAATGGATGTTCGCCGCCGGCCTGCTGGTGCTGGCGGCGGTATGCGCGGCGAGCGTGCTGGCGGCCTCGTTCACCACGCACCAGGAAGTGTCGTTGCAGGTGGCGCCATTGTCCGGCGGTGCGGTCGCGACATCGGAGGGCGATGGCGTCGATATTCCCGCAAGCCATGGGCCCCCGTCCGAGGCGCGCATGCGTTTCGAGTTGCCGCGCCACGACCCCGGGCAACGTTGGGTGGTGATGTTCAGCCGCGATATCGTCGAGGAGATCGCCGTCGGCAACGCGCGATGGCGCAGCCCTACGCGCCGCTTCTTCGCGCCGGAAGAGAGCGAGGGCGCGATTCCATCCGTGTTCGTATTCCCTCTGCCGGAGCAATGGCAGGGCCCGGTCGTCTTGGATTTGCGGGTGCGCTCGGGCGTCGGCAGCGTGCTGCGGCCGCGAGTGATGAGCGAGACCGCGGCCAGGCGCATCGAACAGCGCACGATCGGTCTGGCCATGTCGATCTACGCCAGCCTGTTCATGCTGGCGCTGGTAATGCTCGCCTTGTTCTACGCGGCGCACGATCGCGCCTTTCTGGCCTATTTCGGCTTCGCGCTCAGCGGCCTGCTGATGATCGCCGCGCTCAACGGCCATCTCTATCTGCTGCCGGGGTTTCACCTGCTGGCGTCCTGGCGGGAACAGGGCATCGCCGCCCTGACCATGTTGTTCAGCGCGGCGGCCTTGCAGATCCTGGCGCTGTACGGCGGCTTGCGCGGCGTGTCGCCGCGGGCGGGCAAGGCGGTCACTGCGGCCTGCGCCGCTTTGTTGGCGATCGCCGGCCTGGCATTGCTGGGCCTGGAAAGCTTGCGCGGCGCATCGCGAACCTTGTCCATGGTCGGTTGGCTCGGCGCCAGTTTCGGTTGCATCGCGATCGGCGTCGACGCGGCCCGGCGCCGCGTCCCGATGGCTTGGCCGATCGCGTTTTGCTGCACCTTGACCGGCCTGGCCGCGATCCTCGCCGAACTGATGTCGCGCGGCTACATCGACGATCTTTGGTGGACGCGGCGCGGCTACCAGGTGGCGCTAGTGGCTTCGGCGGCGATGCTGGCCATCGGCCTGGCGGCGCGCGTGGGCGATTACCGCTCGCAGCGCGACCGGGCCAAGCTGGCGCACGAGGATTCCGACCGCCGCGCGGCGCGCGAGGCCGCGCGACTGGCGCTGGCCGAGGGCCTGCAATCGCAATTGAAGTCGCTGGCCATCGGCGATCTGGAATGGACCGCGTACCGCCGCGTGCTGGACCAGTTGCAGCGCATATTGGATCTGGACGCCGCCGCCGTCGCCGTGTTCGGCGCCGACAACCACAGCCTGCTGGTCGCCGAGCCCACCGAGCGCAAGCCGCAATTCGCGCGCACCGTGGCGCAGCGGCAGAGCGTGCTCAAAGGTTTGGCGCGCACCCGCGCGCCGCTGCAAGTGACGCTGGACGAGCCCGGCGCGCCGGCGACGGGCGCGGCCGTGCCGGCGATCGTGCCGCTGCCGCTGCGGTCGCCGGCCTGGGGCGTGATGATCCTGGAGCGCGGGCGCGGCGAAGGCTTCACCACCGACGAGCTGACCCTGGCCAGCGAGTTCGGGCGCCTGGCGGTGCAGGCCATCGACGAGGCGCAGGCCGCGATCCGCCTGCGCCGCTCGGCGGAAATGGATGCGCTCACCGGCGCGCTGAACCGGCGCACGCTGGACCAGTGGCTGGCGCGCAACTTCGGCGAGGCGCACCGCAACAACCGCGATCTGTCGGTGCTGTTCGTCGATCTGGACAACTTCAAGTCGATCAACGACACCTACGGCCATGCCGCCGGCGACCATTGCCTGCGGCGGGTGTCGGGCGCGCTGAACGGCGTGATCGGCGGCAACGATCTGCTCGGCCGCTACGGCGGCGAGGAATTCCTGATCGTTTCGATGCTGTCCACGGCGGATATGGCGCGGCAGCTCGGCGAACGCATCCGCGCCGCGGTGGAGGAGCTGCCTGTGGAATGGAACGGCCATCCGCTCAAACTCACCGCCAGCGTCGGCGTGGCGTCGCGCTGGCCGCACGAGAGCACGCCCAACGAAACCATCGAGCGCGCCGACCGCGCGCTGTACGCCGCCAAGCGCGGCGGCCGCAATCGCGTGAGCGTGGCGCCTGCCGTGTTCGTCTGATGTGGCAACATGGTGGGATCGCGACGGCTGCGGACCTTCCATGCTCACCCTGGTGATCGGCAACAAGAATTATTCCTCGTGGTCGCTGCGGCCCTGGCTGCTGATGCGGCATTTCGGCGTGCCGTTCGCCGAACATGCGCTGTTGCTGGATACGCCTTCTTTCTACGAGGAAATCGAGCGCTGGTCGCCCAACCGCAGCGTGCCGGCGCTGCACGACGACGACTTGGTGATCTGGGATTCGCTGGCGATCTGCGAGTACGTCAACGAGCGTTTCCTGGAAGGCCGCGGCTGGCCTTCCGACCCGCGCGCACGGGCGCAGGCGCGCTCGGCCGCGGCGGAAATGCATTCGGGCTTCGTCGCGTTGCGCAAGCAACTGCCGATGAACCTGCGCCGGCAACCCGACGGCTACCATTGGAACGCCGATGCCGACCGCGACATCGCCCGCGTGCAGGCGATTTGGCGCGGGCTGCGCCAGGCCTACGGCGCCGGCGGCCCGTTCCTGTGCGGCGAATTCGGCATCGTCGATGCGATGTTCGCGCCGGTGCTGGTGCGCTTCGCCGGTTACGGCGCACCCATTGACGCCACCGCGCAGGCCTATGGCGAAGCGATCCGCGCCTTGCCCGCATACGCCGAGTGGCATGCGGCTGCGCTTGCCGAAACGGTGCGCCTGCCGGATACCGACAACCTGGCGGCGGAACCGGCGAAATGACGGCCATGCGTACCGACCGCGCCGCGCTGTTGTCGATGCTGGCCGGCGCCGCGCTGATCGGCACCAACGCGATGATGGTGCGCTTCGCCGGCACGCCGCCGACCGTGTCGGCTTTCTGGCGGATGCTGTTCGCCGGGTTGATGCTGGTGCTGCTGCTGCGCGCCACCGGGCGCTGGCAGAAGCTGCCCCGCAACGCGTGGTGGTGGGCGCTGGTACCGGCGACGGCGTTCGCCTGCGATCTGTGGCTCTGGCATCGCAGCATCCTGCTGATCGGCCCCGGCCTGGCGACGCTGCTCGGCAACGCGCAGGTGTTCTTCATGGCGCTGGCCGGCGTGCTGCTGTACCGCGAGCGGCTGGGGCCGCGTTTTCTGGCCGGCATCGTATTGGCCTTCGTCGGCTTGTGGCTGCTGCTCGGCAGCGGGTGGAGCGCCTTGCCGCCGCAGTTCCGCTGGGGCGTCTGGCTCGGCTTGGGCACCGGCGTCTGCTACGCGATCTACAACATCACGCTGCGCCGCGCGCAGCAGCACGCGCGCGAAGCCTCGCGGGGGCCCGCACCGATCGAACAGGTGCTGGCGATCGCATCGCTGGGCAGCGCCGTGCTGTTGGGGATGATGGCGGCGGCGGAGGGCGCCTCGTTCGCGATCCCGTCCTGGCAGTCGCTGGCGATCCTGCTCACGCTCGCGCTGTTCGGGCATTGCCTGAGCTGGGTGCTGATCTCGCGCGCGATGCCGCATCTGAGCGTGGCGCTGATCGGGCTGCTGCTGTTGTTGCAGCCGATCGTCGCGTTCCTGCTGGATGTCTGGGCGCTGGACCGCGCCACCACGCCGCGCGAATGGGCGGGTCTGGCGGTCAGCCTGGCCGGCATTTTCCTGGCGGGCCTGAAAGGACGTTCGCGCCTGCCGGAGCAGCCGACCTAGGGCAGCGGCACCTTGAAGCGGCCGCCGCTGCCCGCACATCAGGAGCAGGCCATCCGGGAGCGCGCGCATGTTGGGTATCGGCGGTTACAAGCAACGCATGGTGGATGCCTCCCGCGCCTTGCGAGGGCGCGATACGCCTATGCGCGTGGGCAACGCGCACCACGTGCATGGCCGGCCGATCGCGGGCGATTTCGCCGGATTGAAGCGCGTGCAGTTCGCGCTGGGTTGCTTCTGGGGCGCCGAGCGCAAATTCTGGTCGCTGCCCGGCGTCGAGACCACGGCGGTGGGTTATGCCGGCGGCTTCACGCCCAATCCCACCTACGAGGAAGTCTGTTCGGGCGAAACCGGCCACACCGAAGCGGTGCTGGTGGTCTACGACGAAGCCAAGATTGCGTTCGAGCAACTGCTGAAGACGTTCTGGGAAAGCCACGATCCGACCCAGGGCATGCGCCAGGGCAACGACGCCGGTACGCAATATCGGTCGGCCATCTATTGCTACGACCAGGCGCAGTACGACGCCGCCATCGCCAGCCGCAACATGTACCAACAGCAGTTGCGTGCGGCCGGCTACGGAGACATCACCACCGAGATCGTCTATCCGGCGCCGGAGTTCTATTACGCCGAGGACTACCACCAGCAATACCTGTCGAAGAATCCCGGTGGTTATTGCGGCTTGGGCGGGACCAATGTCAGTTGCCCGATAGGGTTGGGCGCAACAGCCTAAAACGCAGCCGCTCTTGCGCAGCGCGCGTTACGTTTTTTTATCGGCAGCAGGCGTGTTGGGCGCGAACAGATCCTGCGGCAACGCGCGGAACACTTCGGCCAACTGCAGCAGGAATTCATGCATCGCCGAACTCTTTCGCCACGCCAGCGCGATGCGGCGGCTGGGCTGCGAATCATTGAAGCCCAACAGATGGATGCTTTCCGAGCGCGCCACCGGCGGTTTGGTGGCGAGCATCGGCAGCAACGTTACGCCGACGTTGGCGGCGACCATCTGCCGCAGCGTTTCCAGGCTGGTGGCCTGGAAACCGGACTTCTCGGTAGCGCCGGACAATTGGCAAACGTCCAGCGCCTGGTCGCGCAGGCAGTGCCCGTCCTCGAGCAGCAACAGGCGCTGGTCGGCCAGTTCCTTCAGCGCCAGGCTGTCGCGCGCGGCCAGGGGATGGTGTTCCGGCACCGCCAGCAGGAAGAATTCCTCGAACAGGAATTCGGTATGCAGTTGCTCATCGTGCAGCGGCAGGGCCAGCAGGCCGGCGTCGAGCTTGCCGTCGCGCAGACGCGACAGCAGCACATCGCTTTTTTCTTCGACCAGCAACAGTTCCAAGCGCGGGAAACGCGCACGGATCCGCGGCACCGCATGCGGCAACAGGTAGGGACCGAGGGTGGGGAAGACGCCGAGCCGGATCGTGCCCGCTTCCGGATCCTGGCTGCGGCGCGCCGATTCGCGCATCTGCTCCACGTCGCCGACGATGCGCCGCGCGCGGTCGGCGATGTCGCGGCCGGCCGGCGTCAGCATGACTTGCCGCGGCGCGCGTTCGACCAGGGTCACGCCGAGTTCTTCCTCGAGTTTCCTGATCTGCGTGGACAGCGTCGGCTGGCTGACGAAGCACGCCTCCGCGGCGCGACCGAAGTGCTTGTGGTCGGCGAGAGCGACGAAATAGCGGAGGTCGCGGAGGTTCATGGTTGCGATAGTCTACAGCTATCGATAGAATATAAACAATCGACTGGCTGAATCTATGTTGCGGCGCAATAATAGGTCCCGTCGAGCCGCAGCCCCGCCTGCCGGCACAACCCTTTCATCACCCAGGAGCGATCACATGCTGACCGTCGGCGACAAGCTGCCCACCTTCAAGCTCAAGGCTACCGTTTCCACCGATCTGAACAACGCTTTCGTCGATATCGACAACGATACCTACAAGGGCAAGTGGCTGGTCCTGTTCTTCTACCCGAAGGATTTCACCTTCGTCTGCCCGACCGAGATCGCCGGCTTCGCCGCGCACAACCAGGCCTTCCTGGACCGCGACGCGCAACTGCTCACCGGCAGCACCGACAGCGAGTTCGTGCACCACGCCTGGCGCACGCACCACAAGGACCTGGCCAACCTGCCGTTCCCGATGCTGGCGGACATCAAGCGCGAATTCACCAGCGCGCTGGGCATCCTCGACAAGAACGAAGGCGTGGCGCAGCGCGCGACCTTCATCGTCGACCCGGACGGCGTGATCCGCTTCGTGTACGTCACCGACCTGTCGGTCGGCCGCAGCCCGGAAGAAGTGCTGCGCGTGCTCGACGCGCTGCAGACCGACGAGCTGTGCCCGTGCAACTGGAAGCAGGGCGACGACGTCCTCAAGGCCGCCTGACCGGCAGCCGCAGTTCGATTCCGCCGCGTATCCCCTCCCTCGCGTCGGCGGGATCCCGAAGGCGGCCCACTGGCCGCCTTCGTTTTTTCCTGCTTTCGCTTTTGTGGGAGCGGCTTCAGCCGCGAGCTTTTCAAGCGCATCGCGTTGTGCCGGGAAGAGCTCGCGGCTGAAGCCGCTCCCACAAAAGCGACACAAGACAAGGACAACGACATGAGCCTCTCCGACCTGCGCAACCAACTCCCCGATTACGCCAAGGACCTCAAGCTCAACCTCGACAGCGTGCTGTCCGACGGCGGCTCGCCGGGCCTGGACGGCAAGAAGATCCGCGCCGTCGCGCTGGCCTGCGCGATCGCCTCGCGCCACGCGCCGCTGGTGCGCGCGATCGAGGCCTTCGCCGCCGAGCAACTGTCGCCGGAAGAAGTCTCCGGCGCCAAGGCCGCCGCCGCGATCATGGCGATGAACAACATCTACTACCGCGCCACCCATCTGATCCACAACGACGAATACGGCCAGCTGCGCGCCGGCTTGCGCATGAACGTGATGGCCAATTCCGGCCTGGACAAGGTGACTTTCGAGCTGGCCTCGCTCGCGGTCTCGGCGATCAACGGCTGCGGCGCGTGCATGGACTCGCACGAGCGCACGCTGCGCCAGCACGACGTGAGCGCGCAGGGCGTGCAGAGCGCGCTGAAGATCGCCGCGGTGGTGCATGCGGTGGCGGTGACGCTGGAGCAATCTGCCGGCTGAGGCTGTCGATCTTTGTAGGAGCGGCTTTAGCCGCGAGCTCTTGATTCGATTGGTGCGGCCGGGAAAAGCTCGCGGCTAAAGCCGCTCCTACAAAAGCCGCTCCTGCAAAATGGTGTGGCGCAAAAAACGGGTCGAGCAGGACTTTCGTCATGGGTCGGCGGGCTGTGCCGCTAGGTATTCTCCCGGATCGACCCGGGAGACCTCACTGATGCGCTCGATCCGTCCCACGCTGCTCGCTTCCGCCCTGCTGTTCGCCACCGGCCTGGCCCACGCAGCCGATTCCGCCGTGCCCCGCGGGCCGCTGCCCCGCACCGTGGTGCCGTCGCTGGTCAAGCTGGAACTCAAGCTCGATCCCAAGCAGGAGCGCTTCAGCGGCAAGACGCGCATCGAAGCCAAGGTGGCGCAGGCCACCGATACGATCTGGATGCACGGCCGCGATCTGAAGATCGCCAAGGCCGAAGCGGTGGTCGCCGGCGGCAAGCGCATCGCGTTGACCCCCGAAACCGCCGACGTGTCCGGCGTGCTGAAGTTCACCGCTGCCGAACAGATTCCCGCGGGCGACGCCGTCATCGAAATCGCCTACGACGCGCCGTTCGGCGAACTGCAGGGCGCCTACCGGGTCAAGCCCGACGGCAGCGACTACATCGTCACGCAGATGGAACCGCTGGGCGCGCGCAACACCTTCCCGGGTTTCGACGAACCCAGCTTCAAGCAGCCCTGGGACATCACTCTGATCGTGCCGGAAGGCGACGTCGCGGTTGCCAACAGCGCCGAAACCAAAACGGAAAAGCTCGCGGGCGGCTGGAAAAAAGTCAGCTTCGCACGCACCGAAGCGCTGCCTAGCTACTTGATCGCATTCGCGGTCGGCCCCTGGGACGTGCCTGTCGGCCCCGATATCGCACCGAACGGTTCGCGCACCGCGCCGATCAAGCTGCGCGGCATCGCCGCCAAGGGCCAGGGCGAGCGCATGAAGTACTCGCTGGCCAATACGCCGGCGATCGTGCACGCGCTCGAGGATTATTTCGGCATTCCGTATCCGTTCGACAAGCTCGACAACGTCGCCGCCCCCGATTTCTGGGCCGGCGCGATGGAGAACGCGGGCCTGATCGTCTACCGCGACAGCCTGATGTTCATCGACGAAAAATCCGCGGTCGGCCAGCGCCAGGGCTATTGGGGCGTCAGTGCGCACGAACTCGCGCACCAGTGGTTCGGCGACCTGGTGACGATGAAATGGTGGGACGACCTGTGGCTCAACGAAGCCTTCGCCACGTGGATGGGCAACAAGATCACCGGCCAGCTGCAGCCGCAGTTCCACACCGACCGCGGCATCCTGGAAGGCGGTCTGGGCGCGATGGGCGCCGACAGCCTGGCCAGCACGCGCCGGATCCATGAGCCGATCAACGATTTCACCCAGATCCAGTCGGCCTTCGACGGCATCACCTACCAGAAGGGCGGTGCGGTGCTGGCCATGTTCGAGAACTACGTCGGCGAAACCAAGTTCCGCGACGGCGTCCGCAACTACCTGAAGAAGCATTCGCGCGGCAACGCCACCAGCGCCGACCTGATCGCCGCCGTCGCGGCGCAGAGCAACGAAGCCGACGCCATCGATGCCGCGTTCAAGAGCTACATCGACCAGCCCGGCGTGCCGTTCCTGAAGATCGATGTGGAATGCGGCAAGGGCAAGCCGACGCTGGTGCTGCAGCAGCAGCGCTACCTGCCGATCGGTTCCAGCGCCAGCGCCGACCAGACCTGGGGCATCCCGTTGGCCGTGCGCTACGACGACGGCGGCCAGGTGCGCGAAGAGAAAGGCATCGTCACCGGCAAGCAGGCGCGCTTCGAGCTGAAGCAGGCGCAGTCCTGCCCGGCCTGGGTGATGCCGAATGCGCACGGCGCGGGCTACTACCGTTTCGCGCTGGCGCCCAAGTGGCAGCAATCGCTGTCCGGCGCCTTCGCCAAGCTCGACGAGCGCGAGCAGCGCGTTTATGCCGATTCGGTCACCTCGGCGTACGGCGCCGGCGCGTTGACCTCTTCGCAACTGCTGGCCGCGCTGCCGCAGTTCGCCAGCGCCCAGGTGCGCCAGACCGCCATCGCCGGCATGTACAACCTGCGCTGGATGGAAGAGCAGCTGATCAGCGACGACAAGCAGCGCGCCGAATTCCTCGCCTCTGCCGCGGAAATCTATCGTCCGCGCCTGCAGCAGTTGGGTTACGAACTGAAGGAAGGCGAGAGCGACGACGACCGCATCCTGCGCGGCAACCTGGTCGCGTTCTTCGCCGGCGGCTTCAAGGATCCGGCGGTGCGCGCGGAAATGAACAAGCGCGGCCGCACCGTGCTGGGCCTGGACGGCGACGGCAAGCTCAATGCCGATGCGGTGCCCAGGGATCTGCGCGGCACGGCGTTGTGGGTGGCGGTGCAGGAAGGCGGCAAGCCGGCGTTCGACGCCGCAGAGAAGCATTTCCGCGCGAGCCAGGATGCGGTGTTGCGCAGCCAGCTGCTGGGCGCGCTGGGCAACAGCACCGATCCGCAACTGGCCGAGCGTGCGCGTGCGCTGGTGTTCGAGGAAGGCCTGCTGCGCCGGAACGAAATCGTCGCGCTGGTCGGCGAGCAGGCCAACGATCCTGCGATGCGCCCGGCATTGCGGCAGTGGGTGGACGGCCACTTCAGCGAGCTCGAAGCGAAGCTGGCGCCGGCCGGCGCCAGGTTGGTCGGCCTCTATGCCGACGGCATGTGCAGCGCCGCGGACGCGGCCGATGTCGAGAGCAAGTTCGCCGAGCGCATGAAGAACATCGAAGGCGGGCCGCTGGAGCTCAAGCAGACCGGCGAGGCGATCCGTCTGTGCGCGGCGGCCAAGCAGGCGCGGGCGGGGCAGCCGCTGACATTCGCCAAGAAATGACGCCGTCGGCCGGGCTCGCCGCCCTCGTCGTCGGCGAGCCTTGGCCGCGGCTTCTCCTTGTTCCATGGCTTTTGTAGGAGCGGCTTTGTGGGAGCGGCTTCAGCCGCGAGCTCTTTCTCGCAGCTCGCGCGAGCGTGCGAGGAAAGCTCGCGGCTGAAGCCGCTCCTACGAAGAGCAGGCGACGGCAGGCGAGCCGCATGCCGTTAAGATAGTCCGATGGCCGGCACCGCACCCACGCTCGAGCATGCGCTGCGCGCTGCGCGCGGACGCATCGCGGCCGAGGATGCGGAGCTGCTGTTGCTGCATGCATTGCAGCGCCGCGACCGCGCTTGGCTGTTCGCGCATGCCGCCGATCCGGTGCCTGCCGACGCGGCGTCCCGTTTCGAATCGCTGATCGCCCGCCGCGAGCAGGGCGAGCCGGTCGCTTATCTGCTCGGCCGACGCGGGTTCTGGACTTTGGACCTCGAAACGACGCCGGCGGTGCTCATCCCGCGCCCCGAAACCGAATTGCTGGTGGAGCAGGCGGCGGTGCGCATCCCCGCCGATCGTTCCGTGCGCGTGGCCGACCTCGGCACCGGCAGCGGCGCGATC
The DNA here is from genome assembly GCF_023374055.1 of Luteimonas galliterrae. Taxonomy (NCBI): domain Bacteria; kingdom Pseudomonadati; phylum Pseudomonadota; class Gammaproteobacteria; order Lysobacterales; family Lysobacteraceae; genus Luteimonas; species Luteimonas galliterrae. The sequence continues at coordinate 1,558,892 of NZ_JAMBEP010000001.1, read as the reverse complement.
GCCCTGGCCATCGCAAGCGAACGGCCGCAAGCCAGCGTAGTGGCTACCGACGCCAGCGAAGCGGCGCTGGCCGTGGCTCGCGCGAACGCGCGCGCGCACGGGATCCGCAATGTCGAATTCCGCCACGGCGACTGGCTGTCGCCGCTGGCCGGCGAGCGTTTCGACCTGATCGCCAGCAATCCGCCGTACATCGCCGCCGGCGACCCGCACCTGCGGCAGGGCGATCTGCGCTTCGAACCGGAAAGCGCGCTGGCGTCGGGCAGCGACGGGCTCGACGCGATCCGCACCATCGTCCGTGCTGCGCCCGCGCATCTGCTGCCCGGCGGCTGGCTGCTGCTCGAGCATGGCTGGGAGCAGGGCGAGGCGGTGCGCGGCCTGTTGCGGCTCGCGGGCTTCGTCGATGTCGCCACCGAGCGCGATCTGGAAAGCCGCGACCGCGTGACTCTCGGCCGCTGGTCCTAACCGCCTTGTAGGAGCGGCTTTAGCCGCGAGCTCTTCGGTTCGTACGTGGGTGGGTGAAAGCTCGCGGCTAAAGCCGCTCCTACGAAAAGCAGGTCTGCGGGCTAAACTAGCGCCCTACACGTTGCGGACAGGCCCATGCGCGATCTTTACCCGGACATCGAACCCTACGACAGCGGTACGCTGAAGGTCGACGACCGCCATACGCTTTACTACGAACAATGCGGCAATCCGGACGGCAAGCCAGTCGTGCTGCTGCACGGCGGCCCCGGCGCCGGTTGCAGTCCCAAGATGCGCCGTTTCCACGACCCCGAGAAGTACAGGATCGTGCTGTTCGACCAGCGCGGCAGCGGCCGTTCCACGCCGCATGCGGATCTGGTGAACAACACGACGTGGGACCTGGTCGGCGACATCGAAAAGCTGCGCAGCAAGCTCGGCATCGAGCGGTGGCAGGTGTTCGGCGGTTCCTGGGGTTCGACGCTGGCGCTGGCCTACGCGCAGGCACATCCGCAGCGCGCGACCGAGTTGGTGCTGCGCGGCATCTTCATGCTGCGGCGATGGGAGCTGGAGTGGTTCTATCAGGAAGGCGCGTCGCGGCTGTTTCCAGATGCGTGGGAGCACTATCTGGCCGCGATCCCGCCGGTCGAACGCCACGATCTTATTTCCGCGTTCCATCGCCGCCTGACCAGCGAGGACGAGGCGGTGCGCCTGTCCGCCGCGCGCGCCTGGAGCGTATGGGAAGGCGCGACCAGCTTCCTGCATGTGGACGGCGATTTCGTCAGCGGCCATGAGGACGCGCGGTTCGCGCTCGCTTTCGCCCGCATCGAGAACCATTATTTCGTCAATGGCGGCTTTTTCGAAGCCGAAGACCAGTTGCTGCGCGATGCGCACAGGATCGCCGGCATTCCCGGCGTGATCGTCCATGGCCGCTACGATGTGGTCTGCCCGATCCAGAACGCGTGGGAGCTGCACAAAGCCTGGCCGAAATCGAAGCTGGAGATCACGCCCGCTTCGGGCCATTCGGCGTTCGAAGCCGAGAATGTCGACGCGCTGGTGCGCGCAACCGATAGCTTCGCATGACCGCGATCAGGAGACGGAAATGACCGACGAAACCGCCAAGCCGAAAGACAGCAACGGCACGATTCTCGATGAAGGCGACTCGGTCACGCTGATCAAGGACCTGAAAGTGAAGGGCACATCGGTCACCCTGAAGCGCGGAACGCTGATCAAGAACATCCGCCTGACCGACGACGAAGCGCTTATCGAGTGCAACGCCGAAAAAGTGAAGGGCCTTGTGCTCAGAACCGAGTTCCTGAAAAAAGCCTGACACACACCGTCGCATCGGGAACAGACGGTTTTGTAGAAAGGAGCTTGCTCCGCTGCCTTGGCTTGTGGGTTCTCGCGACCTGCCGGCCGTCCCGGCCGGGGTTTCGTCCGCTAAAACCGCGGCCGAGTTACTTTCTTTTTGATGGGCCCAAAAAGAACAGTAACCAAAGAAAAAGGGCCTTTGGAAGGGATCCCGGCGGTGGGGTTACCTCGTGCTCTTGGCCACCGCTCGCTAGCCCTCGGGATTCCTCCGTCGCTTCGACATTTGGATCCGGGGCGATCGATCAGAACGACTCCTTAGCGAACTCCGCAAAAGCCATGTCACCCATAGGCTGCGAATCAAAATCTAGTACCTGCGTAAGAAGGTCACCCACGACGAAAGCTTAGGCCGCTGGCGGGCTTTTAGTTGCGACGCATCGCACCGCAGTTCAGGCCCTTTCTTGGGTTACTTTCTTTGGGCCAACAAAGAAAGTGACCCGCGCGCAGCCCGGAAGCCTTTGTCCATGGCGCGAGCCGCAGCGCAAGCGGCGAGGACGCGGGCCTGGATCCCGGCCTGCGCCGGGATGACGGCTTAGGGGCAACAGCAAAAGCAACATGGGTCCCAGCGTTCGCTGGGATGACGGCATAGAGCTAACGGCCAAAGAGCTAACGGCCAAAGAGCGAACGGCTTGAGAGCGAACGGCTTAAGAGCGAACGGCTTAAGAGCGAACGGCTTAAGAGCGGACAGCTCAAGAGCAAACGGCTCAAGGGCAAAAGCAGCGGAGCAAGCTCCGCTCTACAGAGCAAAGCGGCGGTCTAGACGATCAACGGCTCTTCGTCGGCGCGGCTGCCGTCCGGATTGTGTTCGATCATCCACAGGCCGGCCCAGAGCTTGAGATCGAGCTCGTAACCTTCGCGGTATTTCTGCATCAGCCAAGCCGGCGCCTCGAGGCGCGGCACGGTGTGCACGGTGATGTCCTCGTTGCCCACGCCGCCGCCGGCGCCTACTTTTCTCAGCTCGCGCGCGCGGACGAAGGCGATGCGCTCGTTGCTCATGCCCGACGAGGTGGGGCCGATCAGCAGGACTTCGATCTTGCCGGCTTCCCAACCGGTTTCCTCGACGATTTCGCGGCGCGCGGCCGCTTCCAGCGTGTCGTGCGCATGGTCGTCGCCGACCAGCCCGGCCGGCATCTCGATGGTCTTCGCGCCCAGCGGCACGCGGTACTGTTCGACGAACAACACCTCGTCGTCCGGCGTCACCGCGATCACGATCACCGCCATGCCCTGGCCGTGCGTGCGCTCGCAGGATTCCCAATGGCCGCGCTTGACCAGCCGCAGCCAGTCGCCCTGATAAAGAAGTTCGACGTCTTCGCCCATGCCCCGATGCTACGACGGCGACGATGACAACGCGACCGCCAGCCCCGCCGCGGCCTGGAACCGGCGCCGGGTGAGCGGGCCGAAGCGCAGGTTGTCGCACAAGGCCGTCACGATCGCGGCGTCGGTCGTTCGGCGCGCGAAAGAGACCGCTTCGCCCAGCGGCGCATCCAGCGCGATGGTCGACAGGCGCCGGTACAGCAGCGCCTGTTCGCGCTGGGCGCGCAATTTCACCGCCAGCTGCGCAGCGCCGCGGATGCGCAGGTAAGGGATTTCTTCGACCCGATCCAGCATCGCATCCAGGTTGCCGAAATGCGCCAGCAACACCGCGGCCGTCTTGCTGCCGATACCGGTGACGCCGGGAATATTGTCGATGGCGTCGCCGGCCAGCGCCAGGTAATCGGCGATCTGGTGCGCATCCACGCCGTGCCGCGCCTTGACGCCGGCCATGCCCCAACGCAGCCCCTTGCCGAAATCGAACTGCTCGTCGTGCTCGCCGAGCAATTGCGACAAGTCCTTGTCCGCAGACACGATCACGCCGCGGAAGCCTTGTCCGCGCATGCTGTGCAGCGCGCTGCCGATCAAATCGTCCGCTTCGTATTCGGGATGCGCCAGCGTCGCCAGCCCCAATGCGGCGCAGACCGCCTTGCAATGGGCGAACTGGCGCTTGAGTTCTTCCGGCGCCGGTTCGCGGTTGGCCTTGTAGGCGGGATAAAGCTCGTTGCGGAAACAGGAATCGAGCGCTTCGTCGAAGGCCACCACGATGTGCTGCGGCCGCTCGCGTTCCAGCAGCTCCAGCACGAAGCGGGCGAAGCCGTGCACGGCATTGAGCGGCCAACCGTCGGCGTCGTGCCACTCGTCGGGCATCGAATGCCAGGCGCGGAAGACGTACAGGCTGGCGTCGACCAGATACAGCGTCGGCCGCGCGCCGTTCATTCCGCGGTCCAGTCGCTGAGCAGGTCCTGCGGGTCGGGACGCTCGCGCTCCGGCGCTTCCAGCCTGGGCGTGCCGATGTGGATGAAACCGGCGATCTTTTCGTCCGCGTCCAGGCCCAGGACCTGCAGGATCGCCGGATCGTAGGCTGGCCACCCGGTCAGCCATTGCGCGCCGTAACCCAGCGCCTGCGCCGCCTGCAGCAGGGCAAAACAGACGCAGCCGGCCGAAAGCAAGCGTTCCTGTTCAGGAATTTTCTCGTCGGGACCGAGCCTGGCGACCACCGCCACGATTACCGGCGCGTGCGAGAAACGGCCGCGATCCTTCTCGATGGCCGCGTCTCCGGCGCCGGGATCCCGCTCACGCGTCCGTGCGACGAGTATTTCGCCCAGGGCCGCCCGATCGTCCCCGGCGATCCTCAGGAACCGGAACGGCACCCGCTTGCCGTGGTCGGGCACACGGCAGGCCGACTGCAGCATCCGCAGCAAGGTGTCGTGGTCCGGACCGGGGGCGTCGAGCTGCTTGGCCGGGACCGATCGGCGCGCGTCGAGGGCGGCCAGCGTTTCTTTATTCACCTTGCGATACCCGTCACAGACACGTTAGCTATGGAATAGGGCATTATCGTAACGCGGACGACGGATGCTCCGCGTAAGAAGAATCCCCCAATGACCTTGCCCCTGGACAAATTCGGCTCAGGCGCTTCGGTGCATGCTTCCCGGCAGGCCCCGACGTTCCTGGTCGAAAGCCTCAAGCGCACTGCGCTCGACCAGTTGGGCGGGATCACCCGCGGCCTGCTGCGGCCGATCGAACTGGCGCTGCACGAAATCGAACTGGAGGCGCCCGGCACCCGCCGCGCCGACCAGGAAGCGCTGGGCATGCTCAAGCAGCGCGAGGCGGCGCTGGTGATGCGCTACCGGCAGCTGCTGGCGGACAGCTTCGACCAATTGCTTACGCCCAGCGCCTCCGAGTACGGCCGCACCGCGCTGAGCCTGCTCAGCGAGGAAGAACTGGGCCAGCACCTGGATGCGCAGCGCATCGCCGCTACGCTCAGGGCGCGGCATGCGCGTTCGCTGCTGGGCGCCGAAGCGCGCTTCTCCACACTGGTGCGGTCGCTGGGCGTCAGCGATACCAAGCAGCCGATCGACCCGGAAACGCTGTCCGAGCTGCTGGTCAAGATGCTGCAGGGCCAGGCCGTGCCGGACGGCCTGCGCGAGTTGCTGTTCAAGCAGTACCAGGTCGAATTGAGCCATGTGCTCGATGCTTTCTACACCCAGGTCGATACCCAGCTGGGCGCGGCCGGTTACGGGCTGTTCGTCGCCGCGCCGGTTTCGCGCCCGGTCGCGGCGCCCGCGCCCGCGGCGCCCGCCGAGGCGATGTGGGAACAAGTCGCGCCGCGCGCGGACGCGCCTGCCGGTTACACGGGTGCAGCGCCTGCCGGCTATCCGGGCGCCGCGCCTTCTGGCTATGCGGGCGGCGGTGCCCCGGCCGGCCCCGCATCGGGCGCCGGTCCTGCCCAGCTCGGCGTGGCCTCGGAACAACTGGTGCGCGAACTGGGCCTGCTGCGCGAGCAGTTGCATCACTGGCGGCAGCAGGCGGGTATGGCGACGCATGCCACATTGCCGCGCACGGCCGGGATGGACGCGTTGCCCAACGCGCAACGCCGGCCGTTGCGCACCGACGAGTTGCGCAGCGTCGCGAGCCTGTTGCAGGGCGAAGACACCAGCCAATTCGCCGAAGCGTTGGCGCATGGCGGCGGCCGCCTGCAGGCGGCGCTGCGCGAAGAAATGCTGGAAGGCGCGCGCAAGCTCGGCCTGGACCCGCAATACACCAGCCTGAGCCCGGAAGAACAGGATGCGATCGACCTGATCGGCCTGCTGTTCGAAGCGATCTGCGACGTGCACCGTTTGTGGGAAGAAGGCCGCGGCCTGCTCGGCCGCCTGGTGCTGCCGTATCTCAAGCTGGCGCTGCACGACGACAGCCTGTTCGTGCAGCCGCTGCATCCGGCACGCCGCTTGTTGGACGTGCTGACCGAGGCCTGCGAGAGCAATCGCGGCGCCAGTCCGCACGATCGCGAACTGCTCGACAAGGCGCAGCAAGCGGTCGAGCGCGTCATCGCCGAATATCAGGAAGACCTGAGCGTCTTCGAGCTGGCCGCTTCCGAATTGAACGAACTGGTGGTGCAGCAGCGGCGCCGCATCGAGCTGGCCGAGCGCCGCGCCGCCGAAGCGGCTTTCGGCCGCGAGCGCCTGATGCAGGCGCGCCAGGACGCCGCCGAAGCCCTGGCGCAGTGCGTGCGCGACTACAAGCTCACCGCGCCGGTGCGGCAGTTCATGAGCGAGCACTGGCAGCATCATGTGGTGCAGACGCTGCTGCGCGATGGCGTCGATTCGGCGCGCCATATCGGGGCGATGAATCTGGGGCAGGCGCTGGTGGAGATCGACATCGCCGCCGGCTCGGCGCAGGGCGCGGTGATCGCCGACCGCCTGCTGCTGCTGATGCCGCTGCTGCGCGACTGCCTGGCCAGTTCGGGCCTGGATGCGAGCGCCGCGGACGAGGCGATCGCGCGCCTGGTGCGTGCGCTGGCGTGGCCGGACGTGCCGCGCTCGGTCGTGACGCCTGTGCCGGTGCCGGCCTTGGAAACGGTCGAAGCGGAGCCCGCACTGCGGCTGATCGACAATACCTCGCAGCGCCAGGTCAACCAGGACGCCTTGTCCGCGATGCGCCGCCTGTCGCTCGGCGACTGGGTGCGGCTGATCGACGACGAAGGTTTCGAGCGTGCGCTGAAAGTCGCATGGATCAGTCCGTTGACGTCGCGTTTCCTGATCGTCAACCGCCGCGGCGTGCGAGAGCTGGTCGCTACGGCCGAACAACTGGCGTTGCTGGCGCAAGCCGGCCGGTTGATCGTGGGTTTGCCGGACGCGCCGTTCGAAGGGGCGATGAAACAGGTCTGGAAGCACCTCCAGCGCGCGGCTTGAACGCAGCATTCGCGCAACGCGTTGCGGCGGCGGATACTTCTCGATTCGTCATCCCGGCGTACGCCGGGATCCAGCGCCTTTGAACCGTCATCCCAGCGAAAGCTGGGACCCATCTTGATCATGCGGTTGACGTCGCCACCTGCCGGCCGTCCGATCGGTTCTGAGCCCGTCGGGCCTTTTATTTGTTGACCCACTAGCCGCGGCCAAAGACCCGCAGCTCCGTCAGTCGGCGCTTTTGCTAGGATTGCCCGACTATCCACCGCGGCGGGGCAGGCATGGCAGTCACCATAGGCGTTGCGCGCGAAACGGCGCCGGGCGAGAAGCGCGTTGCGGCCACGCCGGAAACCTGCAAGAAGCTGATCGCGGCCGGCGCCATGGTGCACGTCGAACGCGGCGCCGGCACTGGCGCGCATTTCACCGACCAGGCCTATGCGGATGCAGGCGCGCAGATCGTCGCCGACCGCGCCGCCGCCTACGGCGGCGCCGATCTGGTGCTTTGCGTGCAGCCGCCCGACGCCGCGGCGATCGGCACGCTCAAGCCGGGCGCCGCGCTGGTGGGCATGCTGCAGCCGCAGGCGGACGAAGCCCGCGCCGCGGCGCTGCAGTCGCGCCAGATCGTGGCCTTTCCGTTGGAGAAGCTGCCGCGCACCACGCGCGCGCAGGCCATGGACGTGCTGAGCTCGCAGGCCGGCATGGCCGGTTACAAGGCCGTGCTGATCGCGGCGCAGCTGGCGCCGCGTTTCTTCCCGATGCTGACGACCGCCGCCGGCACTATCCGTCCTTCGAAACTGCTGGTGATCGGCGCCGGCGTGGCCGGCCTGCAGGCCATCGCGACCGCCAAGCGCCTCGGTGCGCAAGTCGAGGGCTTCGACGTGCGTCCGGAAGTGCGCGAGCAGATCGAGTCGCTGGGCGGCAAATTCCTGGACCTGGGCGTCAGCGCCGCGGGCGAGGGCGGTTATGCGCGCCAGCTCACCGACGAGGAGCGCGCCGAACAGCAGCGTCGTCTGGGCGAGCACATCAAGAACATCGACGTGATCGTCTGCACCGCCGCGGTGCCTGGACGTCCGGCGCCGAAGATCGTCAGTGCGGCGATGGTCGCGGGCATGAAGCCGGGCAGCGTGCTAGTGGACCTGGCCGCGGAAACCGGCGGCAATTGCGAGCTCACCCGGCCCGGCGAAACCGTCGAGCAGGGCGGCGTCACCATCGCCGGGCCTTTGAACTTGGCCAGCAGCGGCGCCATGCACGCAAGCGAGATGTATGCGCGCAACCTGTTCAATTTCGTCAGCTTGTTCGTCAAGGACGGCGCGATCGCGTTCGACTGGGGCGACGAACTGTTGGCCAAGACGGTTTGGCCGGAGCGGCCTGCGGCTTAATCCGCTCGTAAAAACCCGTCATCCATGGAGCCGCTCCGCTGCTCTTGCTCCGTCTTTGTAGAGCGGGGCTTGCTCCGCTGCTCTTGCTCTTAAGTCGCTTGCTCTTAAGTCGCTCGCTCTCATGCCGTCATCCCAGCGAACGCTGGGACCCATCTTGCTCTCGCCCTTAAGCCGTCATCCCGGCGAAGGCCGGGACCCAGGCCCGCGTCCTCGCAGGTGCGCTGCGACTCGCGCCATGGATAAAGGCTTCCGCGCTGCGCGCGGGTCACTTTCTTTGCTGGCCCAAAGAAAGTAACCCAAGAAAGGGCCTGAACTGCGGTGCGATGCGTCGCGCCTGAAAGTCCGCCAGCGGACCTGCTTTCGTCGTGGCTGACCTTCTTACGCAGGCACTAGATTTTGATTCGTAGCGTATGGGTGACGTGTCTTTTGCGGATTGGCGCTAAGGAGGCGTTCGGGCCGATCGCCTCGGATCTGAATATCGAAGCGACGGAGGAATCCCGAGCGCTGGCGAGTGATGGCCAAGAATACGGGGGAGCCCCATCGCCGGGATCCTTCCAAAGGCCCTTTTTCTTTGGTTACTTCTCTTTTTGGGCCCCACAAAAAGAAAGTCACTCGGCCGCGGTTTTAGCGGACGAAACCCCGGCCTGGAAGGCCGGCAGATCGCCAGAACCCAACAGCGAAGGCAGCGGAGCAAGCTCCGCTCTACAAATGTAGGTGCGAATTCATTCGCACGCTCTTGATACGCCGAAAAGCGTGCGAATGAATTCGCACCTACGAAAAGCAAGAGCATCAGGGGCACGGCGCTGGATTACTCGCTTCGCTCGCCCTCGGGGCCATCCGCTGACGCAGAGGTTCGCTACGGCCTTCGGCCTCCGCAGTTCCGTCTTCGCGGGAGTGACGGGCTTAAGGCTTTCGGGCTGGATTCTTGTCGATCCACTGCTGACGCTGCTCGGGCGTCATCGCATGCCACTGGTCGCGTAGGGCCTTGCGCTCCTCGGGACTCATCGTGCGCATGCGTTCGAACAGTGCACGCGCTTGTTCGCGCCTGGCCGGATCCATCTTCTCCCAGCGGTGCATGCCCTTGCGTGCTTCGCGGCGCTCGTCCGGGCTCATGCTCCGCCAGCGTTTGGCGTGGTCGTACATGCGCTGCCGATCTTCGGGCGAACGGTTCCAGCGTTCGCGCATCGGTGCGATCAGTTCGTCGCGCTGGGCCGGGGTCAGTTGCTCCCAGGCCGGCAGCGGGATCGATTGCGTCCTGTCTTGCGCTTGCGCGGCGCTCGCCAGGCCGGCCAGTGCGAGCGCTGCCGCCAGCCAATATGCTTTGTTCGTCATCGCCATTACTCCACCGCTACCAGTTCGGCATCGGGCGAACCGAGCCAGGCATAGAAATCGGGATCCTGTTCCAGCGCCGACGCGGTTTCGTAGTCATCGGCCGCCGACGCTGCCGACGCGGCGATTTCGGGTGCGGGCAGCGCCGCTTCCTTGCGCAGGCCCAGGCCGAAAGCGATCGCGAACACCGCGGCCGCGGCGCCACCGAACAGCAGCGGCCACGAGAACCCGTGCCTGCGCGTTTCGCCGGCTGCGGCCGCATGCCTTGCCTGTCGCAGCCGCGCGCGCGTGGCTACGGATGTGCTGCCGGCGGCCACGCGATAGCGTTCGCGCATCGCGGCATCGAAGGCGTCTTCTTTGTTTCGGATATCGCTCATCGCCAGTCTTCCAGTTGTTTCTGCAACGCCTCGCGGGCCCGCGACAGGTGGGTTTTCACCGAGCCCTCGGTGCAGCCCATCGCTTTGGCCGTGTCGGCCACGTTCAATTCCTCCAGCACGCGCAAGCTGAACGCCTCGCGCTGCCGGCGCGGCAGCTCCCGCAAAGCTTGCGCGAGTTTGCCGTAGGCCTCGCGCCCGTCGTGGGCGCGTTGCGGATCCGGCCCTTCGTCGGCCCAATCGATCGCGCCGTCGTCGTCGCGCGGCTCTTGCGGCGACAGCCAGCGCAGCCGGAACGTGCGCCGCCGCTGCGCGTCGACGATGCGGCTGCGCAGGATGCTCCAGAACAACGGCGTCCATTCCGCCGCCGGGCGCTCGCGATAGGCCAGCATCTTCATCATCGCGTCCTGCACCGCGTCCAGCGCGTCGTCGCGGTGGCGCAGCCCGAGTTCGGCGAAACGGAAGGCGCGGTTGCCGATGCCGGCCAGGAATTGCTCGATCGAAGCCGGCTCGATCGAAGCCGGCTCGATCGAAGCCGGCTCGATCGAAGCCGGCTCGATCGAAGCCGATTCGCCCGAAACGCGTTCGATCGGCGCAGCGGAAGGCGTCGCCGCGATGGACGCGGTCGTAGCGAGGGACACTTGGCCGACATCGGCATTCACCTAGGCAAGCTTACGTCCGCCGGCCTCAATGCCGCCTGTCCCAGCGCCGGTCGTAGCGCTCGCCGCGGCGGTCCAGCCGGTTGTCGGCCATGTCGCCACGGCGATCCAGGCGGTTGCCGATGCGGTCGCCGCGGTTGTCCAGGTGGATCGCGCGGCGCTCGTGGCCCAGGTTTTCCTGGTGCTCGGAACGGCGATCCAGCCGATTGTCGATGCGGCTGCCACGGTGGTCCAGGCGGTTGTCGATGCGGTCGCCGCGGTTGTCCATGCGGTTCTGCACGCGGTCGCCGAAGTCGCCTGCCACGGCGGCGCCGGCGCTCGCGGCGCCCGCAAGCAACAGCAGCGGGACGGTCAGCAACAGGGTCTTCATGGTCTCTCCTTGCTCTCGGTCAGGGTGGGGCAGGCCTGCGAGGATGGAAACGCCGGGCCAAGGCTGCGGTTGACAGGGCGACCGGCGGATTCACGGCCCGGTTATGATGCCGAGGACCGGGGTAGGGAGACGACGATGAGCGACGGCTTTGTGGCGCTGTACATCTTCATGCTGGCGGCGATCGCCGGCCACGTGATCATTTCGCGGGTGCCGGTGATCCTGCACACGCCGCTGATGTCGGGCAGCAACTTCATCCACGGCATCGTGCTGATCGGTGCGATGGTGGTGCTGGGACACGCGGACACCACGTTGGAGAAGGCGATCGGCTTCGTCGCGGTGCTGCTGGGCGCGGGCAACGCGGCTGGCGGTTATGTCGTCACCGAGCGGATGCTGGAGATGTTCAAGTCCTCCAAGAAGCCGGAGGCCAAGTGATGGATTGGCTGCCGCTGCTGGTGAAAACGAGCTATCTGGTCGCCGCTACGCTGTTCCTGCTGGGCCTGCAGCGCATGGCCTCGCCCAAGACCGCACGCAGCGGCATCCAGTGGGCCGGCGCGGGCATGCTGATCGCCACTTTCGCGACCTTCCTGCTGCCGGGGTTGCACAACCTGCCGCTGATCGCCACCGCATTGGTCATCGGCACCGCCGCGGCGTGGATCTCGGGCAAGAAGGTCGCCATCACCGACATGCCGCAGATGGTGGCGCTGTACAACGGCATGGGCGGCGGGTCGGCGGCGGCGATCGGTGCCGTCGAATTGTTGCGCATGAGCGGCGAGTCGCAGGCGTCTTTGCCGTCGCAGGGCCCGTCGACCATGGTCTTGGTGCTCGCGGTCGTCGGCGCTCTGATCGGCGCCGTGTCGCTATCCGGTTCGATCATCGCCTGGGCCAAGCTCGACGGCCGCATGGACAAGCGCTACACCTTTCCGGGCCAGCAATACTTCAACGCGGCGGTGGCGATGGCCGCGGTCGCGCTCGGCGGCCTGGTGATCCATTCGCTGGGCGTGCCGACGATCATCGCGTTCTTCATCTGCGCGCTCGCGCTCGGCGTGCTGATGACGCTGCCGATCGGCGGCGCCGACATGCCCGTGGTGATCTCGCTGTACAACGCGCTGACCGGCCTGGCGGTGGCTTTCGAAGGTTATGTGCTGCAGAACGAGGCGCTGATCATCGCCGGCATGATGGTCGGCGCGGCCGGTACGCTGCTGACCCAGCTGATGGCCAAGGCCATGAACCGCTCGATCAAGAGCGTGCTGTTCTCGAATTTCGGCGGCGGCGGCGAAATGCAGGAGATCACCGGCGCGCAGAAGCCGATCGAGGCCGGCGACGTGGCCGCGATGATGGCCTACGCCGAGCGCGTGGTGATCGTGCCCGGTTACGGCATGGCGGTGGCGCAGGCGCAGCACAAGATCTGGGAACTGACGCAGAAACTGATCGAGCGCGGCGTGAAAGTGAAATTCGCGATCCATCCGGTCGCCGGCCGCATGCCCGGGCACATGAACGTGCTGCTGGCCGAGGCGGGCGTGCCTTACGACCTGATCGCCGACATGGACGACATCAATCCGGAATTCGCCGCCACCGACGTCAGCCTGGTGATCGGCGCCAACGACGTGGTCAATCCCGTCGCCAAGACCGATCCGGCCAGCCCGATCTACGGCATGCCGATCCTGGACGTGGTCGATTCCAAGAACACCATCGTCATCAAGCGCGGCAAGGGCACCGGTTTCGCCGGCATCGAAAATGCGCTGTTCTACGCCGACAACACGCGCATGCTGTACGGCGACGGCGCCGAGATGGCCGCGGCGCTGGTGAGCGAGCTCAAGGCGTTGGACGGCGGGCACTAAGCCCCGCCGTCCGTTTGCGCGGCTCAGTGTCCGCGCGGATAGCAGATTTCGCCTGTGACCTCGGTGGTGATGACGCCGCTGGCACGCAAGCCGCTGACGAAGAAATAGCCGGTCGCGCCGGCGTAATCGCCGGTGCCTTCCACGATCGCCTGGTGCGCGGTCACCGCGCCGGGCACGGTGATGCCGGTTTCGCGCATGAACAGGCTGCCCTTGCCGGTGTGGTATTCGAACGGCCCGCTGTAGGGAAACGAATTGGGCGACCCCGACGGCGGCGTGCCGCCGCTGTCGCTTTTGAAGTACGTGGTGCCGTTGAGGCCGTTGTTGCCGTCCACTTCGCCCAGGAAGCACGACGCGTGCCCGGGCTTGCAGCCGGCGGTCGCGGACACTTCCACCAGATCGGCGCGGACGCGTTTGCAGTGCGCGCCGTCGGCGCTCGCCGACAGCGGCGCGGCTAGGGCGGATAGTGCGATCAAGCTGAGGCTGGCGTTTCTCATGGTGCTCTCCTGCGCGGGTGGGAAGCGCGCGAGCCGGACGCCGGCCGTGCGTGGCTTTTGGCGGAAAACGTTCTCGCCGGCGGATCGGCGCAAGGGTTGCCGAAGCGCACGGCGCGATGCGCCGAAGCTAAGCCAGTGCGGCGAATGTCTCCAGCGCCACTTTCCCGGATCGCGCGGGAGCCATTCGCGCGCAGCCGAAGGCGTTTCGGAAAAAGCTCAGGCGTTCGAGCGCGCCGGCCATGCCGCTTCGCGCTCGCCGGCGCTGCCGGCGATCACCCAGGCGGCTCCGCATAACGCCACCGCCATGAACAGGCTGGTGATTTCGCCCTGGTTGCCGGTGTCGGCCATGACCCGCGGCAGGTGCAGGATCACGGCCCACGAGCCGTACATGGCGCCGGCCAGCGTCGCCGCCAGCCGCGCCAGCACGTTGCTCATGATCGCCAATCCGGCGAAGAGGTGCGCAGCGCCGGTGAAATAGGCCCAGAACAATCGCGCCGGAATCCAGGCCGGTATCAGCGATGCGACGAATTCGGCATAGATGAAGTGGGTGGCCGCGAACACCGGCAACGAGACGGCGAACAGCCAACGCCCGATCGCGATCGTCCGCGCAGAAACGGCGGTCGCGCGCAGGCTTGCGGCGACGATCAATGCCGCTCCGGCGAGAGCCAGCGGTTCGAACAGGCGAACCCAGGAAGTGCCGTTGCGCACGCCGGCAAGCAATATCGGCAGATGGATCGCCAGGCAGGCGCCCAGCAGCAGGAAGGCGAGCGCGAGAGCCGCCGCGCGCGCTGTTTTGGCGAATGCCAGGCCCGCTCCGCACAGCAACAGCGACGCGCCGCCGGCGAAGGCGATCGCCGCACGGCCAGGCAGATCCTCGGGCAACGGTTGCAGCGCGGATACGTATTGGCCGAACAGCAGGCTCACCGCGCCGATGGCGGCGATGCCCAACGCGAAAACCCATCGTCCGGTAGTGCCCAGTCGGTTCATGGCGGCGTCCGCTATCTAAAGTGGTGGGAGCGCGAAGGCAGGCGCATCGCGTCCGGGCGCATCACCTCGCGGCCAGCGCCTTGCGCGCGAATACGGCGCAGATGACGCCGAACACCGCATGCATGAAGATGCTGCTGGCGATCCACGCCGCGTTGTCGAACTTGGCCATGCCCGCGGCGGACAGCGGCAACACCACGAAATTCATCGCCGCGTACAGCACCAGGCCATAGGGCAAGCCGAACGCGACCGGCCGCTGGACCAAGGCGGGATACGTGCGCGCAGCCAGGTAATACGCGGCCACCATCATCGTGGCGATGAAGTAATGCAGCCCGGCGCCGAGCCACGCCGCGGCGGCGCCGCCCTGCCGGCTCGCGTCGCCGAGCACGCCGGCAGCGATGGAGCGGAAGATTCCCGCGACGGTCGCGCCCTTGGAAATCCAGAAGGCGTATGCGAAGGCGATATCGAGCGTGCCCAGGACGATTCCGCCCATCAGCAATGCGGACAGCGGGCCTCGCGATCCGGCGCGGGGCAGTACGTCGGCGTTCATCGCAATTCTCCAGGCGGGGTTGCGGCCGGTGGCGAGGATACCAACCCCGCCGCGGCAAAAAAGCCCCGCAGCCGACAGGTCGGTCGGCTGCGGGAGGTCCGGGGGTTACCACAATGGCATCATGAATGATGCTCTTCTCTTTCCTCGATCAGAAGTCGTACTGCACCATGAAGCGGACCGTCCGCGGCGCTTGGAACGACAGCGGCAGGAAAGCCAGATCCAGGCGCGCGCCGGAAGAAGCGTCCTCGACCTGCTCGTTCACCGAGGTCACCTCGCGCGAGTTGAAGACATTGAAAATGTCTACCTTGAACTGCAGCCCTTCGGCGAAGTTCGGACGATAGGCCACATTCAAGTCGAACGTGCGCGTCCACGGCAGGCGGCCTTCCGTGCCGCGCGGCGTCGGGACGCCGTTGCAACGGAAGAACGACGAACCGTATGGGTGCGTGCCGGTCGGGCTGGGCCAAGGCGACAGCACGCCCAGGCAGTTCTTCGGGCGGCCGGACTGCACGATCAGGTTCGCGCCCACCGACCATTCGTCGGTGATCTCGTAGTTGCCGAACAGCTTCAGGCTGTGGCGCCGGTCGTTGGGCAGGTAACCGTAGCTGTCGACCGCAAGCTCCTTGTAGTCGAAGTCCTGCGTGACATTGGTGTCGGCCTGGCCGATATCCGATTTGACGCCGCCTTCGGTGTTGCCTTTGCTCTTGGCGTAGGTGTACGAGCCTTGCAAGAACAGCTTGTCCCACTTGCCGTCGAAGAAGATCTCCAAGGCGGAGTACGTGCGCTTGGCCTTCGGGCTGAGCAACGCGCCGGGCACCGTGGTTTCCTTCAGGTTGCCGTCGCCGTACAGATCGGTCAGGAACACCGCGTCCGCGCCGGGATTGAAGATGCGGCAATAGGGGAAGCCGGAATTCGGAAGCGCGGCGAATCGTCCGTCCGGGCCCAGCCAGCGGCCGTCGTCCTGCTGTTCGAAGCCTTCGGTGGTCAGGATGGCGGTGTAGTCGCAGTTGTCGTCGATCGCGGCCTTCAGGTCGCGGAAGATGGCGCGGATGCCGATCGCGAAATTGTCGTTCAACGCTTTCTGGAAGCCCAGGATGTACTCGTCCTGGTACATCGGATCCAGGTTCTTCGCCGCGATCGTCTGCGGATTCTTGGCGGTGCCGAATTCGCCGTTGACGTAGCGGAAAGAACTGGTCGGCCCGCGCTCGCCGGGCGCCGAGCCGTCGGAGATGTCGGTCATGCCGGTCGGCGCGCCGGTCACAGGATCGAACCCGGTGTAGAAGAATTCCTGGCGCGTGAACAACGAAGCGCTCGCGCCTCGCACGGCCACGGTCGCCGTCAGCGGCAGCGCGTAGCGGCCGGCATTGCCGAACACCTTGAAAGTGGAATCGCCGTTCACGTCCCACGAAAAGCCCAGGCGCGGACCGAATTGGTCCTTGATCTCGACGTAGCTCTGTCCCTGCCCGTTGAGGTTCTCGAAGCTGTCCCAGCGCGCGCCGAGATAGGCGATGAAGTTGTCGGTGACGTTCCAGCTGTCCTGGATGTAATAGGCTTTCTGCTCGACCTTGACTACCGCGCCTTGGTTGACGATCTGTTCGCGGACGAAGTCGACCTCGTCGCCGGTATTGGGTTCATCGTCGGGGCCGTTGTCGGTCCGGTAGCTGAAGATGCGGCCGCCTTCGAAAGACCCGCCGTCGACCGACTCGAAATCGTCCACGTCCACGCCGAAGCGCAGCAGGTGATCGCCCAGCTGCCACTCGGCATCGATCCGGTACTGGTCGCGGGTGTCCTCCGCGTCGCGGCGGGTGATGTTGGCGCCGGTCAGGTTGCAGGTGCTGGCGCGCGTGCCGTCGATGGCTTGGCGGTAGCCGGGGCGCAGATCGACGATGTTCGGGCAGCCGCTGGCGGGCACGTTGATGTCGCCCCCATAGGAAACGTCGAGCCCGCCCGCCGTGCGCAGGCGCTGCGCGCGCGAGAACACGCTGTGGCCGGCCAATGCCGACAGGGTGAAGTTGTCGGTCAGGTAGCCCGTGTATTTCAGCACGTAGTTGTCGCCGCCCTGCTCGGTGAAGGCCGTGCCGAGGAAATCCTTGCGGTTGAGCACGCCTTCGTCGTTGAGGAAGATGTCGCTATCGGTTTCCTGTTTGTCGGAGAACGCGGTCAGTTCCAGCAAATGGTCGTCGGTGACGTTCCAGTCCATCTTCAGCAACCAGTTCGGCGTTTCCGTCCTGGCGCTGTTGTTGGTGAGGATCTGGTTGTTGTTGAACGTTTCGTTCTCGCGCCGTCCGAACGACACCAGGCCGTAGGCGAACAGCTTGTCCTTGATCAGGGCGCCGCTGGCCCACACCGAAGCCACCGCCTGCCACTGGCTGTCCTTGCTGTTGTCCTCGAACAGGGTGCCGTCGGTCATGTAGACGGATTTCCCGTCCTCGCGCAGGTCCTCGGGTTCCCAAAAGATGTTGCCGCCAGCGTGGAATTCGTTGGTGCCGCGCTTGGTGATCATGTTGATCACCCCGCCCAGCGAACGGCCGAACTCGGCGCCGTAGCCGCCGGTCTTGACCTGTTGTTCGGCGACAGCTTCGAACGGTATTTGGGCGAAATTGAGGTTCTGGAACGTGTTGGTGATGTTGAATCCGTTGACGTAGTACTGGTTCTCGGCGACCGACGAACCGCCGAACGAAGCCAGGTTGCCGAATGCGGCGTCGCCGCGCACGGTACCCGGCGCCAGCAGCGCTACGCTGGTGGCGTCGCGTTGCACCGGGATCTTGGCGATCTGTTCGGCGGTGAGGATGGTGGTCGACTCGACCGAGGAGACGTCGATCGGGTTGATCGCGCCGGTGCCGATCACCGTGACCGTGTCCAGGGTCTGCGCATCGCCGCTGGCGCTGACGAAGCTCACGTTGGCGGACGTGCCGACGCTGACGCTGGCATTGCGGGTGCTGGTCGAGCCGTCCGTGCCTTTGCGCGTTACCGTGTATTGGCCGATCGGAACTTGCGACAGGCGATAGCTGCCGTCGCCGCCCACGGTGATGGTGCGCGAAAAGCCGGTGGCCGGGTTCTCGATGGTAATGGTGTCGCCGGCGACGGCGCGGCCGGTGACCGCGCCCGCGGTATTGGTTTGCGCCTGCACGCCGCCGGTGAAGCACAGGCCCAGCGCCAGACCCAGCGCGCTGCGGCGGAATATTTGTCGATGATGTTGTGACATGTCGCAAGTTCTCCCCGGAATCGGTGGATGTGTATGCAATGCCGTCACGGGCCCATGCACGAAGGAATTCGGCCGAGCGGGCGCTTCGGTGGCCGCGTGCCGCAAGCGAGTTGCGTTTGCGAATGCGGGCGGCGCGATGCGCTTGCCGGTCGCGTGACGCGTTAAAAATTAGTGACGCGCGACCGGCGCAGCCAGAGCCACTTGCGCTTCGTGGAGAGGAACCAATTCACGAATGCGTGGAATAGCTCACACGCGCAGGTCGCCGAATGCGACGCGGGCACACGTACGCCACATGCCGGATACGCGAATAGCCGTCATTCCGCGAAGACGGAGATCCAGCGCCTCGGCTTGTCTCCCCTCTTTGAAAAGAGGGACCGAGGGAGATTTGCTTTGGCTCTGTAGAGCGGAGCTTGCTCCGCTGCCTTTGCTTGGGGTTGTCGCGACCTGCCGGCCTTTCAGGCCGAGGTTTCGTCCGCTCAAACCGCGGCCGAGTGACTTTCTTTTTGTGGGGCCCAAAAAGAACAGTAACCAAAGAAAAAGGGCCTTTGGAAGGGATCCCGGCGATGGGGCTCCCCCGTGTTCTTGGCCCTTCTCACCGGCTCTCGTGATTCCTCCGTCGCTTCGACATTTTGATTCGGGGCGATCGACCAGAAATACTCCTAGCGCCTATCCGCAAAAGCCACGTCACCCATAGGCTGCGAATCAAAATCTAGTACCTGCGTAAGAAGGTCACCTGCGACGAAAGCCGGGCCGCTGGCGGACTTCAGGTACGACGCATCGCACCGCAGTTCAGGCCCTTTCTTGGGTTACTTTCTTTGGGCCAGCAAAGAAAGTGACCCGGGCGCAGCCCGGAAGCCTTTGTCCATGGCGCGAGTCGCAGCGCAAGCCGCCAGGACGCGGGCCTGGATCCCGGCCTTCGCCGGGATGACGGCTAAGAGCAAGGACAACATGGGTCCCAGCGTTTGCTGGGATGACGGCATTTAAGGGCAAGAGCAGCCGAGCAAGCCGCTCTACCGTTCTACAGAAGGGGGAACAATGTTCGCCCCCGCATCGCGCGATTCATTCGTCGCGCGATGCCATGCGCGAGAACAGCGCAAGTGGGATGCCGACCAGCAGCATATGCGCCAGGATGCAACTGAACATCCAGGCCAGATCCTTGTCGGCGGTGGCCGTCTGCGGCATCGCACCGATCAGCGGCACGACGATGTATTTGTTGCTCAGGTAGATCGCCAAGCCGAACAAAGCGCCGCAGGTGTAGGGACGTTCGATCAGCACCGCGAAACGGCGGGCCGCAGCATGGTAGATCGCCGCCAGCACCAGCATCCTGGCCAGAAATAGGCCCGCGCCCAGCGCAGCGGTCGTCGCGCCGCCGGCATAGGCTTCGCGGCCCCAACCCCAGTACGCCGCGATCGCCTGCATGATCGTCGCCGGCGAGACGCGATGCAGCGTCTCCCAATAGATCGCCGCGAATGCCAGGTCCAGCGCGGTCGCGGTCACTGCGCCGAGTACGATCCAGGCCCAGGGTGGGACGGAAGTGCTGTGCAATGCGCGGACGGTATTCACGAAGTTTCTCCGTTGGCTGCGGGGGGCGTTCAGGGCGGCATCCCGGCGTGAGGGCGCCGATTGGCCCCATCTAAGCCCGATACATTGGCCCTAGAAAGGTCCAATTGAGTACATTTGAATGGTGCCAATTCCTCCGGAGCGGCCCATGTACCTCGAACTCGACGGCAGCGGTCCCTTGCACGGCCAACTCACCCGCGCTCTGAAGTCGGCGATGTACACCGGCAGCGTCCACGTCGGCGCGCGTCTGCCCGCCACCCGCCTGCTTGCGCGCGAACTCGGGATTTCGCGCAACACCGTGCTGGCGGCCTACGAGCAGCTGCGGGCGGAAGGTTTCGTCGACGGCCGCGTCGGATCGGGCAGCTACGTCACCCCGCCGCTGCAGAGCATGGCATCGGCGCCGGTGCCGGCCGAGCCGATCGAACCGCAATCGGCCTATGCCCGCCGCTCGCGCGAGTACCAGGAACAGGCACGGTTCTTCCGCCAGCGTCCGCCGCCGGCGCGCTACGCCTTCCACTACGCCTCGCCGTCGACCAATCCGACGCTTACCAGCGCCTGGGCGCGCGAACTCTCCCACGCCGCGCTGTACACGCCGCCGGGCTATCCGACCGCGCAAGGGTTGCCGGCCTTGCGAGCGGCCGTGTGCGATTACCTGGGCCGGCGCCGCGGCGTGCAGGCGCAGCCCGACGACATCCTGATCGTCGGCGGCACCCAGCAGGCGATGGCGCTGACCGCGCGCGTGCTGCTGGACGAAGGCGCCGACGTCGCCATCGAAGACCCGCAATACTCGGCGATACGCACCGTACTGAAAGTGCACGGCGCGCGGCTGACGCCGATCCCGGTCGACGAACAGGGATTGCGCGTGGACATGCTGCCCAACAAGCCGCCGCGCCTGGTCTGCGTGTCGCCGTCGCACCAGTTCCCGATGGGTTCGGTGCTGTCGCTGTCGCGGCGGATGGCGCTGCTGGAATACGCGCACCGGCACAAGTGCTGGATCTTCGAAGACGATTACGACGGCGAATTCCGCTACGACACCAAGCCGCTGGCGGCGTTGCGTTCGCTCGACGACGCCGGCCGCGTGATCTACATCGGCACCTTCTCCAAGGCGCTGTTCCCGTCGGTGCGGCTGGGCTATATCGTCATGCCCACGCAGCTGCGCTCGGATTTCATCATCGCCAAATGGCTGGACGATTTCGGCGCGCCGACCGTGGAGCAGGCGGCGCTGGCCAACTTCATGGCCAACGGCGGCTTCGAGCGGCACCTGCGGCGCACCGCGAAAACCTTGAAGGAACGCCGCACGGTGCTGCTCGACGGCCTGCGCCGGCATGCGGGCGACCGCATCGAGATCGCCGACTCGCACGCCGGCATGCATCTGGTGGCCTGGCTGCGCGGCAAGAACCGCGAGCAAGGCGAAGCTTTCATCGCGCATGCGCGAACGCTGGACATGGAGCTGACCTCGGTGTCGCAGTTCTGCATCGATCCGCCGGATCGCGCCGGGCTGTTGCTGGGTTTCGCATCGATGTCGGTGAACGAGATCGAGCAGGCCGTGCTGCGGTTCGCGCGTTGCCTGGACGAGATGCAGGTCTAGGCGCTCAGCGGCCCAGCCATGCCGCCACCGCCAGCGCAGCGGCCGTCCAGGCGAGCTCGACGCCGCCGTTGGCCAGTTGCGCCAGCGTCCAGGCATAGTCCAGACCGAGCTTCAGCAACGATTCCCACGGCAGCAGGCCCATCGCAGCGCCGATCTGGCCGGCGGCGATGCCCCAGTTGGCCAGCACGACCGTCATCGCCGTCGCCGCGATCGCGCACACGGCCCGCCGCCATCCGCGCCGCATGCCGCCCAGGCGCAGCAGCAAGGCGGCATCCGCGGCGGCAGGCACCGCCATCCAGCCGAGCAGCCGATCGGCGTACAGCGCCAGCAGCACCCACAGCGCCGCGAAACCGACGCTGCCGAGCAGCAGCAATGCGATGGCCAGCCCGGCACGGGGCTTGGCGGCAGGGGTGGGGTGATCCATCGGCGCTCCGCAGTGGCCGCATAGGATAGCGGCAGGGCGGCGTTTAGAATGGCGCGCTCTTGCGTCGGGCTCCGGCGCCCGCATCTTCCTATCGTCTCCGCTCCCCGCAGAACCATGTATTCCCGCAACAGCGAGCCTGTCCGTTTCGAACGCGACTGCGACGCCGTCCTGGTGCCGCAGGGCGAAGCCGTCAGCCTGCCGGCCGGCAGCATCGGCTATATCACGCAGGCGCTGGGCGGCAGCTACACGGTCTTCGTCGAAGGCAACCTGTTCCGGATCGCAGGCCGCGACGCCGATGCGATCGGCAAGGAGCCGGCGCCGGCGCTGGAGCTGCCTGAAGGCGCCAGCGACGACGACGTCGAAACCTTGGTATGGAAGCAGTTGCGCACCTGCTTCGATCCGGAGATCCCGATCAACGTGGTCGACCTGGGCCTGGTCTACGAAGCGCAGGTGCATCGGCGCGACGACGGACAGCGCGAGGTCGGCGTCAAGATGACGCTGACCGCGCCCGGCTGCGGCATGGGCGACATCCTGGTCGACGATGTGCGCAGCAAGCTCGAGCTCATTCCCACCGTGGCCGAAGCCGATGTCGAGCTGGTGTTCGATCCGCCATGGAACCGCAGCATGATGTCCGAGGCCGCCAGGCTCGAAACCGGCATGCTGTAGCCCGGGTGGAGCCGATGGCGATACCGCGCCGCTGGGCAAATCCGCGTGCGATGCCGTCACAACGCGCCGCCGCGCGCGGCGCAAGATCGTTTATCCCGTTTTTTGCTGCCCCAGCCTTGGGCCTCGGCGGAAAAGCGAAATGGCGGAATGGGACAAGCCCCGGGTATCGCTGCGCTCCACCCGGGCTACGCCGCCGGAACACCCGCGAACATAAAAAGTTGCAAATGAAATCGTTTACGTGATCGATACGTGAAACCGATCACATCTTTAACCCCCGTTTATGCTGCACCTGCAGCGTGAAACCAAGGCGAAGTGTCCTATATGGTCACTTTTCGGACGAAGAGCGTCACTCGTTCGAGCCATTAGTCGGGTAGGGCAATGCCAATACCCTGACTTTCGTCACCTCTTTGGGTGACTTTCCAGTTTCGGGGGCGTTACGTCATGTCTCACCACCACCTGCATCGCTCCCGCGCCATGCGCCCGCGCCTTCGCGCGCCGGTGTCGTCGGCATTACACGGTCAATTCCAGGACGGAGCGAATAAACGCAAGGAAAGGAAGCGCCGGTAGCCGGACGGCTGCCGGATTTGGAACGCAAGCCGGCTTGCGCTCCCCAGGGGGTGGTTGATTTCGATGCGGCGTCGCCGTCGCATCGTGGCAGTTGGATTTGCCGGGAAAAAAAGCAATCGCGGTTTCGCGATCCCATTTTTTTCCAATTCGTAAGGACACAGACATGAGGAATTCAAGGCAAGCTTTGGCTGTCATCGCTCTTTCGCCGCTGGCGCTCGCGCTGTCGGTGGCATCGGCCGCGGACCGGGTCGATCTGCACGGCAAGGACGTCGCCCAACTCAACCGCCAGTACCAGGCCGCCAGCGCAGGCGTCGGCGTCGCGGCGGTCGCGAAGGACCGCCATGCGGAAATACTGGGCCTGGATAACGATTCCAGCCTGAAGCTGCTGCGCTCCAACAAGGACAGCGACGGTTCCACCGTCTACCGTTACGAGCAGCAGTTCCGCGGCGTGCCGGTGTTCGGCGAGCACGTGATCGTGCGCGAAGGCAAGAACGGGGCGGTCAACCGCCTGTTCGGCCGCATGGTCAACGGCTTGGCCAGCGAAATGCCGGCGACCGCCGCACGCATCCCCGCCAGCCAGGCGCTGGCCGTCGCCAAGCGGGCGACGCTGGGCAGCGGCTTGGCGACCAAGGTCGTCGAGAACGAAAGCAACCGCCAGATGATCTACATCGACGACAGCGGCCGCGCGCGCCTGAGCTATGTCGTTTCCTTCTTCGCCGACGCGCCCAAAGGCGGCGCGCCGACCCGTCCGTTCGTGATCGTGGACGCGCAGACCGGCGCCATCCTGAAGCAATGGGAAGGCCTGAACCATGCGCTGATCGGCACCGGCCCCGGCGGCAACCAGAAGACCGGCCAGTACGAGTACGGCACCAACTTCGGCTATCTCGACGTGGCGCAGAGCGGCAGCACCTGCACCATGAACAACGCCAACGTGAAAACCGTCAACCTCAACCACGGCACCAGCGGCAGCACGGCCTTCTCGTACACCTGCCCGCGCAACACCGTGAAGACCATCAACGGCGCCTATTCGCCGCTGAACGACGCGCATTATTTCGGCGGCGTGGTGTTCAACATGTTCAACGCCTACGTCGGCGCGCCGCCGCTGACCTTCCAGCTGATGATGCGCGTGCACTACAGCAACAACTACCAGAACGCGTTCTGGAACGGATCGTCGATGACCTTCGGCGACGGCGGCAGCACGTTCTATCCGCTGGTCAGTCTCGATGTCGGTTCGCACGAAGTCGCGCACGGCTTCACCGAGCAGAACTCCAACCTGACCTATTCCGGCCAGTCGGGCGGCATCAACGAGGCGTTCTCGGACATGGCCGGCGAGGCCGCCGAGTACTACAACGAAGGCAGCAACGACTTCCTGGTCGGCGCGGACATCTTCAAGGCCGCGGGCCAGGCGCTGCGTTACATGAGCAATCCGCCGCAGGACGGGGCATCGATCGACCACGCCTCGGATTACTACAACGGCTTGGACGTGCACTACTCGTCGGGCGTGTACAACAAGGCGTTCTACCTGCTCGCCACCAAGCCCGGCTGGAACACGCAGACCGCGTTCAAGGCCTTCGCGAAAGCCAACCAGGACTACTGGACGCCCAGCACCAACTTCAACCAGGGCGCGTGCGGCGTGGAATCGGCAGCCGTCGATCTGGGTTACACCAAGGCCGACGTGACCTCGGCGTTCAGCGCGGTCGGCGTGAGCTGCGGCACGAGCAGCGACGGCGTGGTGGTGTTGAACGTGAACCTGCCGAGCGTGAGCACCGGCAACTGGTCGTCGACGTACACCGTCAGCATCCCGTCGGGCACGACCAAGCTGGTCGTCAACACCTCGGGCGGCACCGGCGATGCCGACCTGTACGTCCGCAGGAACGCGTCCCCGACCACGAGCAGCTACAACTGCCGCCCGTACACCAGCGGCAACAACGAGACCTGCACCTTCAACAGCCCGATCGCGGGCAGCACGTACTACATCCGAGTGCGTGCCTACTCGTCGTACTCGGGCGTGAACCTGAAGGCCACCCGTTCGCCGAACTGAGCAGTACCCACAGGGACGTGACCTGGATGGCGGCCGCGCAACGGCCGCCATCCGTTTTCCTCGCCAGGCCCGTGGGCGGCGAGGCAGTTCGGTATGGCGCACGGATCGGGCCGATTCGCTTCGACCCGGCCCCTGCCGCCATTCCTCCAGCGATCAGCACCGGATCCGGGCGCGCGCCCGGACATGAGGGAGCGTTCCGATGACATTGCACCGCACCGTATTGACCTGCCTGCTGGCGGGTTTGTCGTTCGCAGCCCAGGCGCAGCAAGGTACCGTGCATCCCGCGCACGAAACCGACGCGGCCAGGTTCGAGCAGGCGCCGTTCGCGCCGGTCTACATCGTCACTTCGCGCGACACCTACATCAACACGTTGCAGCAGGTCGCCCGCAACGGCGTCGCCAGGCGCGACAGCATCGGCGCCGATCTGGTGGTATCGGAAATCGAGGCGCACCAGTTGCCGGAAGTCAGCGAACGGATCCATGTGCGCGAGAAGCGCTGCGGCGGCTATTTCGCTTTCGCCACCCGCGCGCAAGCCGATGCCTTCATCCGCAACGATCGCTCGGCGCAGGCCAGGAGCCTCGCGGCGCTGGTCGACTACACCATCGACAACCACGCCACGGTCGACCCCTGGCTGCCGCAGGTGCAGGCGGCCAACATCCTGGGCACGATCAACCATCTGTCCACGGCCTATCCCAACCGCTATTACGCCAGCAGCCACGGCCAGACCTCGGCCAACTGGATCCGCGACACCTGGGCGGCGCTGGCCAACGGCCGCACCGATGTCAGCACCGAGCTGTTTTCGTGCGGCAATTGCTCGACGCAGCCATCGGTCATCCTGACCATCCAGGGCACCGACCTGCCCGGCGAAATCGTCGTGCTCGGCGCGCATCTGGATTCGATCAACACCGCCGGCGGCGGCGAAAACATGGTCGCACCCGGCGCCGACGACGACGCCTCGGGCATCGCCACGCTGACCGAAGTGCTGCGTGTGGCGCTGGCCAGCGGTTGGAAGCCCAAACGCACCGTCAAGTTCATGGGCTACGCGGCCGAGGAAGTGGGCCTGCGCGGCTCCAATGCCATCGCGCAATCGTTCCAGACGCAGGGCAAGAACGTGGTCGGCGTGCTGCAGCTGGACATGACCAACTACAAGGTCGGCAACGGCGTCGACATGCAGTTGATCACGGACTATTCGAACGCGTCGATGAAGACGTTCCTGACCAACCTGTTCGACGCCTACATGGCGCCGCTGGGCATGACGCGCGGCAGCTACACCTGCGGCTACGGCTGCTCCGACCACGCTTCTTGGACCAGCGCCGGTTTCCCGTCGGCGATGATGTTCGAGGCCGGCGACGAGGACGGCGATTACTTCCCCTATATCCATTCGGCCAACGACAAGTTGCAGAACATGGGCAATTCGGCGAGCCACAGCGCCAAGTTCGCCAAGTTCGGCCTGGCCTTCCTCGGCGAACTGGGCAAGACCACCAGCGGCGGCCCGGGTCCGGGCAATACGCCGCCGGTGGCCAACTTCACCGCTGCGCCGAGCGGACTGACGGTGCAGTTCACCGATACCTCGACCGACAGCGACGGCAGCATCGCGTCGCGCAGCTGGAACTTCGGCGACGGCGGCACGTCGACAGCGGCCAATCCCAGCCATGCTTACGCGGCGGCGGGCAGCTACAGCGTCAGCCTGACGGTGACCGACGACGACGGCGCGACCCACACGCGCACCCAGTCCGTGGTCGTGAGCGACGGCAGCGGCAACGTCCTGAGCAAGGGCGTGCCGGTGACCGGGCTGGCGGCGACCACGGGCAACGCGTTGAACTACACCATGGTGGTGCCGGCCGGCGCGACCAACCTCAGCTTCGCCATCTCCGGCGGCAGCGGCGATGCCGATATGTACGTCCGGTTCGGCAGCGCGCCGACCGACACGGCGTACGACTGCCGTCCGTACCGGAGCGGAAATGCCGAGACCTGCACTTTCGCCGCGCCCCAGGCCGGCACCTATCACGTGCGGCTCAAGGCGTACTCCAGCTTCTCCGGCGTGAGCCTGGTGGGCGATTACGCCACCGGCGGCGGGGGCGGCGGCACGCAAACGTACAGCAACGGCACCGACTATCCGATCGACGACAACGCCACGGTCGACAGCCCGATCGCGGTGTCCGGCCGCACCGGCAACGCACCCGGCAACGCATCGGTTTCGTTCGCCATCGTGCATACGTACAAAGGCGATCTGAAGGTCGATCTGGTCGCGCCCGACGGCACGTTGTACAACCTGCACGACCGCACCGGCGGCAGCGCGGACAACGTCTCCGGCACGTTTACGAAGAATCTGTCGAGCGAGGCGTTGAACGGCGGTTGGAAGCTGCGCGTCAACGACAACTCGCGCAGCGACACCGGTTACATCGATAGCTGGAGCATCACGTTCTGACTGCGGCGCGGCTCCGGTTCCAGGCCGGAGCCGCCATCGGCGCATGCCTTTCCGACGGGGCCCGTCGGCGCGCGATTCGGCCTTCGCTGGGCCGCCTTCACGGCGCCGGTCACACGCGTACCGCCAACTGAGCGTTAGGCCTTCGTTAAGCCTTGCAATCAAATTTCGTTACATGGTAAAAATGTGATGAACATCACATTTTAATGCTTGTTTTGCTGCGCTTGCAGCGTGAACCTGTCTTTAAGTGTCGTTTATTGTCACTTTCGGACAGGGAAGTCCACCTGGTTTTGATACCCGTCGGAGCCTGCACGACAGACTCCGGCCACGACCGCCCAGCGGTCATAGGTTTTCGTTCGGGGGATGGCGGATGTCCGAAACAAGCTCGCGTCGTGCGAACGCCTGCACGTCCGCGGCCACCCTGCATTCAGCGCGGGCAACCGGTTACGGCCGGTCGCCCTGATCGATCACGCCGCGGACGGCGACGTCCGCGGCGTTTTTGTTTGTTTCGTTCGGAGCGGCAGCAAAAAGGAGCAGTAACGGAAGGACAGCTCAGGCGGATGCCGGAGTCGTCTGTTTGGACCGCTAGCCGGCTTGCGGTCCACAGGGGGTTGGTGTGATTCGAAGCGTGCCGACGCATTTGCGCCGGCCGCCGATGGCAGTTCTATTCGCCGGGAAAAAAAAGAAGTCGCGCGCGCGCGATCCAAAATTTTTCCAATCTTGCAGGGACACACATCATGAGGAATACAAGGCAACGTTTGAGTCTTATCGCTCTGTCTCCGTTAGCGCTCGCGCTCTCGGTCGCGTCCGCGCAGGCCGCCAACCGCGTCGATCTCCATCGTCAGGACGTCGCCCGGCTCAACGCCCAGTACCAAGCCGCCAGCCGCGGCCTGGCCGCGCCGGCCGCCGCGCGCGACCGTCACGCCGAACTGGTCGGCCTCGACCAGGAATCGAGCCTGAAGCTGTTGCGATCCAACCGCGACAAGGACGGCTCCACCGTCTATCGCTACCAGCAGGAGTTCCGCGGCCTTCCGGTGTTCGGCGAGCACGTGATCGTGCGCGACGGCAAGGACGGCAACGCCAACCGCCTGTCCGGCAAGATGGTCACCGGCCTGGCCAGCGAAATCCCGGCCGGCGCGGCGCGCATACCGAAATCGCAGGCGCTGGCCATCGCCAAGCGCACGGCGCTCGGCAGCGGCCTGTCCACGAAGATCGTGCAGCGCGAAAGCGCGCAGCAGATGATCTACGTCGGCGACGACGGCCGCGCGCGGGTCAGCTACGTGGTCAGCTTCTTCGCCGACGCGCCCAAGGGCGGCGCGCCGACGCGTCCGACCGTGATCGTCGACGCGCAGACCGGCGCGGTGCTCAAGCACTTCGAAGGCCTGACCACGGCCGAGATCGGCACCGGCCCCGGCGGCAACGAGAAGACCGGCCAGTACGAGTACGGCACCGACTTCGGCTTCAACGACGTGACCGTGGACGGCGCCAACTGCATCATGGACAACGCCACCGTCCGCACGATCAACCTGAACCACGACGACACCTATCCGGTGCCGACCGGCCAGGACGCGTTCGAATACACCTGTCCGCGCAATACGTTCCAGGCGATCAACGGCGCCTTCTCGCCGGCCAACGACGCGCACTACTTCGGCAAGGTCGTGTTCGACATGTACAACGCCTATGTCGGCGAACCGCCGCTGTCGACCAAGCTCGAGATGCGCGTGCACTACGGCACCAGCTACGAGAACGCGTTCTGGGACGGCGTCGGCATGACCTTCGGCGACGGCGCCAGCACGTTCTATCCGCTGGTCAGCCTGGACGTGTCCTCGCACGAAGTCTCGCACGGCTTCACCGAGTTCAACTCGGGCCTGATCTACGCGGGCCAGTCGGGCGGCATCAATGAAGCGTTCTCGGACATGGCCGGCGAAGCGGCCGAGTACTTCTTCCACAACGGCACCAACGACTTCCTGGTCGGCGCGGAGATCTTCAAGGCCGAAGGCGAAGCCTTGCGCTACATGAACAATCCGCCGCAGGACGGCATTTCGATCGACAGCGCCGACGATTATTTCGACGGGCTGAACGTCCACTATTCGTCGGGCGTCTACAACAAGGCGTTCTACGTGTTGGCGACGACCGCGGGTTGGACTACGGAAACGGCCTTTAAAGCCTTCGCCAAGGCCAACCAGGACTACTGGACGCCGAGCACCGACTTCTACGACGGCGCTTGCGGCGTCGAGGATGCGGCGGGCGACCTGGGCTACAACGTGGCCGACGTCACTGCCGCGTTCGAATCGGTCGATTCCGAATGCGGCGGCGGTCCCGAGCCGCCGACGGTCGAGCCGCTGACCAAGGGCGTGCCCGAAACGGGCTTGTCGGCAGGCACCGGCCAGTCGCTGTACTTCTCGCTGGACGTGCCCGCGGGCGCATCCAACCTGACCTTCACCATGTCCGGCGGCACCGGCGATGCGGACATGTACATGAAGTTCGGCGAGTTGCCGACCGACGTGGTCTGGGATTGCCGTCCCTACAAGTCCGGCAACAACGAGGTGTGCACGGTCGCGGCGCCGCAAGCGGGCACGTACAACGTGCGGCTGAAGGCGTACACGGCGTTCACGGGCGTGACCCTGGTCGGCGATTACAGCACCGGCGGCGGCGGCGACGTGCAGACGTACACCAACGACACGGACGTGCCGATCGTCGACAACGGAACGGTGGCCAGCTCGATCACGGTTTCCGGACGCACCGGACGTGCCGGGCGCGCCGTCCCGATAGACGTGAACATCACCCATACCTTCAAGGGTGATCTGCGCGTCGACCTGGTGGCGCCGGACGGCAGCACGTACAACCTGCACAACCGCACCGGCGGCAGCGCCGACAACATCATCCAGACGTACACCAAGAACCTGTCCAGCGAGAAGTTGAACGGTACCTGGAAGCTGCGCGTCAACGACAATGCCGGCGGCGACACCGGGGTGATCAACAGCTGGAGCATCACGTTCTGATCCAAGAACGGACCTGTCATGGACGATAAGGAAACCCCGGCTCCGGCCGGGGTTTTCTTTGTAGAGCGGAGCTTGCTCCGCTGCCTTTGCTTGGGGTTGTCGCGACCTGCCGGCCCTTTGGGCCGGGGTTTCGTCCGCTAAAACCGCGGCCGAGTTACTTTCTTTTTGTGGGGCCCAAAAAGAGAAGTCACCAAAGAAAAAGGGCCTTTGGAAGGGATCCTGGCGATGGGGTTACCTCGTGTTCTTGGCCACCGCTCGCTAGCCCTCGGGATTCCTCCGTCGCTTCGACATTCAGATCCGAGGCGATCGATCAGAACGACCCCTTAGCGCAAATCCGCAAAAGCCACGTCACCCATAGGCTACGAATCAAAATCTAGTACCTGCGTAAGAAGGTCACCTGCGACGAAAGCTTAGGCCGCTGGCGGACTTTTAGTTGCGACGCATCGCACCGCAGTTCAGGCCCTTTCTTGGGTTACTTTCTTTGGGCCAACAAAGAAAGTGACCCGGGCGCAGCCCGGAAGCTTTTGTCCATGGCGCGAGTCGCAGCGCAAGCCGTGAGGACGCGGGCCTGGATCCCGGCATTCGCCGGGATGACGGCTTAAGGGCAAGCGCCAGAGCAAGATGGGTCCCAGCGTTCGCTGGGATGACGGCTTTAAGAGCGAACAGCTTAAGAGCGAACGGCTTAAGAGCGAACGGCTTAAGAGCGAACGGCTTAAGAGCGAATAGCAGCGGAGCAAGCCCCGCTCTACAAAGCGGGAGCAAGGACAGCGGAGCGAGCTCCGCTCTACAGAGCTGGAGCAAGAGCAGCGGGCCGGCTGCGCTCTACAGAGCCGGGCGCGATTGGACTAGCGCCGCGCGCAGTGGATCGAGCAGGGCGCCGTAGCGTTCGGCGCGGGCGGTGTCTTGGCGCAGCGGTTGCCTTACTTGCGAGGCGCTGGGCGTGCGCACGCTGCGCGCGGCCTGGTGGTAATCCAGGCAGCTCGCGTCGAAGGGCAGGCCGCAGAAGTCGAGCAGCTCGCGTATCTGGTTTTCCGGGTCGGCCAACAGCGCCTCGTAGGATTGCGTGCGGATGCGCCGCGGATCGGCCTGCTGCCAATGCGACATCGCGCGCTCGCAGTCGCGCAGGTAGGCGGCGATATCAGTCAGGTCGCATGAAAAATGCGGCAGCCGGTAGAACTGCTGCTTGAAGCACGACCAGCCCGTCTCCAACGCATCGCGGCGCGTGTCGACGATGCGCGCGCCGGGCAGCATCGCGCGCAGCACGCCGGCGTACAGCCAGTTTTCCGGCATCTTGTCGGTGAAGCGCGGACGGCGCCGGCGCCAGCGCGCCGTACGTTCCAGATAATCGCGGCCCAGCCGCCGCCAATCCTCCGCGCTCGCGTTCGGCACCCATTGCGGGAAGGGCAGGCCGCGGCGCGCCGATTCGTCGCGGATCACCTCGCCCAGATCGGGCAGCTCGCTCGCGCCCTCGACCTGCGGATGCGCGGCCAGGATCTGCTCGAACAGCGTCGAGCCCGAGCGCGGCAGGCCGACGATCAGGATGGCCTCCCGCCCCAGCGATTCGTCCACCGGCGCCGGCAGGGTTTCGGCGACGGCGATCGTGGCGTCGACGAACACGCGGAAGGCCTGCGCGTTCCACGGCGCCATTCGGCGCAAGCGCGCATTGGCGTCGCTCAGCGCGGCGAAAGCCTCCGGATAGCGGCCTTGGTCCTCGCATACCTTGCCCAGCGCGTAACCGATCGCGATGCGGTCGGATTCGGCGATGTCGGCCCTGCGCAACTGCAACGACAGCTGCTGACGGTCTTCGTCGGACAGCGGACGCGTCTTGATATTGGCCAATCCGCGCCAGGCGTCGCCGCATGCAGGATGCACGCGCAGCGCTGCGCGGTATTGCGTTGCGGCGTCGTCGAAGCGCCCCAGATGCACCAGCGCATCGCCGAGCAGGATGCGCGCGGGCAGGAAATCCGGCGCCAGCGCGGTGGCGCGACCGAGCGCCTCGGCGGCCGCTTCGCTGGCGCCTTCCAGCTGCAGGTTGCGGCCGAGGTTGTACCAGGGCATCGGTTCTTGCGGCGCCAGCGCGCAGGCGCGGCGCCAGCTGGCGAAGGCCGGCTCGCGTTCGCCGCTGCCGTACAGCGCGCTGCCGAGGTCGTTGAGGATCTGCGCATCGTCGGGGCGTTGGACGAGCGCGCGTTGCAGCGCCGCTTGCGCGTCGACGTGACGGCCGCATCGGTTGTAGAGGATGCCGTACAGGCGCAACGCTTCCGGATGTTCCGGCGCCTGCGCGAGAATGCCATCCAGAAGGCTTTCGGCCGCGGCGACGGCGCCGTCGCGGATCGCGCGCGCCGCCGCGTGCATGCGCGGGATCGCATCGGCCGGCAGCCCGGCCATGCGCGGATCGGCGCCGCCTTGCGGTGGCGCGGCCGTATTAATCCACGGCCTCGAAGCGGTTCGCGGCCACGTTCTTGCGCACCTTGGCCGGATCCCAGACGCGGCCGTTCATCGCGATGTAGACCCCCGGCGGCAGCGATTGCACGGCGCCGACCGCCGTGCCGATATTGAATTCGGCGTCCGAGCCGCGGAATCGGGCGGGGTTGAGCGCGCCGGTGAGCACGATAGTCTTGTCCGCGATGCTGGAGAGCACTTGCGCAGTTTCCACCATGCTGTCTGTGCCGTGCGTGACCAGCACGTGGCGCGCATCCTGGGCTGCGATGGCGGCGCGGACCAGCTCGCGGTCTTCGCGGCTGATGTGCAGCGAATCCTTGCGGATGATCGGGATCACGCTGAAGCGGAACGCGACGCCCAACTCTTCCAAGATGCGGCCGATCTGCGGTTCGCCGACCTGGTAATCCGACTTGTCGTCGAAATAGACCTTGTCGATGGTGCCGCCGGTGGTGACGATCAGTAACTGTTCCATCCTGTTCCTCGTTCGGCGCTGCCGCAGTTCAATCGCGGTCTTCCGGCCCTTCGATATGATACGTCGGACCGTAAGTTTCGCAGAGTTCCAGCCGGGCCGGCGAGGGCGGAAGCGTCGTTTCCCATTCGCCGTCGAGGCTCATGGCATTTCCTTCGGTTCGTTGCGATTGCGTTTTCCGGAACGCGCGCGCAGGCCCGGCAGGCTGGCGACGGCGACTATGACGGTGGCCAACGCTACGGCCAGCAAGGCCAAGCCGCGTTCGGCGGGCCGCGTCCAGGCCACCATCACGCCATGCGAGAACCACATCAGCGCCAATACGCCGGCCCAAAAACCCGCATTGCGCCGGCCGAACCAGGCTGCGGCAGCCAGCGATAGCGGCGGCGCTGCAAAAACGGCGACGGCGAACCACTCCGCGCCGCGCCCGAACCAGATTGCGTACAGCGCAGCCAGCGCCAGCAACGCAACGGCGAGGCCGGGCCTGCGTTTCATGCCGACAGTTTCGCGGCGATGCCGGCGAGCCGCCTGCCGAGCGCGCGCGCCAGCTGCGCTTCTTCCGCGGTCGGTTCGGGGTCGTCGTTGTTGCCGGCGAAGTGGCTTGCGCCATAGGGCGTGCCGCCGCTGCGCGTGCTGCTGAGCGCCGGTTCGGTATACGGGATGCCGACCAGTACGCAGCCGTGGTGCAGCAGCGGCGTCATCATCGACAGCAAGGTCGATTCCTGTCCGCCGTGCATGGTCGAGGTGGACGTGAACACTGCCGCCGGCTTGCCGACCAGAGTGCCGCTGGTCCATTCCGCGCCGAGCGAATCGAAGAAATGCTTCAGCGGCGCGGCCATGTTGCCGAAGCGGGTGGGGCTGCCGATCGCCAGGCCGACGCATTCGCGCAGGTCGCGTTTGTCCACATAAGGCGCGCCGTCTTCCGGCACCGGCGGCGCGGCGATTTCGACTACGGGCGCCACCGGAGGCACGCTGCGGATGCGCGCAACCATGCCTTCCACCTCGCCGATGCCGCGGGCGATGTGCCGCGCCAGCCGCGCTACCGATCCGCCGCGGCTGTAGTACAGCACCAGAATATCGGGCATGCGGACCTCGGGGCTTGGATGCGGATAGTTTGACAGGGATTCCGGAGAGGCGTCCTCATTCGTCCTGCCGTCCAGGCGCAAACCGGGAATTCGGCATCTATGCTCGGCTGCTTTTGCTCTTGAAGCCGTCATCCCCGCGAAGGCGGGACTGCGGAGGCCAAAGGCCGTAGCGAACATCTGCGTCAGCGGATGGCCCGGAGGGCGAGCGAAGCGAGTAACCCAGCGTCTTGGCTTGTCTCTCCTCTTTGAAAAGAGGGACCGAGGGAGATTTGCTTTGGCTCTGTAGAGCGGAGCTTGCTCCGCTGCCTTGGCTTGTGGGTTCTCGCGACCTGCCGGCCGTCCCGGCCGGGGTTTCGTCCGCTAAAACCGCGGCCGAGTTACTTTCTTTTTGATGGGCCCAAAAAGAACAGTAACCAAAGAAAAAGGGCCTTTGGAAGGGATCCCGGCGATGGGGCTCCCCCGTGTTCTTGGCCACCGCTCGCCAGCCCTCGGGATTCCTCCGTCGCTTCGACATTCAGATGCGAGGCGATCGACAAGGACTACTCCTTAGCGCCCATCCGCAAAAGCCACGTCACCCATAGGCTACGAATCAAAATCTAGTACCTGCGTAAGAAGGTCACCCACGACGAAAGCTTAGGCCGCTGGCGGACTTTCAGGCGCGACGCATCGCACCGCAGTTCAGGCCCTTTCTTGGGTTACTTTCTTTGGGCCAGCAAAGAAAGTGACCCGGCGCAGCCGGAAGCCTTTGTCCATGGCGCGAGTCGCAGCGCAGGCCGCCAGGACGCGGGCCTGGATCCCGGCCTTCGCCGGGATGACGGCTTAAGGGCAAGCGCCAGAGCAACATGGGTCCCAGCGTTCGCTGGGATAACGGCATTTAAGGGCAAGAGCAAATGGGTCCCAGCGTTCGCTGGGTTGACGGCTTAAGAGCGAACGGCTTTAAAGGCAAGAACAGCGCAGCAAGCTCCGCTCTACAGAACAAGGGGCCAAATTGCCCCATTACCTGGCGACGCGCCCGCTTTGCTACCCTTCGCTTATGGAGCCGCTGGATTCCTTGAACCGCTGGAGCGACCGCATGCGCGACCGTGCGCGTACCGGGACGTTCTTTCGCTTTTTGTGGCGGCGTTTCCTCGACGACCGCCTATTCGAAGCGGCCGGCTCGCTGTCGTTCACCACCGTGTTCGCGCTGGTGCCGCTGGCCACGGTGGTGTTCAGCGCGCTGTCGGCGTTTCCGGTGTTCAAGGAATGGCGCGACAGGCTAGGCGATTACGTGTTCTCCAATTTCGTGCCGTCCTCGGCGCGCGCGGTGCAGAGCTACCTCAAGCAATTCTCGGACAGCGCCGGCCAGCTGACCGCGATCGGCATCATCGCGCTGGTGTTGTCGTTGTTGATCACCTTGGTCGGCGTGGAAACCA
Organism: Luteimonas galliterrae; assembly: GCF_023374055.1. Classification (NCBI taxonomy): domain Bacteria; kingdom Pseudomonadati; phylum Pseudomonadota; class Gammaproteobacteria; order Lysobacterales; family Lysobacteraceae; genus Luteimonas; species Luteimonas galliterrae. The sequence continues at coordinate 1,522,995 of NZ_JAMBEP010000001.1, read as the reverse complement.
CGTTCAACCGCATCTGGCGCGTGGAGACCGCGCGCCCCAAATTCGGCAGGTTCCTGGTGTACTGGACGGTGCTGACGCTCGGCGCGCTGGTGGCGGCGGCCAGCCTGGCGCTGTCGGCACGTTTTTTCGCGCTGGCGATCTTCGACACCGAGCCCGGCCGCTGGCTGGAAGAACTGATGCTGCGGGCGACGCCGATGCTGATCGAGCTGGCTGCATTCGCGGCCATCTACCGCGTCGTGCCGCACCGGACGATCCAATGGCGGCATGCGGTGGCGGGCGCGCTGCTAGGCGTGCTGGTGTTCGAACTGGTCAAGAGCGGCATGGGGCTGTTCCTGACCACGTTCAATTCCTACCAGAAGATCTACAGCACCTTCGCCTCGGTGCCGATCTTCCTGTTGTGGATCTATTTGAGCTGGGTGTCGGTGCTGCTGGGCGCCTCGTTCGCCTCGTCGATCTCGGCGTTCCGCTACCAACCGGCTTCGATGCGGCTGCCGCAGGGCTACGAGATCTACGGCTTGCTGCGCATGCTCGGCCGTTTCGACGAATACCGCGCGCGCGGACGCGGCCTGCACAGCGACGAGATCCAGCAGCTGGAACCGATGCTCACCGATTCGCTGGTGCAGCACATGCTGGCGCAGTTGTGCGAGATCGGATTGGTGACGCGCGCAGAAACCGGCGAATGGCTGCTGGCGCGCGACCTGGATACGCTCACGCTGGCCGAGCTCTACGAGGCCTGCAACCTGCGCATCCCCATCGCCGAGGCGCACCTGCCGTGCCGCGACGACGCCTTGGGCAAGTCCGCCATCGGCGCCCTCGACGAACTCCGCATACCGTTGCGCGAACTGCTCAAGCATCGCGTCGGCGATCTCTATACGAACGTGAAGGAAGGCGCATGACCGCTCGCGAGCTTTCGATACTCCTACTTGCCGCGTTGCTTGCCGCTTGCGCCAAGCCCACCGGCGACGAAACCGCCAAGACCGCCGAGCCGGCGGCGACGCCGGCACCTGCAGCGCCGGCGGAAAAATCCCCGGCGGCCGCAGCCAAGCCTGCGCAGCCTTCATTGAGGCTCGCCACGGTCGATGGCAAGCCCTACGACCTGGCGGCGCACCGCGGCAAGTGGGTCGTCGTCAATTTCTGGGCGACGTGGTGCGCGCCTTGCCTGAAGGAAATGCCCGAACTGTCGGCACTGGACGCGATGCGCGAGCACGTCGAGGTGGTCGGGTTGGCCTACGAAGAGATCGAACCCGAACAGATCAAGGCTTTCCTCGTCGAGCATCCGGTGGTCTATCCGATCGCGGTGGTCGACGTCTACGACCCGCCGCAGGATTTCGAAACGCCGCGCGGTTTGCCGATGACCTATCTGATCGCGCCGGACGGCACGGTCGCCAAGCGCTTCCTCGGCCCGGTGACGGCCAAGGAGATCGAGTCGGCGATCTCCGCCGCGGGCGGCCCGAAAGCGGGCGCGTGATGGCCGCTGCGCGCTTCCTGGTGCGCGGCAAGGTGCAGGGCGTGTTCTTCCGCGCGTCGGCCCGCGAGCAGGCTTTGACGCTGGGCTTGCGCGGGTACGCCAAGAATCTGCTCGACGGACGGGTGGAGGTGTTGGCCGTGGGCGATGCCGACCGCATCGAGACGTTGGCGCAATGGCTGCGGCACGGTCCGCCGATGGCGCAGGTCTATGCCATCGAACGCAGCGACATCGATGAGCCCGCCATCGCCGGCGATTTCCAAGTATCGTAGAGCGGGACTTTGTGGGAGCGGCTTTCAGCCGCGAGCTTTTTGGTGCCGCCGGTGTCGAAAAGCTCGCGGCTAAAGCCGCTCCCACAAAGCTCTTCCACGAAGCCGCTCTCGCGACGATCAGTCGTCCTGGGGGTCGAAGGCGGGTATCGGCTTCAAGACGCCGTAGCGTTCCTTGTGCGGCTTGCCGGACAGCGGCGTCAGCTTGAGCTTGGATTCCGGCAGGTGCGTGTCGGGCAGGCGATCCAGCAAGTCGCGGATCAGGGTCAGGCGGCCGCGTTTCTGGTCGTTGAAGTCGACCAGCGTCCAAGGCGCGAAATCGTCGTGCGTTGCCTTCAGCATGGCTTCGCGCGCACGCGTGTAGTCGGCGTACCTGGCGCGGGCGTCGAGATCGATCGGCGACAGCTTCCAGCGCTTCAGGGGGTCTTCGCCGCGTTCGGCGAAACGCTTTTCCTGCTCTTCCTGGTCGCAGCACAGCCAGTACTTGAACAGGAGGATGCCGTCGTCGACCAGTTGCTTCTCGAAGGCCGGCGTCTGCTGCAAGAAAGCCTTGACCTGCGCCTCGCTGGCGAAGCCCATCACCTTCTCGACGCCGGCGCGGTTGTACCAGCTGCGGTCGAACAGCACGATTTCGCCGGCCGCGGGCATTTGCGCCGCATAGCGCTGGAAATACCACTGCGTGGCTTCGCGGTCGGTCGGCTTGGGCAAGGCGACGACGCGGCATTGGCGCGGATTGAGGTGTTCGCGGATCGCATCGATCGCGCCGCCTTTGCCTGCCGTATCGCGACCCTCGAACAACACCACCAGGCGCTTGCCGGCGGCGGCGACCCAGCGCGCCATCGCGACCAGTTCCACCTGCATCGGTTCCAGCAGTTCCTCGTAATCCTTGCGTTTCAGTTTTTTCATCCCGTCGATTCCGTAGGGTGGGCCTTGGCCCACCATGACCCTCATTCCGATCGCATCGAACAATGATCGAAGCTTCGCCCAATGGCATTCGGACATCGAAAGATGGCGACGATGGGCCAAGGCCCACCCTACGTCATCGTTTCGCCATGCTGCGCGCCACTTCGAGCAATGCGCCCTGTTGCTTGGTGTTGAGCTTGCGGTAGGCGGCGAGCAGGTCGTGCTCGCCTTTGGTACGGGCCGGATCGAGCGTGCTCGCCAGTTCGGAAAGCAGCGCGCCCGCGGGCACGCCGAACATGCGCGCCAAGGCATCGAGTTGGTCCTTGCCGGGCAGCTTTTCGCCGCGCAGCCAGGCCGATACGGTAGCCACGCCTGCGCGCGGAATGGCGGTGGCGATGTCGGTGGCGCTGTATCCGCGCGCCTTGGCCAGCAGCCGCAAGGTGGTATCGATCGACATCTTCACTCCTTCAGCCGCGGCTTCAAGGTGGCGAGGTTGCAAGGCTTGGTGCGCGCGTCCAGTTGCGCGCGGATGATCTTTTCCCAGGCGGTGCGGCAGGCCGAGGTCGAGCCGGGCAGGCAGAACACGAAGGTGGCGTTGGCCAGGCCGGCGAAGGCGCGCGACTGCAGCGACGAAGTGCCGATTTCCTCGAACGAGATCGCGCGGAACAGTTCGCCGAAGCCGGGCATTTCCTTGTCCAGCAGCGGCAGCAGCGCCTCGGGCGTGGAATCGCGGCCGGTGAAGCCGGTGCCGCCGGTGACGAGCACGCCGTCGATGGCCGGATCGGCGATCCATTGCGAAACCGCCGCGCGCAGGCGGTAGCGGTCGTCGGGCAATAGAGCGCGTTCCGCCAGGCGGTGGCCGGATGCCTGCAAGACGGATACCAGATAGTCGCCGGAGGTGTCGTCCGCTGATGTGCGCGAATCAGACACCGTCAGCACGCACAGGTTCAAGGCGATGGGTTCGTTAGCCGCGCTCATGCGGTAAGCCTAGCGCAAGATGGATGGCAACGTCAGTCGCGGGTTTTTCAGCCGTCATTCCCGCGAAGGCGGGAAACCAGTGACGTTAAGAACTCTCCAGATCGAGACGCGGCGACTTGATATCCCGCGCGCCCTCACCCAACCCCGCAAGCGGGAGAGGGCTAAAGCCAAAGTCGCTGGATTCCCGCCTTCGCGGGAATGACGGCTGAAAACAAAAAGCCGTCACTCCAGGCGCAGCGAATACCACTGCGTCTCGTCCTCATGCCAGCCGGCATTTCGATAGAGCGCTCGTGCAGCATCGTTATCGCGCGTGGTCTCCAGCACGATGCCGCGCGCGCCGTCCGCGCGGGCGAAATCGGCGGCGGCGTCGAGCAGGGCGCGGGCGACGCCGCCGCGGCGCGCGGCCGCGTCCACGTACAGGTCGTTGAGGATCCAGGTGCGCGCGGTGTGCACGGAGGAGAACATCGGATACAGCTGCGTGAAGCCGACCGCGCGACCGCCGTCTTCGGCCAGCAATACGACCGATTCGCCCGCATCGATCCGCGCCTGCAGCCACTCGCGCGCACGCGCCGGATCCGACGGCTGGCCGTAGAAGCCGCGATAGGCGTCGAACAGCGGCGCGATGGCATCGATGTCCTGCGTCGAAACGCGTTTGATGCGCAGGCTCATGCGGACTCTGTCATGCGTGCGAGCTCATCGGCCTGGTGCTCGCGGCTGAGGCGCTCGATCAACGCATCCAAGTTGCCTTCGAGCACGTTGGGCAGGTCGTACAATGTCAGCCCTTCGACGCGATGGTCGGTGATGCGGCCCTGCGGATAGTTGTAGGTGCGGATGCGCTGGCTGCGGTCGCCGCTGCCGACCTGCAGCTTGCGGTCCTGCGCCTGCGCGGCCTCGCGCTTGGCGATCTCGGCCTCGACCAGCATGGCCTTGAGCCGCTTCATCGCCTTGTCGCGGTTGGCGTGCTGCGAACGTTCGGTCTGGCTTTCCACGACGACGCCGCTGGGCACGTGGGTGATGCGGATCGCCGATTCGGTCTTGTTGACGTGCTGGCCGCCCGCGCCGGACGAGCGGAAGGTATCGACCTTCAGGTCGACCGGATTGATCTCGACCTCGATGTCGCTGATGTCCTCGGCGATGATCGCCACCGTCGCCGCCGAAGTGTGGATGCGGCCCTGCGACTCGGTCTCGGGCACGCGTTGCACGCGATGCGTGCCGGATTCGAATTTCAGCTTGGAATAAGCGCCGCGGCCTTCGACGCGGGCGATGATTTCCTTGTAGCCGCCGTGCTCGCCCGGGCTGGCCGATTCGACTTCCACCTTCCAGCCCTGCCGCTCGGCGTAGCGGGCGTACATGCGGAACAGGTCGCCGGCGAAGATCGCCGCTTCGTCGCCGCCAGTGCCGGCACGGACTTCCAGGTACAGGCCGCCTTCGTCGCGTGCGTCCTTGGGCACCAAGTGCGACATCAGCTCGTCGTCGAGGGCTTCGAGCCGCGCGCTGGCGGCGGCGATTTCCTCTTCGGCCAGCTCGCGCATTTCCGGATCGCCGCGCATCGCTTCGGCGTTGGCCAGGTCGCGGCGCGCCTGCGCTTCGTTCGCCAGCGCGTTCGCTACCGGTTCCAGCTGCGAGAATTCGCGCGAAAAGTTGCGGAAGCGATCGGCGTCGGCGATCACGCCCGGATCGGACAGCAGCCGCTCCAGTTCCTCGCGCCGTTCGGCCAGGGCCTCAAGCTTGCGGCGCAGGTTCGCTTGCATCGTCTTGGTCGGCGTCCGTCGGCGGGAACAGTTTGTCGGCGGCGCGCGCGAGTTCGGCGTCGCCGGTCAGCGCCGCTTCGCGCAGCGCCACGGTCGGCGCGTGCAGCAGGCGATTGGTCAAGGTGTGGGCGAGCAGGTCGAGCACGTCGTTCGGATCGGCGCCGGCGGCGAGTTCGCGGCGCGCCTTGGCCAGCGCTTCGGCGCGCGCGCTGTCGCCGTGCGCGCGCAGGCGCTTGAGCGGCGCATGGCGCGTGGCGGCGGTCGTGGTTTCGATGAAGCGCGCGGCTTGCAGCTCGATGATCGCTTCGGCCTCGGCCGCGGCTTCGCGCCGGCTGCGGCGATTGTCTTCCACCGCGCGTTCCAGGTCGTCGACGGTATAGAGGAAGGCATCCTTGAGCTCGGCCACGTCCGCATCGATGTCGCGCGGCACGGCCAAGTCCAGCAACAGCATCGGCCGGTGCCGGCGCGTGGCGAGCGCGTGGGCCACTTGCGCGCGTTTGAGCACGGTGTCGCGGCTGGCGGTGGCCGAAATCACCAGGTCCGCTTCGGCCAGATGCCGTTCCAGCTCGCCGAGCGGCAGCGCCACGCCGCCATGGCGGGAGGCGATGTCCTGCGCATGCGCCAGCGTCCGGTTGGCGATCAGCAGGCGCTTGACCTTGCCCTCGCTCAGATGGCGCGCGGCCAGCTCGATGGTCTCGCCCGCGCCGATCAGCAGTGCGGTCGACTCGTCCAGCCGCGCGAACGCGTTTTGCGCCAAGCGAACGGCGGCCGAGGCCACCGACACCGGATGCGCGCCGATGCGCGTATCGGTGCGGGCGCGCTTGGCGGTGGCGAAGGCCTGCTGGAACAGGCGGTCCAGTCCGCTGCCCAGCGTGCCGGCGGCGCGCGCCGCGGCCCAGGATTCCTTCACCTGGCCCAGGATTTGCGGTTCGCCCAGCACCAGCGAGTCCAGGCCGGCGGCGACACGGAACAGATGGCGCACCGCATCCAGATCGCGATGACCATATAAATAGGCGTGCAGGTCTTCGCTGCCGTCCGGATGTGTGGCCAGCCAGTCGCGCACGCTGCGGCCGTCGTCGTCGACGACCGCATACAGCTCGGTGCGGTTGCAGGTGGAGAGCAAGGCCACTTCTCGAACTTCCGGCAAGGCGCGCAGGGCCGCCAATGCCGCGGGCAGCGCGGCGGCGTCGAACGCGACGCGCTCGCGCAGGGCGACCGGCGCGGTCTGGTGGTTCAGTCCCAAGGCATACAACGGCATATTCAGCGGCTTGCGATTAAGCTAGCTATTCATTCCCAAGCCGCCATTTTAGCGGCCCGGTCGCCCGATGCCCGCACTCGCTCGTTATTTCCGCAACTTGGTTTTGGTTCGGGGCCAGGAATCGCGCAAAACCGGCTGGTGGCTGGCGCTGCTGCTGGCCGCCGGCACGACGCAGGCCATCGCCGCGACCCCGGCCAAGACGCCGCCTGGCGCGCTGGAACCGGTCATGGCCGGCGAATTCGCGTTGCAAAGCGGGCAATTGAACGAGGCCGCGCGTTGGTATCTGGAAGCCGCCCGGGTGTCCGGCGACGCCGGCCTGGCCGAACGCGCGGCCCGTATCGCCTTGCTGGCCAACGACGACAAGCGCGCCGCCGAGGCGCTGAGCCTGTGGCGCAAGCAAGCGCCGGATTCGCTGGCGATCCGCACCGCGGAGGCCACGCTGTCGCTACGCCGCGGCGACGCCAGGGCCGCCCGTAAACAGCTCGAAGGCCTGCTGCGCGATCCCGACAAGACCGCCTGGGCGCATGCCTTCGTCGCCTTGGGCACCGGCGGCAAGGATCCCAAGCTGGCCGCGCGCCTGCTGGGCGAGATGATCGATGACGACGCCATCCCCCAGCAATTGCAGGCCTGGCTGGCCTTCGGCGGCCTGGCGCAGCGCCTGGACGATGCGCCGCTGGCCGAACGCATCGTCGGCGAAGTGGTCAAGCGTTTCCCTGGCGAGCCGCGCGTGGCCTTGCTGCGCGCCAGCCAGCTGCGCGAGGCCGGCAAGAACGACGAGGCCAAGCAGGCGCTGGCCAAGCTGCTGCCGCAGGCCGAACGCGACCCCGATATCCGCCGCGCCATGGCCGCCGAATACGACCTGCTCGGCGATGCCGTCGCCGCGGCCGACGTGCTCGCGCGCGGACCGCAGGACGACCGCAGCTACGGCATGCGCGCTTCGTTGCTCGCCAAGTCGGACAACAACGCCGCATTGACCCAGCTCTACGACGAGTTGCGCAAGCAGGCCGCGCAGCCCAATCCGTCGCGGCGTTTGCTGCTCGGCCAGATCGCCGAGTTCCTGAAACGCTACGACGAGGCGCTGGAGTGGTATCGCGGCGTGCCGGGCGGCCAGGAGCGGTGGATCGCGCGGCTGCGCTCGGTCAACGTGCTGTACCAACTCAAGCGCGCGCCGGAAGCCTATGCCGAAGTGCGCAGGCTGCAGTCCGATTCCAGCGCCGACGAAGACGTGAGCCGGGACGCCTACCTGTTGGAAGCCGAACTGCGCACCAAGGACAAGGACGACGCCGGCGAACTCGACGTCTATGCGCGCGGCCTGGCCGCCTATCCCGACGACGGCGCATTGTTGTACGGCCGGGCGCTGGCTTGGGAGCGCCGCGACCGCATCGATCGCGCCGAAGCCGATCTGCGCAAGGTATTGGTCGCCGATCCCGAGAACGTGGCCGCGCTCAACGCGCTGGGTTACACGCTCGCCGACCGCACCACGCGCTACACCGAAGCGATGGAGCTGATCGACCGCGCGCGCGCCGCGGAACCGGGCAACGCCGCGATCATCGACAGCCACGGCTGGGTGCTGTACCGGCTGGGCCGCAACGAGGAGGCGCTGGTGCAACTGCGTCGCGCCTTCACGTTGCAGAAAGATCCGGAGATCGCCGCGCATATCGGCGAGGTGCTGTGGATGACGGGCAAGAAAGAAGAAGCGCGCAAGTATTTCGACGAAGCGCGCAAGCTCGATCCGGAAAACCGCTCGCTGCAGCGAGCGCTGTCGAAGACCGGGGCTTGATCGTGCCGACGGCTTTTGTGGGGGCAGCCTTTGTGGGAGCGGCTTCAACCGCGAGCTTTTCAAGGCTTGGGCGTCCTACCAAAGAGCTCGCGGCTGAAGCCGCTCCCACAAAGGCGCACCTACGAACCGCGTCGATAACGGTGGTCGCTTTGTTACTGGCGGCCTGCGTGCCGCAGACGGTGCGCTCGCCATTGCCGTCGCTCTCGCCGCAGGAAGTCGCAGTGGCGCAAACGCGACAAACCACACACGAAGCGGCCGTGCGCGCCGCACCGTCGTGGTCGCTGCAAGGCCGCGTCGCCGTATCCAACGGCCGCAACGGCGGCAGCGGCCGCATCGATTGGCGGCAGGATGCGGACCGCTACGAAGTCGCCCTGAGCGCGCCGATCACCCGGCAGAGCTGGCGACTTAGCGGCGACCGCGTCGCCGCGCAGTTGGAAGGCCTAGAAGGCGGCACCCGCAGCGGCGCGGATCCGCAACAACTGCTGCGCGAAGCGACCGGCTGGGAAATCCCGGTCGCGGCGCTGTCGTCCTGGGTCCGCGGCGCGCGTGCTGACGAAGCGGTCTTCGGCCCGGCGACGCTCGCTTTCGGCACGGACCTCCGGTTGGCCCGCATCGAACAGGGCGGTTGGACGATCGACTACGCCGCCTGGCAACCGACGTCCGAGGCCGCAGCGCTGCCGTTGCGGCTGAACGCCCAGCGCGGCGAGGCCAAGGTACGCCTGGTCGTCGACGGCTGGAATGGCGTCGAAACCCCATGAACGCCGCCGACTGGTCCGAGTGGCCGGCGCCGGCGAAGCTGAATCTGTTCCTGCGGATCACCGGCCGGCGCGCCGACGGCTATCACCAGCTGCAGACCGTATTCCGTCTCCTCGATTGGGGAGACACGGTCAAGCTGCGGGTCCGCGAGGACGGCCGGATCGTCCGCCACGGTCAGCCCGCTTACGCGGCAGGCGAGCATGAAGACCTCTCGGTCAGGGCGGCCTATCTACTGAAAGAAGCGGCCAAGGTCGCCCAAGGTGCCGACATCCTCGTCGAAAAACGAATCCCGGTCGGAGGTGGATTCGGCGGCGGATCGTCCGATGCCGCAACGGTGCTGGTCGCTCTGAACCGGCTTTGGGGCCTGAAATGGCCGGCCGACCGCTTGGCCGAACTGGGCCTGCGGCTGGGCGCGGACCTGCCGGTCTTCATTCACGGCGGCAATGCCTGGGCCGAAGGCGTGGGCGAAACGCTGACCCCGATCACGCTGCCGCCGGCCTGGTATCTGCTGGCCGACCCGGGCGTTCACGCGGCCACGGCCGAATTATTCCAAGCCCCTGAATTGACGCGCGATTCGCCGCCCGCGACAATATCGGACTTCGTTTCGGGTGTTCCGCTCGGCAATGCGTTCGAGCCGGTATTGCGCCGCCGCGAGCCGGCCGTCGAGGCCGCTTTCGCAGCCTTGGCGCGGATCGGCGAGCCGCGTTTGACCGGGTCGGGCAGCGGCTGCTTCGTTGAATTCGTCGATCGCGACTCGGCCGAGGCCGGACTGGCGGCATTGCCGCCGGGCCTGAACGGCTGGGTGGCGCAAGGCGCGACGGAATCGCCACTGCGCAGGGCGCTCGCAACCAGGTAACCGCAGGGGCGTCGCCAAGAGGCCCAAGGCACCAGGTTTTGATCCTGGCATTCGTAGGTTCGAATCCTACCGCCCCTGCCAATTTTGCGGGATTTGAGATTCGTGATTCGAGATTGGTGACGCGGACCATTGCTTACTAGTCCCTAATCACCAATCCCAAATCCCAACCACCGCAACGGTCAGAGCGAGCGGAGTAAACATGCAAGACGATCGCAATCTGCTGATCTTCAGCGGCAACGCCAACCGGCCGCTGGCCTTGTCGGTGTGCAAGGAGCTGGGGATCCGCTTGGGCAAGGCGCTGGTCGGGCGTTTTTCCGACGGCGAAGTGCAGATCGAGATCGAGGAGAACGTCCGCGGCCAGGACGTGTTCGTGATCCAGCCGACCAGCGCGCCGAGCGCGGAGAACCTGGTCGAACTGTTGGTGCTGGTGGATGCGCTCAAGCGCGCCTCGGCCAACAAGGTCACCGCGGTGGTGCCGTATTTCGGCTACGCCCGGCAGGACCGGCGGCCGCGTTCGGCGCGGGTGCCGATCACGGCCAAGGTCGCGGCGCAGATGTTCTCGACGGTGGGCACCGACCGGGTGCTGACCATCGATCTGCACGCGGAACAGATCCAAGGTTTCTTCGATATCCCGGTCGACAACGTGTACGGGTCGCCGCTGCTGCTCGCCGACGTCTGGCGCGCGCACGGCACCGACAACTTGATCGTGGTGTCGCCGGACGTGGGCGGTGTGGTGCGCGCACGGGCTATCGCCAAGCGCCTCGACGACGCCGACCTGGCGATCATCGACAAGCGCCGGCCGAAAGCCAACGTGGCCACGGTGATGAACATCATCGGCGACGTGGCGGGCAAGACCTGCGTGCTGGTCGACGACATCGTCGACACCGCGGGCACCTTGTGCGCGGCGGCGGCAGCGCTGAAGGCGCAGGGCGCGATCAAGGTGGTCGCGTACTGCACGCACCCGGTGCTGTCGGGCGCGGCGATCGACAACTTGAACGGTTCGGAGCTGGACGAGCTGGTCGTCACCGACACCATCCCGTTGTCGGAAGCGGCGCGCGGGTGCCGCAAGATCAGGCAGCTCAGCGTCGCCGAGCTGCTGGCGGAGACCATCCGTCGCATCTCGTTCGGCGAGTCGGTGAGTTCGCTGTACGTGGATTGAGGGCGGGGATTAGGAAATGGGGATTAGGGATTCGTAAAAGGCGGCGGACTCGCTCTTTCGAATCACCAATCCCGATTCCCGAATCCCGGGAACGCAAGCTCCCCTGGTCGCGGGGGAGTTTTCCAAATCGCTGCGAGGCGATCTAACGTTACGAAGAGAGAGTAAAAAAATGGCTACCGAACATAAAATCGCAGCTGCCGCGCGCGGCGACGAGGGCAAGGGTGCGAGCCGCCGCCTGCGTCGCGCCGGCCAGATCCCCGCCATCGTCTATGGCGCCCACGCCGATCCGCAGAGCATCCAGTTGGAGCACGAGAAGACCTGGATCGCCAGCCAGAACGAGTGGTTCTACTCGTCGATCCTGACCCTGGAAGTGGACGGCAAGGCCGAGCAGGTGCTGCTGCGCGATATGCAGCGCCACCCGTACAAGCAGATCATCATGCACATGGACTTCCAGCGCGTCAGCGCGAACGAAGCCATCCGCGTGGCGGTGCCGCTGCACTTCATCAACGAAGACAAGTCGCCGGCCGGCAAGGCCGCCGACGTCGCCGTGACGCACGAGCTGACCGAAGTGGAGATCAGCTGCCTGCCGAAGGACCTGCCGGAGTTCATCGAGATCGATCTGGCCGATCTGAAGGTCGGCGATACGATCCACTTGTCCGAAGTGAAGCTGCCGGCCGGCGTGGAAGTGCCCGAGCTCAAGCTCGGCGCCGACCACGACGTGGCGGTGGTGGTGGCTCGCTTCGTCAAGGAAGAAGTGGAAGAAGAAACCGCCGAAGGCGAGGCCTCCGCCGAAGTGCCGGCCGCCAAGGTTTCCGACGAGGAAGCCGAAGAGGGTGGCGACAAGGAGTGATCGTCGCGTCGCGGCGTTCCTCTTTGCGGGCTTGCGGGGGACCTGCCGAAAAGCAGGTCCCCCACTTCATTTCGGGATGACGGTTGAGAGATGGCTGGTTTGCGCCTGATCGTGGGCCTGGGCAATCCCGGGCCGGAGCACGCCCGGACGCGGCACAACGCCGGGTTCTGGTTTGTCGATGCGCTCGCCGAGAAAACCGGCGCGCGTTTTTCTGTGGAATCCAAACTGTTCGGCGAGACCGCCAAGGCGGAAATCGCAGGGCGATCGGTGTGGCTGCTCAAGCCCGCCACTTATATGAACCTCAGCGGCAAATCGATCGGCGCCGCGCTGCGTTTCTGGAAGATCGAGCCCGAAGAGTGCCTGGTGGCGCACGACGAGCTGGATCTGGCGCCGGGGATCGTCCGTTTGAAATTCGACGGCGGCCACGGCGGCCAGAACGGCGTGCGCGACACGATGGCCATGCTGGGCCACGGCAAGTTCCACCGTTTGCGGATCGGCATCGGCCATCCGGGCAACAAGGACAAAGTGACGCCGTGGCTGCTGAAGGGCGGCCCGGGCAAGGATGACGAGATTTTGATCGGGCGGGCGATCGACGCTGCGCTCGATGTTCTGCCGTTGGCGGTGAATGGCGATTTCAACGAAGCGATGAAACGCCTGCATACCACCAAGGAATAGCAATACAGGGCTGTCATCCCGAGCGTAGCGAGGGATCTGCTTGCACGTCGGCCGATACAGCCGATCCCTCGCTGCGCTCGGATGACGCTCTTGTGGGATTCCGCCCCACCGATTCATCAGACACGATCCACGTACCGGACCAAAAATAATGGGCATCAAATGCGGCATCGTCGGCCTGCCTAACGTCGGCAAATCGACCCTGTTCAACGCGCTGACCAAAGCGGGCATCGCCGCGGCCAATTTCCCGTTCTGCACGATCGAGCCGAACGTGGGCGTGGTGCCGGTGCCGGACATCCGCCTGAACGCGTTGTCGGAGATCGTCAAGCCGCAGAAGGTGATCCCGACCGCGGTCGAGTTCGTCGACATCGCAGGACTCGTCGCCGGCGCGGCCAGCGGCGAAGGCCTGGGCAACAAGTTCCTGGCCCACATCCGCGAAGTGGACGCGATCACGCACGTGGTGCGTTGCTTCGAGAACCCGGACGTCATCCACGTCAACAACAAGGTCGATCCGATCGCCGATATCGACACCATCGACACCGAATTGGCGCTGGCCGACCTGGAATCGGTGGACAAGGCGCTGCAGCGCGCCGAGCGCACCGCCAAGACCGGCGACAAGGACGCGAAGGCACGCGTCGAAGTGCTCGCGCGCGTGCGCGCCGGCTTGGATGCCGGCAAGCCCGCGCGCGCGCTGGGCCTGTCCGACGACGACATGGCGGCCGTGCGCGACCTGTTCCTGCTCACGCTCAAGCCGGTGATGTACGTGGCGAACGTGCTCGAGGACGGTTTCGAGAACAATCCGCACCTGGACGCCGTGCGCGCACGCGCGGCGGGCGAGGGCGCCGAAGTGGTGCCGGTGTCGGCCGCGATCGAAGAAGAACTCTCGCAGTTGGACGACGCCGACCGCGATGCGTTCCTGACCGATCTGGGTCTGGACGAACCCGGCTTGAACCGCGTGATCCGTGCGGCTTACAAACTGCTAGGCCTGCAGACCTATTTCACCGCCGGCGTGAAGGAGGTGCGCGCCTGGACGGTGAAGGCCGGCTCGACCGCGCCGCAGGCGGCCGGCGTGATCCACACCGATTTCGAGAAGGGCTTCATCCGCGCCGAAACGATCGGCTACGACGATTTCCTCAAATACAAAGGCGAATCCGGCGCCCGCGACGCCGGCCGCCTGCGTTTGGAAGGCAAGGAATACCGCGTGCAGGAAGGCGATGTGCTGCATTTCCGCTTCAACGTCTGATCGCGCCCGCTTTTGTAGAGCGGAGCTTGCTCCGCTGCCCTTTGCTTGGTAGGTGCGAATTCATTCGCGCGTACTTGGCGTCAAAAATGCGTGCGAATGAATTCGCACCTACAAAAGCGAAAGCTGGAAGCAAAAGCAGCGCAGCAAGCTACGCTCTACAAAGCATCGGGCGAAAAAAACCTCCCGTCGCCGGGAGGTTTCGAGGGCGGGACTACGTTTTAGAGCGCCTTTCCGCCGAACTTGTAGGTGAACTGCAGGTAATAGCTGCGCCCCAGCGTGTCGAACCACGACACGTCGTAATAGGGATACGCGGTATAGGTCTTGTCCCGCGGCGGCATCTTGTCGAACAGGTTGTCCACCGCTAGCGACAGCCGCATGTGGTCAGTGAACCGGTATTGCAAAGTCGCGTTGTAGCGGTACGTGGCGGCGATGTAGGGGCTGCCGGCCTCCGGGTCCTCGGGATCGAAGACGCCGTCGTAGGAATCGGAATTGGGCAGGCGACCCAGGCGTTCGCCGTGCAGGCTCGCGATCCAGGCGTTCTTCTCCCACGACAGCGTGGCGCTGGCCTTGGTGCGCGGGATGTCGAAGCCGCTGTTGACCGCGAATTCGTCTTCGATTACGTCGCCGTCGAACTGCTGGAACGTGTGCTCGCGCACCCAGGTGTAGTTGCCGGTGAAGCGGAAATCGCCGATCCGCGTCGGCAGCCGGAAATGCGTGCTGAAGTCGATGCCGTTGGTGCTTTCGCGGGCGATGTTGATCGGGTTGACGTAAATGCCGTACAGCCGGCCGTCGATGCGGGTCACGCGCGAAATCGCATCCTGGCAGGTCGGCGAATTCACGTCCACCGGCGTACCGTCCACGCGCGAACCGATCCGACAGTCCGCTTCGTCCCGTAGGATCGGGTCGTTGCTCATGTCCTGGACTTGCTTGCGCATGTCGATGTCGAAATAGTCCACCGACAAGTCGAAATTGTCGTTCGGCGACCACACCAGGCCCGCGGTCCAAGAAGTGCTGGTCTCGGGTTCGAGGTAGCGATTGCCGGAGCGGGTACGGATCAAGCCTTCGTCGCCCCAACTGCAATCCTCGAAGGTTTCGCCCGGTTCCTCGGTACGGCAACGGTAATAGTCGACGCCGGAGGTTTCATCGTTGCCGATGCCGGCGTAGAGATAGTGCAGGTCGGCGGCGCGGAATGCGGTGCCGTAGGAACCGCGCACCAGCAACGAATCCACCGGCCGCCATTCCAAGCCGGCGCTGTAGGTGAACTTGCCGACTTCGCGACCGGAGTAGCGGTATCGGTCGTAGCGCGCAGCGGTGCTGAGGTTCAGCGTCTCGAACAGTGGCATGCGCACCTCTCCGGCCGCGGCCCAGCGGTCGCGACTGCCTTTGCCGTTGGAGTCCTTCCAACTGTAGTAGTAGTACTCCAGCGCGCGCGGATCCGGATTGAGGTCGTAGGCCTGGTTGCCGATCTCCACCACGCCGGCAAAGCCCGCAGGCCCGGCCGGCATCTCGAACAGGCTGGTGTTGGTCACCGTGAACGACAGCGTGTCGGTGCGCGACCTCGGGTGATAGGTGGTGTAGTCGGCGATCGAGTCGTACTCGGCGCGGGTGAGCGGCGTGTACAGGCGGTTCGGATCGGCGTTGAAGATCGGCAGCTCGTAGGTGGGGTCCACGCCCAGTTGCGGGCCTAGAAACAAATTGTTGGCCGCCGCCGCGACGATCTGCGGCCAGCCGATCTCGGATTTGTATTGCGAATGGCTGAAAGCCGCTTCCCAGTCCCAGTCCTCGCCGAATACGCCCTTGAAACCGGTGACGACGCCGAACGTCTTTTGCTTGTTGCGGATCATGCCTTGGTCCAGGCCGCCCATTTCCTCGGGCGAAAACTGGCGCTGCCAGTATTCGACGCGGTTCGTGGCCTGGTTGAAGAAATAGCCTTCCTCGTTGCCGTCGGGGGCCATGTAGCTCCAACTGCGCACGTCGGTGAACAGTTCGACTTCGTGGTAGCCCAGCTGCACTTCGGCGAACCACTCGGTGTCGCCGTCGAAGGCGTAGCTCATCGAGCCGTAAGCGTTGGCGCCGCGGCGCTTGCTGATGATCGTCCCGTAGCCGATGGATTCGTCGCTGCCGCAGAAGCGGCCGGGCGGATAGTCGTCGGCGATGGGGTCGTAGCGTCCCCAGTTCGGCCGGCTGGCCCGGTAGGTCGATCCCTTGTTGAGATAGGCCAGCGCATCGCAGGTGGCTTGGCCGGGGTCGACGTAGTATTCGTTGTCGCCGTCGTCCGGATCCCACGCCGTCTGCAGGAATGCGCGGCGCGATGCCGCACCCGGATCGGGCGAGTCTTTCGTCGAATCCTGCAGACTGCGCTCGTACGCCCACAGCGGTTTCTGGTCGAGCAATTCGACGCCGTACACCGCGTTGAAAGCGCCGCGCGAAAAGCCCGACGACAGGCTCAGCTTGATCGATTCGCCGCCCCCGCGTTCGGTGTCGCCATAGCGCAAGTCGACGGTGGTGCCGTCGGCGTAATCCTTGAGGATGAAGTTCACGACGCCGGAAATCGCATCCGAACCGTAGACCGCCGACGCGCTGCCGGTCAGCACCTCGATGCGGTCGACCATGCCCAGCGGAATGTTGGAGATGTCGGTGAAGTTGCTGCGGCCCTTGAACGGCATCGGAAAGTCGGCGATGCGGCGGCCGTTGACCAAGACCAGCGTATGGTTGGGACCCAGGCCGCGCAGGTCGACCTGCTCCGCGCCTGGCGAAAAATCGCCGCCGCTGAAGGATTGCTGGCTCTGGGTCTCGCCGCCGTTCTGGGTCATCGCCCGCAGCACGTCGGGAACGCTGGTGAATCCGCTGGCCTGGATGTCCGCGGAAGTGACGACGGTCACCGGCGCCGGCCCTTCGACTTGCGCGCGCGGAATGCGCGAGCCGGTCACTTGCACCGTTTCCAGCGTAGTCGTCTGCTGCGCGGCGGCATCGGCCGAAGCGCCGCCGGAAGCGGCGGGCGCGGCGGTAGCGGGGCGCGGCGTCGCGGCGGCTTCGCTTTTCACGATCACCACCGCGCCCGACGCATCGCGCCGCGCGGCATAACCGCTGCCGCGCAACAAGCGGTCGAGCGCTTCGTCGGACGAGCGCGCGCCCTGCACGCCCTGCGTGCGCAGGCCTTTCAGTTGATCGGCGCGATAGACGAATTGCGCGCCCGATTGCTTGGCCAGCGAATCCAGCGCAGTCACCAGATCGCCGGGAGGGATGTCGATCCGCGCGGGACCGCCGGTCTGGGCCTGCGCGGCCAGGGCGGCCGAACAGGCCAATGCGAGCAGCAAGACACGGAACGAACGCACCATCGGGTTCCCCTCCCCATCGGCGCACGGAACGGCGCCGTATGACTGTGGGGACGAACGAGTCCGGAAAATCCCCCGCCCGAATGCGATCGGCGTCACTGACTGCGCAAGACGATGCGGTCGTCCCGGTATTCGGCCCGGACCGGGAAACCCTGCTCCAGGAGCCGCACGAACACATCCACGTTCGACCAGCGGAAGTTGCCGCCCACCCGCATCGCTGCGGTCTCGGCGTCGCCGATCACGATCTTGCGGGCGTTGTAGCGGTTGAATTCGGCCGCGGCGTCGGCCAGCGGAGTGTCGTGGAAAGCCAGGAAGCCGCTGCGCCAATTGAGCTGCTGCTCGGCCTCCTCCACCGAACCCGAACGCACCAGCACGCCGTTGCGGCTGGCCAGCGCCACGCTGCCGGCAGGCAGCAGGGTGGTGGGTTGCGGATGTTGGTCCGGGGCGGAATCGGTTTCCAAACGCACCGTGCCTTCGGTGACCACCACGCGCAGGTTCGCCGCGTCGCGACGAACGGCGTAATGCGTACCGACGGCGACGGCGCGGCGTGCGCCTGCGGCGACTACGAACGGCCGGCCGGGATCTTTGGCGACATCGAAGAACGCTTCGCCTTGCTGCAGATCGATGCGGCGCTCGCTGCGCGACATCGATACCAGGATGCGGCTGTCGCTGCTCAGCGTGGCGCGCGAACCGTCGGCCAGCGGTATCAGGCGCAGTTCGCCGAGTCCGGATTGATAGGAGGTCTGCTCGACTGCGGTGAGGTGATGCCAGAGCCCTACCGACGAAACGGCGAGCACCAATGCGGCAGCCGCACCGAAATAACGCCCCATCCGCCCGCTTCGTCGTGGCGTGCGAGACGCAGAGAGTGCCGATGCGGCGCGCGTCGTCTCACTCGCCGGTTCGCGTGAGCCCAGGAACGGCGATGGCGCCCACTGTCCGCGCTCAGGCAGCGTGCCGGCCGGCAACCCCGCGCCGAGCGCTTTCAGCCGGTCGCTCTGCTGCCATGCGCTTTCCAATCGCAGGAAGGCGACGCGGTGCGCGGTCGAAGCCGACAGCCAAGCCTCCAGACGCGCCTGGTCGCGCTCGGACCAACGTCCGCCGTCGCGCTGCGCCAGCCAGGCCGCGGCGGTGCGTTCAATCTGCCTGCTGCTGCTCATGGTCCGTTTCCCGTTCGGCGTCCGCTGCCTGTCGCGAACGACCGGCTCGCGCCGAGTCCCCGCCGTAAAAATGCTCGGCGATCATGCGAACGCCTTTTGCGACGTGTTTCTCCACAGTCTTCTCTGTAATGCCCAGGCGCGCTGCGACTTCTTTTTGCGGCAGTTCTTCCACGCGCCGAAGCCAGACCACCTCCCGGCACCGGTCCGGAAGCCGGTCGAAGGCTTCGGCCAGTTGCCTGAGCACCTGCCGCGCGCCCAGGCGGCGTTCCGGCGAGATCTCGTCTATCAAGACGTTCATCGACTCGAAATCACCCACTGTCTCGATCGACACCACCCGACCGCGCCGCAGCCGGTCGGTCATCAGGTGCCGCGCGGTGGCGAACAGGAACGACTTGGGCATCGCCGGCCGCGCCTTGCCGGCCGCTTCGTAGATGCGCACGTAAACTTCCTGGCGCAGATCGTGGATATCGTCGCGCTGCGGCCAGCAGCGCCGCAGATAAAGCACCAGCGAATCCTCGTGGACGAGGATTTCGCGGGCGAACCAGGCGTCGAGCGACTCGTTCATGGCGCGACCTTACCCGATCGCGGCCGGGTAAGAAGCCGCCGCGAAAATAAATTCCCGCAACGCGCGCGGGGATGGGGGATGGCGCGCTTACGTTCGTCTCAGGCTCCATGGGCCGTGCGAAAACGCGCGGGGGAGAAACAGGCATGGGTTTGCGTTGGCATACATCGGTCGTCCGCATCGTGCTGTGCCTGGCGCTGTTCTGCTGCGCAGCCGCACTGGCTGCGCCCAAGGCCGGCGGCAAGGGCTACCGCTATTTCGAGATCGGCGACGTGCAGGCGCCCAGGCCCGGCGCGACCCAGGCCGGCATGATGCTGGTCGGCGGCGGCGATTGGCCCTACGACGCTTTCCGCTGGATGATCGCGCGCGCCGGCCACGGCCGCATCGTGATCCTGCGCGCCTCGGGCTCGACCGAGGCGCAGGACGAATTCTTCAAGGACATCGGCGGCATCACCGCGGCGCAGACGCTGGTCTTCAGCCACCGCCGCGCCGCCAGCGACCCGAAAGTGCTGGAGATCGTGCGCAACGCGGACGGCATCTTCCTGGCCGGCGGCGACCAGTCCAACTACGTGAATTATTGGAAGGGCACGCCGCTCAACAAGCTGCTCGACGAGCACGTCCGCGCCGGCAAGCCGATCGGCGGCACCAGCGCCGGGCTGGCCATCCTGGGGGCCTGGTCGTACGGCGCGATGGACGGCGGCAGCGTGGTGTCGGAAACCGCACTGAAAAATCCGATGAGTTCGGAAGTCACCCTGGTCGGCGATTTCCTGCACATGCCTTACCTGGAGAACGTGATCACCGACAGCCACTTCGGCAAGCGCGAGCGGTTGGGCCGGTTGATCGCGTTCGTCGCCCGGCTGTCGAAGGAGCAGGGCAGGTCCGACCTGGCCGGCATAGGCGTGGACGAGTACACCGCGCTGTGCATCGACGATGCCGGCACGGGGCGGGTATTCACTGGCAATGGCGGCTATGCCTGGCTGGTGAGGCCGCAGCGGCAGGCCGATGAGTTCGGTGCGGGGCCGCTGACGTTCCGTGCGGTGCCGGTGGTCGGCCTCGGCACTGAGAGCTTGCTTCGGCTGCCGGATTTCCAGGTAGAAAAACCAGCATTTTCAAAAGTTTATGACGTGATGGGCGGGCGGCTCTCGGTTGCCGTAGCTACCCACTGACCATGTATCTAGCTTTATAAGCCGTCATTCCCGCGAAGGCGGGAATCCAGTGACTTACTCGTTCCGTCATCCCAGCGAAAGCTGGGACCCATTTTGCTTTTCATGCTTAATAAGCCCAAATCAAAATCAACATGGGTCCCAGCTTTCGCTGGGATGACGGTGCAAGGGTTCGTTGCAGCCCCCGTTACCGACCGCCTTCCGGAGCTCGAAAATGATCCGAATCCTGCGTTCCTGCCTCGTCCTGCTGCTATGTTCGGCCCCGATGGCCTACGCCGCCGATGCGCCCAAACCCCTGTTGATCATCCACGGCGGCGCCGGCGTGGAGCGCAAGGGCATGACCCCGGATGACGAAAAAGCAGCCCGGGCCGCACTGGAGCTGGCCTTGCGCCGCGGCCATGCTGCGCTGGCGGCCGGCAAGCCCGCCCTGGAGGCGGTGATCGCAGCGATCACGACCCTGGAGGACGACCCGAATTTCAATGCCGGCAAGGGTGCGGTCTTCAACCACGACGGCAAGAACGAGCTGGATGCATCGCTGATGGACGGCGCCACCCTGAACGCCGGTGCCGTGGCCGGGGTGCACCGGGTCAAGAACCCGATCCTGCTGGCGCGGGCCGTGATGGAGCGCTCCAAGCACGTGATGATGGTCGGCGACGGCGCCGAGAGTTTCGCCAAGGAGCAGGGCATCGAGCTGGTCGATCCGTCCTACTTCCGCACCGAAAAACGCTGGCAGCAGCTCCAGCGGGCGCTTAAAGAGGAGGCCGCCGGCCAGGCGAATGCCGACCTGGAGACCGCCAAACACTTCGGCACCGTCGGCGCGGCGGCCCTGGACGCCCAGGGCCATCTGGCTGCCGGCACCTCCACCGGCGGCATGACCAACAAGCGTTACGGCCGGGTCGGCGATTCCCCGATCATCGGTGCCGGCACCTACGCCAACGCCAGCTGCGCCGTCTCCGGCACCGGCTGGGGCGAGTTCTATATCCGCACGGCCGCTGCCCACGACATTTGCGCCCGGGTGGCCTACCTGAAGGAGACCCCGGCCCAGGCCGGCGAGGCGGTCATCGACCAGGCCATACCCAAGATGGGCGGCGACGGCGGTGCGATCGTACTGGGCGCGGACGGCAGCGCGGCCTTTCCGTTCAATACCGAGGGGATGTTCCGGGGCTGGATCGGCGCCGACGGCGTGCCGCACGTGGCCATTTACTCGGACGATGCCCTGCCCATGCCAGGCAAAGCGGGCAAGTAGTCATTCGATCCTGCCGTAAACGCTCTTGTGGGAGGGGCTTCAGCCCCGACTGTCGGGGCTGAAGCCCCTCCCACACAGAGCCGGCCAGCCGCCGCCCTGAACAGAATCTCCGCCCAGGCCGGGTCCGCACCCGGCCCGGCTCGATTTTTGTTAGCGCGGCGTTGACAGAAAAACGCCCTGGCGTCAAAATCGCGGGCTGTTTCACGGCTTTATGGAACGACCGGAGGGATACCCAAGCGGCCAACGGGGGCAGACTGTAAATCTGCTGGCTTACGCCTTCGGTGGTTCGAATCCACCTCCCTCCACCAGTTTCATGCGGCAAAAGGTTCTCCCGGTGCGGGAGTAGTTCAATGGTAGAACATCAGTTTTCCAAACTGATTACGAGGGTTCGATTCCCTTCTCCCGCTCCACCCCTACATTGATAAACCCGCACCGCGCCACAAGATACAACGCTCACGTAGCTCAGTCGGTAGAGCACCTCCTTGGTAAGGAGGAGGTCGATGGTTCGATTCCATTCGTGAGCACCATTCCAGCAGTACGTCCAACACGCCTTCCACCAATTCAAAGTCAGCGAGAAAGTCATGGCCAAGGGTAAATTCGAGCGCACCAAGCCCCACGTGAACGTGGGCACGATCGGACACGTGGATCACGGCAAGACGACGCTGACGGCGGCGCTGACCAAGATCGGCGCGGAGCGTTTCGGCGGCGAGTTCAAGGCGTACGACCAGATCGACGCGGCGCCGGAAGAGAAGGCGCGTGGGATCACGATCTCCACGGCGCACGTGGAATACGAAAGCCCGAACCGCCACTACGCGCACGTGGACTGCCCCGGCCACGCCGACTACGTGAAGAACATGATCACCGGTGCGGCGCAGATGGACGGCGCGATCCTGGTGTGCTCGGCCGCCGACGGCCCGATGCCGCAGACGCGCGAGCACATCCTGCTGGCCCGCCAGGTGGGCGTGCCGTACATCGTAGTGTTCCTGAACAAGGCCGACATGGTGGACGACGCCGAGCTGCTGGAGCTGGTGGAGATGGAAGTGCGCGAACTTCTGTCCAAGTACGAATTCCCCGGCGACGACACCCCGATCATCAAGGGTTCGGCGCTCAAGGCGCTGGAAGGCGACCAGAGCGAGATCGGCGTGCCGGCGATCCTGAAGCTGGTGGAAGCGCTGGACAGCTACATCCCCGAGCCCGAGCGTGCGATCGACCGTCCGTTCCTGATGCCGGTGGAAGACGTGTTCTCGATCTCCGGCCGCGGCACGGTGGTGACCGGGCGTATCGAGCGCGGCATCATCAAGGTGGGCGACGAAATCGAGATCGTGGGCATCCGCCCGACCCAGAAGACCACGGTGACCGGCGTGGAGATGTTCCGCAAGCTGCTGGACCAGGGCCAGGCGGGCGACAACGCGGGCCTGCTGTTGCGCGGCACCAAGCGCGACGAGGTCGAGCGCGGCCAGGTGCTGGCCAAGCCGGGCAGCATCACCCCGCACACCGACTTCGAGGCCGAGGTGTACGTGCTGAGCAAGGACGAAGGCGGCCGTCACACGCCGTTCTTCAAGGGCTACCGGCCGCAGTTCTACTTCCGCACGACCGACATCACCGGTGCGGTGACGTTGCCGGAAGGCGTGGAGATGGTGATGCCGGGCGACAACATCAAAATGGTGGTGAGCCTGATCAACCCGGTGGCGATGGACGAGGGCCTGCGCTTCGCGATCCGCGAAGGCGGCCGCACGGTCGGCGCCGGCGTGGTGGCCAAGATCGTCAAATAAGCCGATCGGCTGGCGCGTAATGCGCCGCCGGAACGCGCGAACGGCGGGCCGCGATGCGGTCCGCCTTCGCCGTTTGAAGGAAACCGCAGAATTTACGGAATACGCCAGTAGCTCAATTGGCAGAGCAGCGGTCTCCAAAACCGCAGGTTGGGGGTTCGAGTCCCTCCTGGCGTGCCATCCGAAACAGAGTAACGAGACGAAGTGAACAGCAGAGTCGAACAATCCAAAGCCGGCACTTCAGCGGGCGACATCCTGAAGTACGCGCTGGCCGCGTTGCTGGTCGCCGGCGGCGTGTTCGCGTTCTACTGGTTCGCCCAGTGGCCGACGGCGTTGCGCATCCTGGCCGTGGTTGGCGGGCTGGTGCTGGGCAGCGTGGCGTTCCTGACGTCGCGCAAGGGCGCGCAGACGATCGAGTTCCTGTCCGAGTCGCGCTTCGAACTGCGCAAGGTGGTCTGGCCGACGCGCCAGGAAGCCATGCGCACGACCTGGGTGGTGATTGCTGTGGTGATCGTGGTGAGCCTGATGCTGGCGGCTTTCGACGTGGTCATCCAATTCGCGGTCAAGTGGCTGCTGGGTCGTTGATGGAGATGGAAATGCAGACCGCCGAAGAAAACAACAACCGCCGCTGGTACGTGGTCCACGCCTATTCCGGCTTCGAGAAGTCGGTGGCGCAGGCACTGCGCGACCGCATCGCGCGCACCGGCATGCAGGACAAGTTCGGCGACGTGCTGGTGCCGACCGAGGAAGTGGTGGAGATGCGCTCCGGCCAGAAGCGCCGTTCCGAGCGCAAGTTCTTCCCCGGCTATGTGCTGGTGCAGATCGCGACCCATGAGGAAGC
This sequence comes from Luteimonas galliterrae, assembly GCF_023374055.1. NCBI lineage: Bacteria > Pseudomonadati > Pseudomonadota > Gammaproteobacteria > Lysobacterales > Lysobacteraceae > Luteimonas > Luteimonas galliterrae. The sequence continues at coordinate 1,498,982 of NZ_JAMBEP010000001.1, read as the reverse complement.
CGGCATTCCGCGCATCGATAGCGAAAGCTGGCACCTGATCAAGGAAACGCCGAAGGTGATGGGCTTCATCGGCGGCACCGCCGACCGTCCGCTGCCGATTCGCGACGACGAGGCCAACGCGATCCTGCAGCGCGTGCAGGACGGCGTCGAAAAGCCGCGTCCGAAGGTGCTGTTCGAACCGGGCGAAATGGTGCGCGTCACCGACGGCCCGTTCAACGACTTCAACGGCGTGGTCGAGGAAGTCAATTACGAGAAGAGCAGGGTCCGCGTGGCGGTCCTGATCTTCGGTCGATCCACCCCGGTCGAGCTGGAGTTCGGCCAGGTCGAGAAGGCCTAAACGCTTCAAGCCTTTTGTAGGAGCGGCTTTAGCCGCGAGCTTTCAAGACATTGTCGAACCTGGCAAGAGCTCGCGGCTAAAGCCGCTCCTACAAAAAGCGGAAACAGGGATTCGCGGGTGCGAGTGGTTCGCACCGGCATCAACGCGAGGAGCCCGCTGTCGAAAGACAAAAGGCGCTTGCACTCGCAGGAGTAGAGAGAAATGGCAAAGAAAGTAGTCGGTTACATCAAACTGCAGGTCAAGGCCGGGCAGGCGAATCCGTCGCCGCCGGTCGGTCCCGCCCTGGGCCAGCGCGGCCTGAACATCATGGAATTCTGCAAGGCGTTCAACGCCGCCACCTCCAAGCTGGAGCCGGGTCTGCCGACGCCGGTGATCATCACCGCGTACTCGGACCGCACCTTCACCTTCATCACCAAGTCGACCCCGGCTTCGGTGCTGCTGAAGAAGGCCGCGGGCATCCAGTCCGGCTCCAAGCGTCCGAACACCGAGAAGGTGGGCAAGGTCACCCGTAAGCAGCTCGAAGACATCGCCAAGGCGAAAGAAGCCGATCTGACCGCGGCCGATCTGGACGCGGCGGTGAAGACGATCGCGGGCTCGGCCCGTTCCATGGGTCTTGTGGTGGAGGGCTGATCATGACGACGACCAAGCGAATCAAGGCGCAAACCGCCATCGAGCCGGGTAAGGCTTATCCGATCGACGAAGCGATCAAGATCGTCCGCGACAACAGCAAGGTGAAGTTCGTCGAGTCCGTCGACGTCGCCGTGCGTTTGGGCGTGGACGCGAAGAAATCCGACCAGCAGGTGCGCGGTTCGACCGTGCTGCCCGAAGGCACCGGCAAGACCGTGCGCGTAGCCGTGTTCGCACCTCCGGGCGCGAAGGCCGACGAAGCGCTGGCAGCCGGCGCCGAAGCGGTCGGCATGGACGATCTGGCCGAGAAGATGCAGGCCGGCGATCTGAATTACGACGTGGTCATCGCCACGCCGGATGCGATGCGCGTGGTCGGCAAGCTCGGCCAGGTGCTCGGTCCGCGCGGCCTGATGCCGAACCCGAAGGTGGGCACCGTTTCGCCGAACCCGGCCGAAGCGGTGAAGAACGCCAAGGGCGGCCAGGTGCGTTATCGCACCGACAAGGCCGGCATCATCCACTGCACCATCGGCAAGGCCGATTTCGACGCCGACAAGCTGAAGAGCAATCTGCAGGCGCTGCTGGCCGACCTGATCAAGGCCAAGCCGTCCAGCGCCAAGGGCACCTACCTGCAGAAGATCTCGCTGAGCTCGACCATGGGCCCGGGCGTGATCGTCGACCAGTCTTCTTTGGCTTTGAAGTAATGCTTTAGTTCCTTCTCCCGCTTGCGGGAGAAGGCTGGGGTGAGGGGCGAGCGCAGCGAGTTACCGTTTACGCGCCCTCACCCCGACCCTCTTCCGCAAGCGGGAGAGGGGGATTCGTTTTGAGGGCACCGCGAGGGATCAAACCCGAAACGGAGCCGTCAAAGACCGCAGGCGCGGTCAGCGCACCACGACGACGGGCACGGATGCTCGATTGGCAAGGAATCGCCGTCGCGGAAAGCGGGATCGCTTAATCAAACTCGCGAAAGCGAGCGACAGCCTGCGCAGATGGTTGCCGACCCTCCAGTGATTTTCGTGTTTGTTTCAGATCTGGAAACGGCCAACCGCAAAGGACGTCGGCTTCATAGGCGTCCCGGCATCGAAGGACCGATGCCGCCCAGGACCATCCCGGTTCGGAACCGGTGATGGCGTTCAGGAGTTCCGACGACAACGCATCGTCGCCGGAATCATCGAGGTAATGCAATGGCTCTAAATCTGACCCAGAAGCAGGAAGTCGTTGCCGAACTGGCCGAGGTCGCCGGCAAGGCGCACTCGCTGGTCGCCGCGGAATACGCGGGTCTTACGGTCGAGCAGCTGACCAACCTTCGCAAGAAGGCGCGTCAGGAAGGCGTTTTCTTGAAAGTAGCCAAGAACACGCTGGTTTCGCGCGCAGTGGAGAACACCGATTACGCCGTCGTCAAAGACGCGCTGACCGGGCCTCTGCTGTACGCCTTCTCGAAGGAAGATCCCGGCGCCGCCGGACGTCTGATCAAAGAGTTCGCGAAAGCGAACGACAAGCTGAAGCCGCGCCTGGTGTCGTTGGGCGGGCAGATGTACCCGGGCTCCCATGTGGATGTCCTGGCGTCGCTGCCGACCCGCGATCAAGCGCTGTCGATGCTGCTCAGCGTCATGGTGCAGCCCGCCACCATGCTGGTCCGCTTGCTCAGCGAACCGGCCTCGCAGATCGCCCGCGTCACCAACGCGGTCGGTCAGCAGAAGGCGGCTTGAGGCCATCAGTTCGGTAAACCGATTTTCGAATCAATCAGTCGTTTCCAAATCTTAGATAACAGAGGTAAATACAATGTCCCTTTCCAACGAGCAGATCATCGAAGCGATCAGCAGCAAGACCCTCGTCGAGGTGATGGAGCTGGTCAAGGCGATGGAAGAGAAGTTCGGCGTGTCCGCCGCCGCTCCGGTGGCCGTCGCCGCTGGTCCGGCCGCCGCCGCTGCCGCCCCGGCCGAAGAGCAGACCGAGTTCACGGTCTCCCTGAAGTCCGCCGGCGAGAAGAAGGTCGAAGTCATCAAGGTGGTTCGCGCGATCACCGGCCTGGGCCTGAAAGAAGCCAAGGACCTGACCGAAGCCGGTGGCGTGGTCAAGGAAGCCGTGTCGAAGGACGACGCTGCCAAGTTCAAGAAGGACCTGGAAGCGGCCGGCGCCACGGTCGAAGTCAAGTAAGCGTTGTTGCGTCGCCAGCGGTAATGGCGGCCAGCCGAGGCTGGGGGCGAAAGCCCCTGGCCTTCGGTCGTTCCAGTAAGACCCGGGATTAGGGAGTAGGGATTCGGGATTCGTAGAGCAAACAGCGAAAAGCGCTTCTACGAATCCCGAATCCCGAATCCCCAATCCCACACCCCGAGTCGTCAGTTGGAAATAGCGGGAGAAGGCGTGCTGGTGCCGGCAATACCAGCGATTTCCAACTGACGGTTTTTCGTTCCCCCGGGCCGCGGACGCGCGGTCCACCCAAGAGCCTTCGCGTAGGGCTCTTGCGACACAAATGAGGCGCTAGCTCCCCATGACGACTTATTCATTCACCGAAAAGAAGCGCATCCGCAAGGATTTCGGCAAGCGCGGCTCGATCCTCGAAGTGCCGTTCCTGCTCGCCATCCAGGTCGATTCCTATCGTGAATTCCTGCAGGAAAACGTCGATCCCGCCAAGCGCGAGGACCGCGGCCTGCACGCCGCCCTGAAATCCGTCTTCCCGATCACCAGCTATAACGGCTACGCATCGCTCGAATACGTCGGCTACAAGCTCGGCGAGCCGGCGTTCGACGAGCGCGAGTGCCGCAACCGCGGCCTCAGCTACGGCGCACCGCTGCGCGTCACCGTGCGCCTGGTGATCTACGACCGCGAGTCGTCGAGCAAGGCCATCAAATACGTGAAGGAGCAGGAAGTCTACATGGGCGAAATTCCGCTCATGACCGACAACGGCACCTTCATCGTCAATGGCACCGAGCGCGTCATCGTCTCGCAGCTGCACCGTTCGCCTGGCGTGTTCTTCGACCACGACCGCGGCAAGACGCACAGCTCGGGCAAGCTGCTGTACAGCGCCCGCATCATTCCTTACCGCGGCTCCTGGCTGGACTTCGAGTTCGACCCGAAGGACGCGCTGTTCACCCGTATCGACCGCCGCCGCAAGCTGCCGGTCTCGGTGCTGCTGCGCGGTCTGGGCTACTCCAACGAGGAGATGCTCAACGAGTTCTTCGAGATCAATACCTTCCACATCCTGCCCGAAGGCGTGGAGCTGGAACTGGTGGCCGAGCGCCTGCGCGGCGAAACTCTCGAATTCGATCTGGCCGACGGCGATAAGGTCATCGTCGAAGCCGGCAAGCGCATCACCGCGCGCCATGTGAAGCAGCTCGAGCAGTCGGGCATCGCTGCGCTGGCCGTGCCGGACGCTTATCTGGTCGGCCGCATCCTGTCGCACGACGTGGTCGACGCGGCCACCGGCGAACTGCTGGCCTCCGCCAACGACGAGATCAACGAAGAGCACCTGGCCAAGTTCCGCAAGGCCGAGGTGCCCGCGGTCGGCACGATCTGGGTCAACGACCTGGACCGTGGCGCTTATTTGTCCAACACGCTGCGCATCGACGGCACCAAGACCCAGCTCGAAGCGCTGGTCGAGATCTATCGCATGATGCGTCCGGGCGAGCCGCCCACCAAGGACGCCGCGCAGAACCTGTTCCACAACCTGTTCTTCACCTTCGAGCGCTACGACCTGTCGGCCGTGGGCCGGATGAAGTTCAACCGCCGCATCGGCCGCAAGGAAGTCACCGGCGCCTCGGTGCTGTACGACCGCAAGTACTTCGGCGAGCGCAACGACGACGAGAGCAAGCGCCTGGTCGGCGAGTACGGCGACACGTCCGACATCCTGGACGTGATCAAGGTGCTGACCGAGATCCGCAACGGCCGCGGCACGGTCGACGACATCGACCACCTCGGCAACCGCCGCGTGCGTTCGGTCGGCGAAATGGCCGAGAACGTGTTCCGCGTGGGCCTGGTCCGCGTCGAGCGCGCCGTGAAGGAGCGCCTGACCATGGCCGAGGCCGATGGCCTGACGCCGCAGGACCTGATCAACGCCAAGCCCGTTGCCGCCGCGATCAAGGAATTCTTCGGCTCCTCGCAGCTGTCGCAGTTCATGGACCAGAACAACCCGCTGTCGGAAGTCACGCACAAGCGTCGCGTCTCGGCCCTGGGCCCGGGCGGCCTGACCCGCGAGCGCGCAGGCTTCGAAGTGCGCGACGTGCATCCGACCCATTACGGCCGCGTCTGCACCATCGAGACGCCTGAAGGCCCGAACATCGGCCTGATCAACTCTCTGGCCGTGTTCGCGCGCACCAATGGCTACGGCTTCCTCGAGACGCCGTACCGCAAGGTCGTCAACAGCCGCGTCACCGACGATATCGAATACCTGTCGGCGATCGAGGAGAACGAGTACGTCATCGCGCAGGCCAACGCGGCGCAGGACGACAAGGGCAATCTGACCGCCCAGTTCGTCGACTGCCGCTACCAGGGCGAGTCGTTGCTCAAGCCGCCGGCCGAGATCCACTTCATGGACGTCTCGCCGATGCAGACCGTGTCGGTCGCAGCGGCGCTCGTGCCGTTCCTGGAGCACGACGACGCGAACCGCGCGCTGATGGGCGCCAACATGCAGCGCCAGGCCGTGCCGACGCTGCGCAGCCAGAAGCCGCTGGTCGGCACCGGCATCGAGCGCGCCGTGGCGCGCGACTCGGGCGTGACGGTGAACGCGCGCCGCGGCGGCGTGATCGAGCAGATCGACGCCGGCCGCATCGTGGTCAAGGTTAACGAGAACGAGATCTCCGGCGATACCGATGCCGGCGTCGACATCTACACCTTGATCAAGTACACGCGCTCCAACCAGAACACCTGCATCAACCAGACTCCGCTGGTGAACGTGGGCGACAAGGTCGCGCGCGGCGACGTGCTGGCCGACGGTCCTTCGACCGATATCGGCGAACTGGCCCTGGGCCAGAACATGCTGGTCGCGTTCATGCCGTGGAACGGCTACAACTTCGAAGACTCGATCCTGCTCTCCGAGCGCGTGGTCGAAGAGGATCGCTACACCACGATCCACATCGAAGAGCTGACCTGCGTCGCCCGCGACACCAAGCTGGGTCCGGAAGAAATCTCCGCGGACATTCCGAACGTCTCCGAGCAGGCGCTGAACCGCCTGGACGAGTCGGGCGTGGTGTACATCGGCGCCGAAGTGCGCGCCGGCGACATCATGGTCGGCAAGGTCACGCCGAAGGGCGAGTCGCAGCTGACCCCGGAAGAGAAGCTGCTGCGCGCGATCTTCGGCGAGAAGGCCTCCGACGTTAAGGACAGCTCGCTGCGCGTGCCCCCGGGCATGGACGGCACCGTCATCGACGTGCAGGTCTTCACCCGCGATGGCATCGAGAAGGACAAGCGCGCGCGCCAGATCGAGGAAAACGAGATCAAGCGCGTCAAGAAGGACTTCGACGACCAGTTCCGCATCCTGGAATCGGCGATCTACGCCCGTCTGCGCTCGCAGATCATCGGCAAGATCGCCAACGGCGGTCCGGGCCTGAAGAAGGGCGACACGGTCAGCTCGCTGGTGCTCGACGGCTTGAAGAAGTCCGACTGGTTCCAGATCCGCATGAAGGACGACGACGCGATCGATGCGATCGAACGCGCCCAGAAGCAGATCGATGCGCACGAGAAGGAATTCGAAAAGCGCTTCGCCGACAAGCGCGGCAAGATCACCCAGGGCGACGACCTCGCTCCGGGCGTGCTGAAGATGGTCAAGGTGTTCCTGGCCGTCAAGCGCCGCATCCAGCCGGGCGACAAGATGGCCGGCCGCCATGGCAACAAGGGTGTCGTGTCGACGATCGTGCCGGTCGAGGACATGCCGTACATGGCCGACGGCCAGACGGTGGATATCGTGCTCAATCCGCTCGGCGTGCCGAGCCGAATGAACATTGGCCAGATCCTCGAGACGCATCTGGGCTGGGCCGCGAAGGGCCTGGGCCAGAAGATCCAGCGGATGATGGAAGCGCAGGCCAAGGTCGCCGAGCTGCGCGCCTTCCTCGACCAGATCTACAACCACGACGAGAAGCTGCACGGCCAACGCGTCGACCTGACCAAGTTCACCGACCAGGAACTGCTGGCGCTGGCGGGCAACCTGCGCGATGGCGTGCCGATGGCGACGCCGGTGTTCGACGGTGCGCACGAGGGCGAGATCAAAGCGATGCTCGAACTCGCGGATCTGCCGACCAGCGGCCAGACCGTGCTGCACGACGGCCGCACCGGCGAAGCGTTCGAACGTCCGGTGACCGTCGGCTACATGCACATGCTGAAGCTGAACCACCTGGTCGACGACAAGATGCACGCCCGTTCGACCGGTCCGTACTCGCTCGTCACCCAGCAGCCGCTGGGCGGCAAGGCGCAGTTCGGCGGCCAGCGTTTCGGCGAAATGGAAGTCTGGGCGCTGGAAGCCTACGGCGCGGCCTACACCTTGCAGGAAATGCTGACGGTGAAGTCCGACGACGTGCAGGGACGCAACCAGATGTACAAGAACATCGTCGACGGCGAGTACGAGATGGTGGCCGGCATGCCGGAGTCCTTCAACGTCCTAGTGAAGGAAATCCGTTCGCTCGGCATCAACATGGAGTTGGAAGAGCACTGAGTACGGGAAACCGAAACTCGAACCTCTCATCCAGCTCCTAGGAGATAGCAATGAAAGATCTATTGAACCTGTTCAACCAGCAGCGCCAGGCCCCGGACTTCGACGCGATCAAGATCGCGCTCGCTTCGCCGGATCTGATCCGTTCCTGGTCCTACGGCGAAGTTAAGAAGCCGGAAACCATCAACTACCGTACCTTCAAGCCCGAGCGCGACGGCCTGTTCTGCGCCGCGATCTTCGGTCCGATCAAGGACTACGAGTGCCTGTGCGGCAAGTACAAGCGCATGAAGCACCGCGGCGTGGTCTGCGAGAAGTGCGGTACCGAGGTCACGCTGGCCAAGGTGCGCCGTGAGCGGATGGGCCACATCGACCTGGCTTCGCCGGTCGCGCACATCTGGTTCCTCAAGTCGCTGCCGTCGCGCATCGGCTTGATGCTGGACATGACCCTGCGCGACATCGAGCGCATCCTGTACTTCGAAGCCTATGTCGTGACCGAGCCGGGCCTGACCCCGCTCGAGCAGGGCCAGCTGCTCAACGAAGAACAGTTCATGCAGGCGCGCCAGGAACACGGCGACGATTTCGAAGCCGCGATGGGCGCCGAAGCCGTATTCGAACTGCTGCGCACGATCGACCTGCAGGCCGAGATGGTGAAGTTGAAGGAAGAGATCGCCTCGACCAACAGCGAAACCAAGCTCAAGCGCCTCACCAAGCGAATCAAGCTGGTCGAAGCCTTCCTCGAGTCGGGCAATCGCCCCGAGTGGATGGTGATGACCGTGCTGCCGGTGCTGCCGCCGGATCTGCGTCCGCTGGTGCCGCTGGATGGCGGCCGCTTCGCGACTTCGGATCTGAACGATCTGTACCGCCGCGTGATCAACCGCAACAACCGCCTGCGCCGCCTGCTGGAACTCAATGCGCCCGACATCATCGTGCGCAACGAGAAGCGCATGCTTCAGGAATCGGTCGACGCATTGATGGACAACGGCCGCCGCGGCCGCGCCATCACCGGCACCAACAAGCGTCCGTTGAAGTCGCTCGCCGACATGATCAAGGGCAAGCAGGGCCGGTTCCGCCAGAACCTGCTGGGCAAGCGCGTCGACTACTCGGGCCGTTCGGTCATCGTGGTCGGCCCGACGCTGCGCCTGCACGAGTGCGGCCTGCCGAAGAAGATGGCGCTCGAGCTGTTCAAGCCCTTCATCTTCGCCAAGCTGCAGCGCCGTGGCCTCGCCACGACGATCAAGGCCGCCAAGAAGCTGGTCGAGCGCGAAGAAGCCGAAGTCTGGGACATCCTGGAAGAAGTGATCCGCGAGCATCCGGTGCTGTTGAACCGCGCGCCGACGCTGCACCGTCTCGGCATCCAGGCGTTCGAGCCGGTGCTGATCGAAGGCAAGGCGATCCAGCTGCATCCGCTGGTCTGCACCGCGTTCAACGCCGACTTCGACGGCGACCAGATGGCCGTGCACGTCCCGCTGAGCCTCGAGGCCCAGCTGGAAGCGCGCGCGCTGATGATGTCGTCCAACAACATCCTGTCGCCGGCCAACGGCGAGCCGATCATCGTGCCGTCGCAGGACGTCGTGATGGGCTTGTATTACATGACCCGCGCGCTGGAGAACAAGGCGGGCGAGGGCATGGCGTTCGCCAACATCGCCGAAGTCAAGCGCGCCTACGACCACCGTGCCGTGCAACTGCACGCCAAGGTCAAGGTGCGCATCGGCGAGACCGTGATCGGCGAGGACGGCAGCCGCACCGAGCAGGTCTCGATCGTCGAAACCACCGTGGGTCGCGCACTGCTGGCCGAGATCCTGCCGGTAGGCCTGCCGTTCGCGCTGGTCAATACGGAGTTGAACAAGAAGGCGATCAGCCGCTTGATCAACACCTGCTACCGCATGCTCGGCCTGAAGGAAACGGTCGTGTTCGCCGACCAGCTGATGTACACCGGCTTCGCCTATGCAACGCGCGCCGGCGTGTCGATCGGCATCGACGACATGATCATCCCGGGCGAGAAGAAGGGCATCCTGGACGAGGCCGAGGCCGAAGTGCTGGAAATCCAGCAGCAGTACCAGAGCGGCTTGGTCACCGCGGGCGAGCGCTACAACAAGGTCGTCGACATCTGGTCGCGCACCAACGAGCGCGTGGCCAAGGCGATGATGGATGCGATCGGCACCGAGAAGGTGCAGAACGCGAAGGGCGAGACCATCGACCAGAAGTCGATGAACTCGGTCTATATCATGGCCGACTCCGGCGCGCGTGGTAGCCAGGCGCAGATCCGCCAGCTGGCCGGTATGCGCGGCCTGATGGCCAAGCCGGACGGCTCGATCATCGAGACGCCGATCACCGCGAACTTCCGCGAAGGCCTGAACGTCCTGCAGTACTTCATCTCGACCCACGGCGCTCGTAAGGGCCTCGCGGACACCGCCTTGAAGACCGCGAACTCCGGTTACCTGACCCGTCGCCTGGTCGACGTGGCCCAGGACGTGGTGATCACCGAAGTCGACTGCGGCACGCACGACGGCCTGACCATGGCTCCGATCGTGGAAGGCGGCGACGTGGTCGAACCGCTGCGCGACCGCGTGCTCGGCCGCATCGTGGCCGAGGACGTCTACCTGCCCGGCAACGACGCCGATCCGATCGTCACCCGCAACACGCTGCTGGACGAAGTCTGGGTGCAGAAGCTGGAAGACGCCGGCGTGCAGTCGATCAAGGTGCGTTCGACCATCACCTGCGAATCCGCGTTCGGCGTCTGCTCGCTGTGCTACGGCCGCGACCTGGCCCGTGGCCATACGGTCAACATCGGCGAGTCCGTCGGCGTGATCGCGGCGCAGTCGATCGGCGAACCCGGCACGCAGCTGACGATGCGTACCTTCCACATCGGCGGCGCGGCTTCGCGTGCGGCGGCGGTGGACAACGTCACCGTCAAGACCACCGGCTCGATCAAGTTCAACAACTTGAAGACCGTGGCGCATGCCAGCGGCAACCTGGTCGCGGTGTCGCGTTCGGGCGAACTGTCGGTGCTCGACGGCCATGGCCGCGAGCGCGAACGCTACAAGCTGCCGTACGGCGCGACCATCACCGTGAAGGATGGATCCGCGCTCAAGGCCGGCCAGACCGTCGCTAACTGGGATCCGCATAACCACCCGATCGTGTCGGAAGTGGCCGGCTTCATCCGCTTCTACGACTTCATCGACGGCGTCACCGTCATCGAGAAGACCGACGAGCTGACCGGCCTGGCCTCGCGCGAAATCACCGACCCCAAGCGCCGCGGCTCGCAGGGCAAGGATCTGCGTCCGATCGTGCGCATCGTCGACAAGAACGGCAAGGACCTGAACATCCCCGGCACCGACTTGCCGGCGCAGTACCTGCTGCCGCCGCGTTCGATCGTCAACCTGCAGGACGGCGCCGCGGTCGGCGTCGGCGACGTGGTCGCCAAGATCCCGCAGGAAGCCTCCAAGACCCGCGACATCACCGGCGGTCTGCCGCGCGTGGCCGATCTGTTCGAAGCGCGCAAGCCGAAGGACCCGGCGATCCTCGCCGAGATCTCGGGCATCGTTTCGTTCGGTAAGGACACGAAGGGCAAGCAGCGCCTGATCATCAAGGACCCGGACGGCAACGATCACGAAGAGCTGATTCCCAAGTACCGCCAGATCATCGTGTTCGAAGGCGAGCACGTGGAGAAGGGCGAGACCGTGGTGGACGGCGAACCGAGCCCGCAGGACATCCTGCGCCTGCTCGGCGTGGAGCCGCTGGCCGTGTACTTGACCAAGGAAATCCAGGACGTCTATCGCCTGCAAGGCGTGAAGATCAACGATAAGCACATCGAAGTGATCGTCCGTCAGATGCTGCGCAAGGTCGAAATCACCGACCAGGGCGACACCAAGTTCCTGCATGGCGAGCAGGCCGAGCGCCTGCGCGTGCTGGAGGAGAACGTGAAGGCCGCTGCGCGCAACGAGCTGCCGGCCAAGTACGACCCGGTGTTGCTGGGCATCACCAAGGCCTCGCTGGCCACCGAGTCGTTCATTTCGGCGGCTTCGTTCCAGGAGACCACCCGCGTCTTGACCGAGGCGGCCGTCCGCGGCACCCGCGACGGGCTGCGCGGCCTCAAGGAGAACGTGATCGTCGGCCGCCTGATCCCGGCCGGTACTGGCCTGGCCTACCACACTCAGCGCCGCAAGAACGCTTCCGGGCTGACCGCGGCCGAGATGGATGCTCTGGCCGGCACGGACACCCCGGCCGAGACCGAGGTCGCCGAGACGGCGGATTCGGGCGAGGAGTCCAGCGCCAGCTAAACTGCTGTATCGCGACGGCCTCCGGGCCGTCCCAGACCCCGAAATGAGGCGCAGGGAGCGCCTCGTGTTCGGCCCAGGAAGGGCGGGAAAACTCCACGAAATCCGGGCGTTCCGATTGCGGGCGCCTGGAAATCTGGACCGGCGTGCGTTGACGGCAACGTTTAACGCCAGCTATACTTTTTGGTCTTGGCAGGCCCGCCTGGTGCGGTCCTGCCTTCCTGTTTCCTAGCAAGCCCGGCGAAGGCCAGGCCCAACCGACAGAACCTATATACCGATGGCAACGATCAACCAGCTGGTGCGGAAGCCGCGCAGCCCCGAAACCTACAAGAGCGCGTCGCCTGCATTGGCCAACTGCCCGCAGCGTCGCGGCGTCTGCACGCGCGTCTACACCACGACCCCGAAGAAGCCGAACTCGGCGCTGCGCAAGGTCGCGAAGGTGCGCCTGACCAACGGCTACGAGGTGATCTCGTACATCGGCGGCGAAGGCCACAACCTGCAGGAACACAGCGTGGTGCTGATCCGCGGCGGCCGCGTCAAGGACCTGCCGGGCGTGCGCTACCACACCGTGCGCGGCTCGCTGGACGCCGCCGGCGTCGCCAAGCGTCGCCAGGCCCGTTCCAAGTACGGCGCCAAGCGTCCCAAGAGTTGAGTATTCCGGGCGTTTTGCCCGGGAAAAGCTAGCGCGGCCATTTCTGGCCGCACTTCCAACAAGCAGCATTGAGATAGGCAGATACATCCATGTCCCGCAAAGGTTCCGCCCCCCAACGCAATATCCTGCCCGACCCGAAGCACGGGAGCGAGACGATCGCCCGCTTCATCAACATGGTCATGCAGAGCGGCAAGAAGTCGGTCGCCGAGAAGATCGTGTACGGCGCCATGGACGTGATCGGCGAGAAGAACGCCAACGCCCTGGAGTTGGTCGAGAAGGCGCTGGGCAACATCTCGCCGTCGGTCGAGGTGAAGTCCCGCCGCGTCGGCGGCGCCACCTACCAGGTGCCGGTCGAAGTGCGCGCCTCGCGCCGCATGGCGCTGGCCATGCGCTGGCTGATCGAATCGGCCCGCAAGCGCGGCGAGAACACCATGCCGCGCAAGCTGGCGGCCGAGTTGATCGACGCCTCGGAAAACCGCGGCGGCGCCATCAAGAAGCGCGAAGAAACCCACCGTATGGCGGAAGCCAACAAGGCGTTCGCGCACTACCGCTGGTGAGATAGCTTTGGCCCCTTGTTTCTAGGGGCTTCCGGCACCATTTAGGTGCCCCTGCGGCGTCCGCGCCGCACGACGAATCCGAAAGCCGCCGCTGGGCGGCGTTCGGCCATCCGCACACAGATAAAGAGAGACTGTCGTGGCTCGCACCACTCCCATCGAGCGTTACCGCAACTTCGGCATCATGGCCCACATCGACGCCGGCAAGACGACCACGACCGAGCGCATCCTGTTCTACACGGGTGTGAACCATAAGATCGGCGAAGTGCACGAAGGCGCCGCGACGATGGACTGGATGGAGCAGGAGCAGGAGCGCGGCATCACCATCACGTCCGCCGCGACGACCGCGTTCTGGAAGGGCATGGACAAATCCCTGCCCGAGCACCGCTTCAACATCATCGATACCCCCGGGCACGTCGACTTCACCATCGAAGTCGAGCGTTCCTTGCGCGTGCTCGACGGCGCCGTGTTCGTGCTGTGCGCCGTGGGCGGCGTGCAGCCGCAGTCCGAGACCGTGTGGCGCCAGGCCAACAAGTACTCGGTGCCGCGCCTTGCGTTCGTCAACAAGATGGACCGCACCGGCGCCAACTTCGACAAGGTCGTTGACCAGCTGAAGTCGCGCCTGGGCGCGTACGCGGTGCCGATGCAGGTGCCGATCGGCGCCGAAGAAGGCTTCGAAGGCGTGGTCGACCTGGTCAAGATGAAATCCATCATCTGGAACATGGAAGACAAAGGCGCCACGTTCACGTACGGCGAAATCCCGGCGAACCTCGTCGAGACGGCGACCGCTGCGCGCAACTTCATGATCGAAGCCGCCGCCGAAGCCAACGAAACGCTGATGGACAAGTACCTCAACGGCGGCGACCTCACCGAGGAAGAAATCATCGCGGGCATCCGCGAGCGCACGCTGAAGGTCGAGGTGATCCCGGTTTACTGCGGCACCGCGTTCAAGAACAAGGGCGTGCAGGCCATGCTCGACGCCGTCGTGCAGTTGCTGCCGTCGCCCGCCGACCGTCCGCCGGTCAAGGGCATCGACGAGGACGAAAAGGAAGACACCCGTCCGGCCACCGACACCGCGCCGTTCTCCGCGCTCGCGTTCAAGATCATGACCGATCCGTTCGTGGGCTCGCTGACGTTCTTCCGCGTCTATTCCGGCACGCTCAACTCCGGCGACCAGGTGTACAACCCGGTCAAGTCGAAGAAGGAGCGCATCGGCCGCATCCTGCAGATGCACGCCAACAACCGCGAAGAGATCAAGGAAGTGCGCGCCGGCGACATCGCCGCAGCCGTGGGCCTGAAGGACGTCACCACCGGCGACACGCTGTGCGCCGGCGACCACGTCATCACGCTCGAGCGCATGGTGTTCCCGGAGCCCGTCATCTCGATGGCGGTCGAGCCCAAGACCAAGTCGGACCAGGAAAAGATGGGTCTCGCCCTCGGCCGTTTGGCCCAGGAAGATCCTTCGTTCCGCGTGCGCACCGACGAGGAATCGGGCCAGACCATCATTGCCGGCATGGGCGAACTGCACCTGGACATCATCGTCGACCGCATGCGTCGCGAATTCAACGTGGAAGCGAACGTCGGCAAGCCGCAGGTGGCGTACCGCGAGACGATCCGCAAGTCGGACGTCAAGTCGGACTACAAGCACGCCAAGCAGTCGGGCGGTAAGGGCCAGTACGGCCACGTCGTGATCGAGCTGTCGCCGATGACCGCCGAAGACCGCGCCAATCCGGACGTCGAGAACGATTTCCTGTTCGTCAACGACATCACCGGCGGCGTGATCCCGAAGGAATTCATCCCGGCGGTCGAGAAGGGCCTGCGCGAAACCATCACCAGCGGTCCGCTCGCGGGCTTCCCGGTGGTGGGCATCAAGACCAAGCTCGTGTTCGGTTCGTACCACGACGTCGACTCGTCGGAAATGGCGTTCAAGCTCGCCGCGTCGATGGCCTTCAAGGAAGGCTTCCGCAAGGCCGATCCGGTCCTGCTGGAACCGATGATGAAGGTCGAAGTGGTGACGCCGGAAGAGTACGTCGGCGACGTGATGGGCGACCTGAGCCGCCGTCGCGGCCTGCTGCAGGGCCAGGACGATACGCCGTCGGGCAAGACCATCAACGCGATGGTGCCGCTGGGCGAAATGTTCGGCTATGCGACCACGATCCGCTCGCTGACGCAGGGCCGCGCCACGTTCACGATGGAATTCGACCATTACGCCGAAGCGCCGAACAACATCGCCGAAGCGGTCATCAAGAAAGGCTGAGAAGCCGAGATTCGGGATTCGAGATCTGGGATTGGCGGACGCCGCATTTCCTAAGCTCTTACGAATCCCGAATCCCAAATCACTAATCTCGGAGTAGAGCAATGGCCAAGGGTAAATTCGAGCGCACCAAGCCCCACGTGAACGTGGGCACGATCGGACACGTGGATCACGGCAAGACGACGCTGACGGCGGCGCTGACCAAGATCGGCGCGGAGCGTTTCGGCGGCGAGTTCAAGGCGTACGACCAGATCGACGCGGCGCCCGAAGAGAAGGCGCGCGGGATCACGATCTCCACGGCGCACGTGGAATACGAAAGCCCGAACCGCCACTACGCGCACGTGGACTGCCCCGGCCACGCCGATTACGTGAAGAACATGATCACCGGTGCGGCGCAGATGGACGGCGCGATCCTGGTGTGCTCGGCCGCCGACGGCCCGATGCCGCAGACGCGCGAGCACATACTGCTGGCCCGCCAGGTGGGCGTGCCGTACATCGTGGTGTTCCTGAACAAGGCCGACATGGTGGACGACGCCGAGCTGCTGGAGCTGGTGGAGATGGAAGTGCGCGAACTTCTGTCCAAGTACGAATTCCCCGGCGACGACACCCCGATCATCAAGGGTTCGGCGCTCAAGGCGCTGGAAGGCGACCAGTCGGACATCGGCGTGCCGGCGATCCTGAAGCTGGTGGAAGCGCTGGACACCTACATCCCCGAGCCCGAGCGTGCGATCGACCGTCCGTTCCTGATGCCGGTGGAAGACGTGTTCTCGATCTCCGGCCGCGGCACGGTGGTGACCGGTCGTATCGAGCGCGGGATCATCAAGGTAGGCGACGAAATCGAGATCGTGGGCATCCGCCCGACCCAGAAGACCACGGTGACCGGCGTTGAGATGTTCCGCAAGCTGCTGGACCAGGGCCAGGCGGGCGACAACGCGGGCCTGCTGTTGCGCGGCACCAAGCGCGACGAAGTCGAGCGCGGCCAGGTGCTGGCCAAGCCGGGCAGCATCACCCCGCACACCGACTTCGAGGCCGAGGTGTACGTGCTGAGCAAGGACGAAGGCGGCCGTCACACGCCGTTCTTCAAGGGCTACCGCCCGCAGTTCTACTTCCGCACGACCGACATCACCGGCGCGGTGACGTTGCCGGACGGCGTGGAAATGGTGATGCCGGGCGACAACATCAAAATGGTGGTGAGCCTGATCAACCCGGTGGCGATGGACGAGGGCCTGCGCTTCGCGATCCGCGAAGGCGGCCGCACGGTCGGCGCCGGCGTGGTGGCCAAGATCGTTAAATAACAAATTCGCCCGGGTTAAATCCCGGGTGAAACTTGAAGTACCGCTGTTGCGCGCTTGGGTCGCGTACCGGCTTACCGCGAAAAGAGGTCCAGGACGGACCTCGTGTTCGCCAGACAAGGAAGAAAGTCGTGTGGCAGGGCTCCGGACAGCGGATTCGCTGTTGACGGAGGCTATTCACACGCCTTATACTTTTTTGCTCTGGGCGGGCCGGGTGACCGGGCCGCCTAGTTTTTCGTAAAGATACTGTCGGGTCGCAAGGGTTTCATTTTGTCCCGGAAAGTCTTGATTTCATGGGGTTTCGCGCACCCAGCCGCGAAACCTGTCGCTCTTTAACGAAGGAGTCTCCGCCATGGCGGACCAAAAGATCCGGATTCGGCTCAAGGCGTTCGATCATCGTTTGATCGACCGTTCGGCCAGCGAGATCGTAGAGACGGCCAAGCGGACCGGCGCGCAAGTGCGCGGCCCGATCCCGCTGCCGACCAAGATCGAGCGTTACACCGTTCTCGTCTCCCCGCATGTCGACAAAGACGCCCGCGACCAGTACGAGACCCGCACGCACAAGCGCGTGCTCGACATCGTCGACCCCAACGACAAGACCGTGGACGCGCTGATGAAGCTCGAACTCGCGGCGGGCGTCGACGTGCAGATCAAGCTGACCTGAGGCCGCCACCATGACCGCGAAGAAATATTCGTTGGGCATCGTCGGCCGTAAGGCCGGCATGAGCCGCATCTTCACCGAAGACGGCAAGTCCGTGCCGGTGACGTTGATCGAGGCTACCCCGAACCGCATCACCCAGATCAAGACCACCGAGACCGACGGCTACAGCGCCGTGCAGGTCGCCGTGGGCGTCAAGCGCGCCGCGCTCATCAACAAGCCCGAAGCGGGTCACCTGGCCAAGGCCAAGGTCGAAGCCGGTCGCGGCCTGTGGGAGCTGCGCGTGGCCGACGACAAGATCGCCGACTTCGCCGTCGGCGGCGAGATCAAGGCCGACATCTTCGAAGTCGGCCAGATCGTCGACGTCGAAGGCGTCACCAAGGGCAAGGGCTTCCAGGGCACGATCAAGCGCTGGAACTTCAAGATGGGCGATGCGACGCACGGTAACTCGTTGTCGCACCGTTCGCCGGGTTCGATCGGTCAGCGCCAGACGCCAGGCCGCGTTTTCCCGGGCAAGAAGATGTCCGGCCACATGGGCGCCGTGCGCCAGAGCACGCAGAACCTCGAAGTGGTCCGGGTCGACGCCGAGCGCGGCCTGATCGCGATCAAGGGCGCAGTGCCGGGTGCGCCGGGCGGCGACGTGATCGTCCGTCCGACGAGCAAGGCATAAGGAGCGACGACGATGGAACTCGCTATCACCAATAGCAAAGAGAAGCTGTCGGTTTCCGACGCGATCTTCGGCCGCGAATTCAGCCACGACCTCGTGCATCAGGTCGTTGTGGCTTACCGCAACGCCGGTCGCGCTGGCACCAAGGCGCAGAAGACGCGTTCGGAAGTCAACGGCACCACCAAGAAGTCGAAGAAGCAGAAGGGCGGCGGCGCGCGTCACGGCGCGTTGACGGCTCCGATCTTCGTCGGCGGCGGCGTAACGTTCGCGGCCAAGCCGCGCAACTTCGAACAGAAGGTCAACCGCAAGATGTACCGTGCGGCGATCTCGGCGATCCTGTCCGAGCTCAACCGCCAGGGCCGCTTGAAGGTAGTGGACGCGTTCGACGTGGACGCCACCAAGACCAAGACCCTGGTCGAGAAGCTGAAGGGCTACGAGCTGGGCAACCGCCCGCTGATCGTCACCGAAGACGCCTCCGAGCACCTGTACCTGTCCGCCCGCAACCTGCCTTACGTGGAAGTGCGCGACGTGCAGGGCCTGGACCCGGTCGCCCTGGTCGGCGCCGACAGCGTGCTGGTCACCGCCGACGCCGTGAAGAAGATCGAGGAGTGGCTGGCATGAACAACGCCAACCTTTACAACGTGATTCGTGCGCCGCGCGTGTCCGAAAAGACCGCCCGGTTGCAGGAAATTTCCAACCAATACGCTTTCGAAGTCGCCAACGACGCCACCAAAGCCGACATCAAGGCGGCGGTCGAGCAGATTTTCGACGTCAAGGTCGAGTCGGTGAACGTGGTCAACGTGAAGGGCAAGAACAAAGCCTTCCGTTTCCGCCAGGGCCGTCGCGGCGACTGGCGCAAGGCCTACGTCAAGCTGGCCGAAGGCCAGTCGATCGACGTAATGATGACCAAGGCCTGAGGACAGACCCATGGCATTGATGACTTTCAAACCCACTTCTCCCGGCCGCCGCTCCGCGGTGCGCGTGGTCACGCCCGATCTGCACAAGGGCGCGCCGCACGCTGCGCTGGTCGAAAAGAAGACCAATACCGGTGGCCGCAACCACCACGGCCGCATCACCACCCGTCACATCGGCGGTGGCCACAAGCAGCATTACCGCATGGTCGATTTCAAGCGCGACAAGGAAGGTATTCCGGCGCGCGTTGAGCGGATCGAATACGATCCCAACCGCACCGCGCACATCGCGCTGCTGTGCTACGTCGACGGCGAGCGCCGCTACATCATCGCGCCCAAGGGCCTGAAGACGGGCGACCAGGTGATCGCGGGCAATGATGCTCCGATCCGCGCCGGCAATACCCTGCCGCTGCGCAACATCCCGGTCGGCACTACGGTGCACTGCATCGAGATGAAGCCGGGCAAGGGCGCCCAGATCGCCCGCGCCGCAGGCGCCGGCGTGCAGCTGATCGCGCGCGAGCAGGGCTACGCCACGCTGCGCCTTCGCTCCGGCGAAATGCGCCGCGTGCCGGTCGAGTGCCGCGCCACCGTCGGCGAAGTCGGCAACGACGAACACAACCTGGAAAAGCTGGGTAAGGCCGGTGCCAAGCGCTGGCGCGGCATCAAGCCGACCGTTCGCGGCGCGGCGATGAACCCGGTCGACCATCCGCACGGCGGCGGCGAAGCCAAGGCCGGACAGGGTAACCCGCATCCGGTCACGCCCTGGGGCGTGCCGACCAAGGGTTACAAGACGCGCAAGAACAAGCGCACGCAGAAATTCATCGTGCGCGATCGTAGGAGCTAATCGGCCATGGCACGTTCACTCAAGAAGGGCCCGTTCGTCGACCATCACCTGATCAAGAAGGTGGAAGTCGCGGGCAGCAACACCAAGAAGCCGATCAAGACCTGGTCGCGTCGTTCGATGATCCTGCCGGAGATGGTGGGTTTCACCATCGCCGTGCATAACGGCAAGAACCATATTCCGGTGCTGGTCAACGAGAACATGGTCGGCCACAAGCTCGGCGAGTTCGCGCTGACCCGCGTGTTCAAGGGTCACGGCGGCGACAAGAAAGCCGAAGCGAAGAAGTAAGGAATCGATCATGGACAAGGCAAAACGAGCCAAGCTCGAAGCAAACAAGCTCGCCCGCACCGAGATCAATAAGCGCACGTCTTCGCTGAAGACCGCGCGCATCTCGCCGCAAAAAGCCCGCCTGGTCGCCGACCAGGTGCGCGGCCTGCCGGCCTCGCGCGCCCTCGAGTTGCTGAAGTTCAGCGACAAGAAGGCCGCGCAGATGATCTACAAAGTGCTGTTCGCGGCCGTCTCCAACGCCGAGAACAACGCCGGCGACGACGCCGACGAGCTCAAGGTCAAGACCATCATGGTCGACGAAGGCCCCACGCTGAAGCGCTTCATGGCGCGTGCGAAGGGTCGTGGCACCCGCATTCTCAAGCGCACCAGCCATATCACCGTGGTCGTGGGCGAGGGCAAATAAGATGGGTCATAAAGTTCATCCCACCGGTATCCGCCTGGGCATCGCCAAGGATTGGAATTCCAAGTGGTACGCCGGCAAGAAGGAATACGCCGGTTACCTGGCCGCCGACCTCAAGGTCCGCGAGATGCTGCGCAAGAAGCTCGCGCAGGCCGGTATCAGCAAGATCCTGATCGAGCGTCCGGCCAAGACGGCGCGCGTGACCATCCACACCGCCCGTCCGGGCGTGGTGATCGGCAAGCGCGGCGAGGACATCGAGAAGCTGCGTAAGGAAGTCAGCGATCTGATGGGCGTCCCGGCGCACATCAACGTCACCGAGGTCCGTAAGCCGGAACTCGACGCGCAGCTGGTCGCCGAGTCGATCGCGCAGCAGCTCGAGCGCCGCATCATGTTCCGCCGCGCGATGAAGCGCGCCGTCGGCAACGCGATGCGCCTGGGTGCGCTGGGCATCAAGGTCAACGTCGCCGGCCGCCTGAACGGCGCCGAGATCGCGCGTTCGGAGTGGTACCGCGAAGGCCGCGTGCCGCTGCATACCCTCCGCGCCGACATCGACTACGGCTTCGCCGAAGCCAAGACCACTTACGGGATCATCGGCATCAAGGTCTGGGTGTACAAGGGTGAAGTGTTCGACTTCAGCCAGGTCGGCCAGGAAAAGCAGGACGATTCGCCGCGCGCAGAGCGCAACGATCGCAACGACCGACCGGCCCGCGGGCCGCGTCCGCCGCGCGATCGCGAGGCAAGGGGCTAAGCCATGTTGCAACCCAAGCGAACCAAATACCGCAAGATGCACAAGGGCCGTAACGACGGCCTGAGCTGGAACGCCAACGCCGTGAGCTTCGGCGAGTACGGCTTGAAGTCGACCGCGACCGGCCAGCTGACCTCGCGCCAGATCGAGGCCGCGCGCCGTTCCATCAGCCGTTACGTCAAGCGCGGCGGCAAGATGTGGATCCGCGTGTTCCCCGACAAGCCGATCACCAAGAAGCCGATCGAAGTCCGCATGGGCTCCGGCAAGGGCGGCGTGGAGTTCTGGGTAGCGCAGATCCAGCCCGGCCGCATGATCTATGAAATCGAGGGCGTCGACGAAGCCACCGCACGCGAGGCGTTCCGCCTGGCCGCGGCCAAGCTGTCGGTGACCACCACTTTCGTGACCCGGACGGTGCGCTGATGGAACTCAAGCAACTGCGTCAGAAATCCGCTGACGAACTCAACAAGCACCTGGTGGACCTGCAGAAAGAGCAGTTCTCGCTGCGCATGCAGAAGGCCACCGGCCAGCTCGCCAAGACCCACGACACCCGTCGCGTGCGCCGCGAGATCGCCCGCGTCAAGACCCTGCTCGGCCAGCAGTCGGCCAAGCAGTAAGGACTCATGACCATGAACAACACTGATAAAAAGCAGCACACGGTCGAAGGCCGCGTGGTCAGCAACAAGATGGACAAGACGGTGACGGTGCTCGTCGAGCGTCAGGTCAAGCACGCGCTGTACGGCAAGTACATCCGCCGCTCGACCAAGCTGCACGCCCACGACGCCGACAACGCCTGCAACGAAGGCGACAAGGTGCGTATCGCCGAAATCGCGCCGATGTCCAAGACCAAGAACTGGCGCGTCGTCGAAATCATCGCCCGCGCGGCCGAATAAGAGGAGGCTGAACCATGATCCAGATGCAGAGCCACCTCGACGTGGCCGACAATTCAGGCGCCAAGGAAGTCATGTGCATCAAGGTGCTCGGCGGCTCCAAGCGCCGGTACGCGCACATCGGCGACATCATCAAGGTGTCGATCAAGGACGCGATCCCGCGCGGCAAGGTCAAGAAGGGCGAGGTTTACGACGCCGTCGTGGTCCGTACCCGCAAGGGCGTGCGCCGCGCCGACGGGTCGCTGATCCGTTTCGACGGCAACGCCGCCGTGTTGCTCAACAACAAGCATGAACCGATCGGCACCCGTATCTTCGGGCCGGTGACTCGCGAACTGCGCTCCGAGAAGTTCATGAAGATCGTCTCGCTCGCACCCGAAGTGCTCTGAGCGGAGGAATAGACATGAACCGAATCAAAAAGGGCGACCACGTGGTGGTCATCGCCGGCAAGGACAAGGGCAAGCGTGGCGACGTGGTGGCGGTGGCCGGCGACAAGGTCGTCGTCTCCAACATCAACATCGTCAAGCGCCACACCAAGCCGAATCCGCAGGCCAACCAGCCGGGCGGCGTGATCGAGCGCGAAGCGCCGATCCATGTTTCGAACGTGATGCTGTTCAACTCTGCCAGCGGCAAGGGCGAGCGCATCAAAACCAAAATGCTGGAGGATGGACGCAAATTGCGTGTGTTCCGCTCCAGCGGTGAGGCGATCGACGCCTAAGGAATGCAGCAATGACCACCCGTCTCGAAAAAATCTACAAAGAAGAAGTGATGCCCGCGCTGATGAAGCGCTTCGGCTACACCAATCCGATGCAAGTGCCGCGCATCACCAAGATCACGCTCAACATGGGCGTGGGCGAGGCTGCGGCCAACAAGAAGATCCTGGAGAACGCCGTCGCCGACATGGCCAAGATCGCCGGCCAGAAGCCGGTGACCACCAAGTCGCGCGTGTCGGTGGCCTCGTTCAAGATCCGCGACGGTTGGCCGATCGGCGCCAAGGTCACCTTGCGCCGCGCCAAGATGTACGAGTTCCTGGACCGCCTGATCAACGTATCGCTGCCGCGCGTGCGCGACTTCCGCGGCGTGTCCGGCCGCTCGTTCGACGGCCGCGGCAACTTCAACATGGGCGTGAAGGAACAGATCATCTTCCCGGAAATCGACTTCGACCAGGTCGACGCGATCCGCGGCATGGATATCGCCATCACCACCACCGCCAAAACCAACGAAGAAGCCAAGGCGTTGCTCGAAGCCTTCCGCTTCCCGTTCCGCTAAGCCTCGCGAGGAATCAGAAATGGCAAAGACCAGCATGATCAATCGCGACGCCAAGCGCGCGAAACTGGCGAAGAAGTTCGCCGCCCGCCGCGCCGCGCTGAAGAAGACCATCTCCAGCACCACGGCGTCGTACGAAGAGAAGATGGAAGCCGCCGTGAAACTGCAGAAGCTGCCGCGCGACTCCTCGCCCAGCCGCCACCGCAACCGTTGCGAGCTGTCGGGCCGTCCGCGCGGCGTGTACCGCAAGTTCGGCCTGGGCCGCAACAAGCTGCGCGAAGCCACCATGCG
This sequence comes from Luteimonas galliterrae, assembly GCF_023374055.1. Lineage (NCBI taxonomy): Bacteria > Pseudomonadati > Pseudomonadota > Gammaproteobacteria > Lysobacterales > Lysobacteraceae > Luteimonas > Luteimonas galliterrae. Next base: position 1,475,401 of record NZ_JAMBEP010000001.1, on the reverse strand, counting down.
CGGCGACGTTCCCGGCCTGCGCAAGGCTTCCTGGTAATCAACAACAAGCTATTCGCGAAAGCGGATATCGGTGCTACTCAAAGGTGATATTCAATGAGCATGACTGATCCCATCGCCGACATGCTGGTCCGCATCAAGAATGCGGCCGCTGTGGGCAAGCCGACGGTGAAGATGCCGTCGTCCAAGACCAAGATCGCGATCGCCGCCGTCCTCAAGGACGAAGGCTACATCGGCGAAACGCGCGTGACCGACCTCGGCGGCGGCAAGTCCGAGCTCGAGATCGTGCTGAAGTACTACGAAGGCCGTCCGGTCATCGAGAAGCTGCAGCGCGTGTCGCGCTCGGGCCTGCGCCACTACCGTGGCAAAGACGCGCTTCCCAAGGTGCTGGGCGGACTCGGCGTCGCCATCATTTCCACGTCCAAGGGCATCATGACCGACTCGCAGGCGCGCCAGCAGGGCGTCGGCGGTGAAGTCCTGTGCTTCGTGGCCTAAGGGAGTAACGATCATGTCCCGCGTAGCCAAGAAGCCGGTCGCGCTGCCTAAGGGCGTCGACCTCACCATCCAGTCCGACAGCATCAGCGTCAAGGGTGCCAAGGGCACGCTGTCCATCGCTAAGCCCGCCGGCGTCGACGTCAAGATCGAAGACGGCAACGCCCAGGTCAGTACCGACAACGCCGAGCTGGTGCCGATGGCCGGCACCCTGCGCGCGATCCTCGCCAACATGGTGCAGGGCGTGAGCCAAGGCTTCGAACGCAAGCTCGAGCTAGTCGGCGTGGGTTACCGCGCCGCGATGCAGGGCAAGGACCTGAACCTGTCCCTGGGCTTTTCGCACCCGGTACTGTTCAAGACGCCCGACGGCATCAGCATCGCCACCCCGACCCAGACCGAGATCGTGGTCAGCGGCACCGACAAGCAGCGCGTCGGTGAAGTTGCCGCCAAGATCCGCGGTTTCCGTCCGCCGGAGCCCTACAAGGGCAAGGGCGTGAAGTACGCCGGCGAGAACATCATTCGTAAGGAAGCCAAGAAGGCGTAATTGCGCACTTCAGCTTTCCGAGGACACAGACCATGAAAAAGAAAATCGCCCGCCTGCGCCGCGCCAAGTCGACCCGTGCGCACATCCGCAACCTGGACGTGCCGCGCCTGTCGGTGCTGCGCACCGGTCAGCACCTGTACGCGCAGCTGTTCACCGCCGACGGTTCGACCGTGATCGCTGCTGCGTCGACCACCCAGGCCGACGTGCGCGAAGGCCTGAAGAACGGCAAGAATTCGGATGCCGCCGCCAAGGTCGGCCGCACCATCGCCGAGCGCGCCAAGGCTGCAGGCATCGAGAAGGTCGCTTTCGACCGCTCGGGCTACCGCTACCACGGCCGCATCAAGGCGCTGGCCGATGCCGCCCGCGAAGGCGGCCTGCAGTTCTAAAGCTTGAAGGTGAGGGGGTTCGCCCCCACGCCTGTGTTTCGCCCTCTGCCGATGCGGACTGCATCGGGCGACATGCCGGGTTTCCGGCCTGCCGAAACATCCGATCCACATCACAACTACAAGCGGCTAAGCCGCAAATTTCCCAAATCAGATAGGTAAAGAACATGGCAGAGCAACGTGAGCAGCGGGGTCGCGATCGCGACCGCAACCGCGAAGAAGTAGACGACGGCATGGTCGAGAAGCTGGTCGCGGTCAACCGCGTCAGCAAGACCGTCAAGGGCGGCCGCCAATTCACCTTCACCGCATTGACGGTGGTGGGCGACGGCGCCGGCAAGGTCGGTTTTGGTTACGGCAAGGCGCGCGAAGTGCCGGTCGCGATCCAGAAGTCGATGGAATACGCCCGCAAGACCATGATCAACGTGGACCTGAACAACGGCACGTTGTGGCATGTGGTCAAGGCGCGCCACGGCGCCGCCAACGTCTTCATGCAGCCGGCTTCCGAAGGTACCGGCGTGATCGCAGGCGGCGCGATGCGCGCCGTGCTGGAAGCGGTGGGCGTGAAGAACGTGCTGGCCAAGGCCGTCGGCTCGCGCAACCCGATCAACCTGGTGCGCGCCACGCTGCGCGGCCTGACCGAAATGCACTCGCCGGCCAAGATCGCGGCCAAGCGCGGCAAGAAGGTGGAGGATCTGCACCATGGCTAAGAAGAAGGACGCCACGCCCGGCGGCACCATCAAGGTGCGCCTGGTCAAGGGCATGCGCGGCTCGCAGGCGCGCCACCGTTTGTCGGTGCGTGCGTTGGGCCTCAACAAACTTAACGACGTCCGCGAGCTGAAAGACAGCCCGCAGGTGCGCGGCCTGATCAACAAGGTCCATTACCTGGTGCAGGTCGAGGAGTAATTCTGATGAAACTCAATACGCTTAAGCCGGCCCCCGGCGCCCGCACCGAACGCACCCGCGTCGGCCGCGGCATCGGCTCGGGCCTGGGCAAGACCGCAGGTCGCGGCCACAAGGGTTCGTTCGCGCGTTCGGGCAAAGGCAAGATCAAGGCCGGCTTCGAAGGCGGCCAGATGCCGATGCACATGCGTCTGCCCAAGGTCGGCTTCCGCTCCAAGCTGAAGAACGATACGGCCGAAGTCATGCTGTACAAGCTCGATTTGATCGAAGGCGACACCGTCGACTTCGCCGCGCTGCGCGCCGCCAAGCTGGTGCCGAGCACGGCCAAGAAGGCCAAGATCGTCAAGAAGGGCGAACTTTCCAAGAAGCTGGTACTCAAAGGCGTGCTGGTCACGGCCGGCGCCAAGGCGGCGATCGAAGCGGCCGGCGGCAAGGTCGAGAGCGAGTAAGCAAGCGCGTCGCGGTAGTTTCGGTGGATGAGTCGTAGCGTTCGGGTTGATCGTTTCCGCGGAGTAATGGATGTCACGTAGCAGCAGCGCAATGGGCGGCGTAGGAGCGGGACTCGGCAAATTCACCGAGTTGCGCCAGCGTTTGCTGTTCGTGCTGGGCGCGCTGATCGTCTACCGCATCGGCTGCTACATCCCGGTCCCGGGCGTCAATCCCGAAGCCATGCTGCAGCTGATGGACGCGCAGAAGGGCACCATCGTGGACATGTTCAACATGTTCTCCGGCGGCGCCCTGTCGCGCTTCAGTCTGTTCGCGCTCAACGTGGTGCCCTACATCTCGTCGTCGATCATCGTGCAGCTGTGCGCACAGATCTTTCCGAGCCTGAAGGCGATCCAGAAGGAAGGCGAATCCGGCCGCCGCAAGATCACCCAGTGGTCGCGCATGGGCGCGGTGCCGCTGGCGGTATTCCAGGCCGCGGGCATCGCGGTCGCGCTGCAGGGTTCGGGCGCCACCAGCGGTATTCCCGTGGTCTACAACCCGGGCCCGGGCTTCGTGTTGACCGCTGTGATCGCGTTGACCGCCGGCACCATGTTCCTGATGTGGCTGGGCGAACAGGTGACCGAGCGCGGCGTCGGCAACGGCGTGTCGCTGATCATCTTCGCCGGCATCGTGGCCGGCCTGCCTGGCGCGGTGCTGGGTACGTTCGAGCAGATGCGCAACGGCGAGATCAGCACCATCGCTGTGATCGCGATCCTGGGCATCGTGTTGCTGTTCACCTTCTTCGTGGTGTTCGTCGAACGCGGCCAGCGCCGGGTGACAGTCAATTACGCGCGCCGCCAGGGCGGCCGCAGCGCATACATGAATCAGAGCTCGTTCCTGCCGCTCAAGCTCAACATGGCGGGCGTGATCCCGGCGATCTTCGCCTCGTCGATCATCATGTTCCCGGCCACGGCCTCGACCTGGTTCAGCCAGGCCGGCTCCAACGTCTGGCTGCAGAAGCTGACCCAGTCGCTGAACCCGGGCGAGCCGCTGCACATGATCCTGTTCGCCGCGCTGATCGTGGGTTTCGCGTTCTTCTACACCGCGCTGGTGTTCAACTCGCAGGAAACCGCGGACAACCTGAAGAAGTCGGGCGCGCTGATCCCGGGCATCCGGCCGGGCAAGGCCACGGCGGACTACATCGATGGCGTGCTGACCCGCCTGACGGCGGCCGGTGCAGCCTATCTGGTGCTGGTCTGCCTGCTGCCCGAAGTCATGCGGACCCAGATGGGCACCTCGTTCTACTTCGGCGGCACTTCGCTGCTGATCGTGGTCGTGGTGGTGATGGACTTCATCGCCCAGATCCAGGCTCACCTGATGTCGCATCAGTACGAGAGCCTGTTGAAGAAGGCGAATCTCAAGGGATCCAAGGCCAGCCTCCCGGGGCGGACCTGATCCAAAGATGGGCGACTCGCGCGGCGGTCTCGCGCGCGGGTGAGCCGGTACCAGCCCTGCGCTTGAGTGGCGCGGGCGGGCGGAACCCCGGATTTTGGGGGTTGCGGCCAGTACCGGTTCGTCGCCGGAGCATGGGCACACTCCCCATGCCGGGCTTGCGGAGGCTTAGGCCGCCGCGGGCTTCCTAGAAACCCGAGACCCTGTTAGAATTTCGTGTTCACTCGACCGGATTTAATAGATCCGGCCGCTAACCAGTTGGAGATCCGCGCATGGCGCGTATTGCAGGTGTCAACCTGCCTGCCCAGAAACACGTCTGGGTCGGGCTACAAAGCATCTACGGCATCGGCCGTACCCGTTCGAAGAAGGTCTGCGTCGATGCGGGCGTGACCTTGTCGACCAAGATCCGCGACCTGTCCGAGCCGGAAGTCGAGCGCCTGCGCGCCGAAGTCGGCAAGTACGTGGTCGAGGGCGACCTGCGTCGCGAAGTCGGCATCGCCATCAAGCGCCTGATGGACCTGGCCTGCTACCGCGGCCTGCGCCATCGTCGCGGCCTGCCGCTGCGCGGCCAGCGCACCCGGACCAATGCACGTACCCGCAAGGGCCCGCGCAAGGCCATCAAGAAGTAATCGAGGAATTCGAAAATGGCCAAGCCGGCAGTTGCCAAAACCAAGAAGAAGATCAAGCGCGTCGTCACCGACGGCATCGCGCACGTCCACGCTTCTTTCAACAACACCATCGTCACCATCACCGACCGCCAGGGCAATGCGCTGTCGTGGGCGACCTCGGGCGGCGCGGGTTTCCGCGGTTCGCGCAAGTCGACCCCGTTCGCCGCGCAGGTCGCCGCCGAAAAGGCCGGCAAGGCCGCGCTGGATTACGGCGTGAAGTCGCTGGAAGTGCGCATCAAGGGCCCGGGCCCGGGACGCGAGTCGGCCGTACGTTCGTTGAACAACGTCGGCTACAAGATCATCAACATCATCGACGTGACGCCTATCCCGCACAACGGGTGCCGTCCGCCGAAGAAGCGTCGCGTCTGACGCCGGGAGCACTAGAACAATGGCTCGTTACATCGGTCCCACCTGTAAGCTCGCGCGCCGCGAAGGCGCCGACCTGTCCCTCAAGAGCCCGGCCCGTGCGCTGGACTCCAAGTGCAAGCTGGAGCAGAAGCCCGGCCAGCACGGCGCCACTGCGCGCAAGGGCAAGCTGTCCGACTACGCCACCCAGCTGCGCGAGAAGCAGAAGGTCAAGCGTATTTACGGCCTGCTGGAACGTCAGTTCCGCAACTATTACAAGAAGGCCTCGACCAAGAAGGGCAACACCGGCGAGAACCTGCTGCAGTTGCTCGAGACCCGCTTGGACAACGTGATCTACCGCATGGGTTTCGCGGTCACGCGTCCTGCCGCCCGCCAGCTGGTGTCGCATCGCGGCGTCACGGTCAACGGCAAGCCGGTCAATCTGCCTTCGTACCAGGTCAAGGCCGGCGACGCGATCGCGTTGTCCGAGCGCGCGCAGAAGCAGTTGCGCGTGCAGGAAGCCCTGACCGTTTCGGCCACGATGGACCTGTCGCCTTCCTGGATCGAAGTCGATTCCAAGAAGTTCAGCGGCGTGTTCAAGGCGGTGCCTGACCGCGCCGACCTGCCGGCCGACATCAACGAAGCGCTGATCGTCGAGTTGTACTCGAAGTAATAGAAACAAGAGCCGGAAGCCTGACCGCTTCCGCAACCTGGCCGGTACGCGACGCGCATCGGCCGCTCCCTCCGCAACGAGGGGGCTCCAAAAGCATAAGACCGGCGTCCCCCACACCGTCGGTCACCGCAGGAGACGCTACAACATGACGGTTACCGCCAACCAGGTTTTGCGCCCCAAGGGTCCGCAGATCGAACGCCTCGCCGACAACCGCGCGAAGGTCGTGATCGAACCGCTGGAGCGCGGCTATGGCCACACCCTCGGCAACGCGCTGCGCCGCGTGCTGCTGTCCTCGATCCCCGGCTTCGCCATCACCGAGGTCGAGATCGACGGCGTGCTGCACGAATACAGCACCATCGAAGGCTTGCAGGAAGACGTCCTGGAAGTGCTGCTCAACCTGAAAGACGTCGCCATCCGCATGGGCACCGGCGACAGCGCCACCCTCAGCTTGAGCAAGCAGGAGCCGGGCACGGTCACCGCGGGCGACATCAAGACCGACCACAACGTCGAGATCCTCAATCCCGACCACGTGATCTGCCACCTGACCAAGGACGCGTCGCTGAACATGCGCTTGAAGATCGAGCGCGGCTTCGGCTACCAGCCGGCCACCACGCGCCGCCGTCCCGACGAAGAAACCCGCACCATCGGCCGTCTGATGCTGGACGCCTCGTTCTCGCCGGTCCGCCGCGTCGCCTACGCGGTCGAAGCCGCGCGCGTCGAGCAGCGCACCGACCTGGACAAGCTGGTGCTTGACATCGAAACCAACGGCACGATCGACGCCGAGGAAGCCGTGCGCACCGCCGCCGACATCCTCACCGATCAGCTGAGCGTGTTCGGCGACTTCACCCACCGCGAGCGCGGCGCCGCCAAGCCGGTCGCCACGGGCGTGGATCCGGTGCTGCTGCGCCCGATCGACGATCTCGAGCTGACCGTGCGTTCGGCCAACTGCCTCAAGGCCGAGAGCATCTACTACATCGGCGATCTGATCCAGAAGACCGAAGTGGAACTGCTCAAAACCCCGAACCTGGGCAAGAAGTCGCTGACCGAAATCAAGGAAGTGCTGGCGCAGCGCGGTTTGTCGCTGGGCATGAAGCTCGAGAACTGGCCGCCGGCCGGCATCTCGCAGCACGGCATGATGGGCTGATGTAAGCGATCCCCGCTTCGGCGGGGTTCGTGTTTCGAGTTTCGCGTAACACACGTCGACGGGCTCAGCCCGCGACTCGCCGGTCAAGGATAGGCCGGCCAGGACCAACCGCAGTCCGATGCTCCAGCGCCATGAAGGCGACAACGAAGTCCAACGCATCAATATTCGACAGGAATCCTAACCATGCGCCACCAAAAAGCCGGCCGTAAATTCAGCCGCACCAGCGCCCATCGCGATGCGATGTTCACCAACATGGCCGCCTCGCTGATCAAGCACGAGCTGATCAAGACCACGCTGCCCAAAGCCAAGGAACTGCGCCGCGTCGCAGAGCCGCTAATCACCCTGTCCAAGAAGGACGGCGTGGCCAACCGCCGCCTGGCCTTCTCGCGCCTGCGCGACAAGGAAGCCGTCGGCACGCTGTTCACCGTGCTGGGCCCGCGCTACGCGAACCGCCCGGGCGGTTACCTGCGCATCCTCAAATGCGGCTTCCGCGCCGGCGACAATGCGCCGATGGCGTATGTGGAACTGGTCGACCGCCCGCAAGCGGCCGAATAAGCCTCGCGCTGCGATCACCGAAAACCCCGGCCTCGCGCCGGGGTTTTTGTTTTTTGCTTTTCGTAGGAGCGGCTTCAGCCGCGAGCTCTTTCCAACAGTTCGCTGCGATCCGGGCCGAAGAGCTCGCGGCTAAAGCCGCTCCTACAAAAGCCGGCGGCCGGCAACTTTCGCCGCTGTCGCTGGTCTGTGAGGGGCAATCCGCGGCTTGCGGCCCATGCTAAGGTTCCCCGCCATGAACCGACTCTCCTTCCGTTCCGCCTATCTGCTGGGCTTCGTCGCCTGCGCCGCGCTGATCGGCTTCGCGCTGTATTCGCAGTTCCACCTGGGTCTGGAACCTTGCCCGCTGTGCATCTTCCAGCGGATCGCGTTCGCCGCACTGGGCGTGGTCTTCCTCATCGGCGGCTTGCACGCGCCGAAGGGCGGTGGCGGGCGGCGTGTCTACGGTGTGCTGGCGCTGCTGGCCGCCGGCGTCGGCATCGGCATCGCGGGAAGGCATGTCTGGCTGACCCATCTGCCGCCCGACCAGGTGCCGCATTGCGGGCCGCCGCTGGAATTCATGATGGAAACCAATGCGCTGACCGACGTCATCCGCAAGGTGATGACCGGCTCGGGCGAGTGCGCCAAGGTCGACTGGACTTTCCTCGGCCTATCGATGCCGGCCTGGAGCCTGGCGTGGTTCCTGCTGCTCGCCGTCTGGGCGCTGTGGGCCGCTTTCCGGCGCCGCTGAACCGTTGCAGCGGTAACGGTTGCGGCGCAAGCTGGCTGGGGCGATGATGCGTTGGTGCAATGCAGCAAACGACACGAAGCCATGGCGACCCCCGACCGCAACCTGCAACCCGTGAACCTGCCGACCGATTGGACACCGGGCGGCTGGCGCGCGCGCCCAGCGGTGCAGCAGCCGAGTTATCCGGACGCCGACGCGCTCGCCGGGGTGCAGCAGGAGCTGCGCGCTTTGCCGCCGCTGGTCACGTCGTGGGAAATCCTGGCGCTCAAGCAATACCTGGCCGAAGCGCAGGAGGGCAGGCGCTTCCTGCTGCAGGGCGGCGATTGCGCCGAGAATTTCACCGACTGCAATTCCGACGTCATTTCCAACCGGCTCAAAGTGCTGCTGCAGATGAGCCTGGTGCTGGTGCACGGCTTGCGCCTGCCGGTGGTGCGCGTGGGCCGTTTCGCCGGCCAGTACGCCAAGCCGCGTTCGGCCGATACCGAGACGCGCGGCGAGCACACGCTGCCGAGCTACCGCGGCGACATCATCAACGCACCCGAATTCTCGCCGGAGGCGCGCATTCCCGATCCGCGCCGCATGATCAAGGCGCACGCGCGTTCGGCGATGACGATGAATTTCGTGCGTTCGCTGATCGACGGCGGTTTCGCCGACCTGCACCATCCCGAGTACTGGGACCTGGGCTGGGTCACGCATTCGCCGCTGGCCGACGAATACCACCGCATGGTCGCCGGCATCGGCGACGCGGTGCGCTTCATGGAAACCCTGTCCGGCGCGCAGGTGCACAACCTCAACCGCGTCGACTTCTACACTTCGCACGAAGCCTTGCTGCTGCCGTACGAGGAAGCGCAGACGCGGCAGGTGCCGCGGCAGTGGGGCTGGTTCAACCTGAGCACGCATTTCCCGTGGATCGGCATGCGCACGGCCGCGCTCGACGGCGCGCATGTGGAGTATTTCCGCGGCATCCGCAATCCGATCGCGGTCAAGATCGGGCCGTCGGTGACGCCGGACCAGCTGCTGAAATTGATCGACGTGCTCAATCCGGACGACGAACCAGGCCGCCTGAGCCTGATCCACCGCATGGGCGCGGCGCACATCGCCGACAAATTGCCGGCGCTGCTCGATGCCGTGAAGCGCGATGGCCGCCGCGTGCTGTGGATCTGCGATCCGATGCACGGCAACACCGAGAGCACCAGTAACGGCTACAAGACGCGCCGCTTCGGCAACATCCGCAGCGAGGTCGAGCAATCCTTCGATCTGCACGCAGCGGCCGGCACCCGCCTGGGCGGCGTGCACCTGGAGCTGACCGGCGAGGACGTGACCGAATGCACCGGCGGCGCGAGGGACCTGACCGATATCGACCTGGAACGCGCTTACCGCTCCACAGTCGATCCGCGCCTGAATTACGAGCAGGCGCTGGAGACGGCGATGCTGATCGTGCGCAAGCAAGCGCAGATCGCGGCGCCTGCGTCGGCCTGAGCTCCTTCTGTTCTTTGTGGGCGCGGCTTTAGCCGCGAGCTCTTGATCTTGCTCATAGCCGTCATTCCCGCGAAGGCGGGAATCCAGTGACTTTGCTTTCGCCTCTCCTGGAAAAGCTCGCGGCTAAAGCCGCTCCTACAAAAGCAGGCTGCCTAGCCGTGCTAGGCTCGGCGCGATTCCGCTGGAGCGCGCCATGTCCATAATCCGAATCGCGATTGCCGCCGTATTGCTGTTCGCGGCTGGCGCCGCCTGCGCCGAAGTCCGCATCGTGCCGCAAGACAGCGGCGTCAAAGTAAGGTTGCGCGGCATTTCCGCGGTCAGCGATGACATCGCCTGGGCCAGCGGCCGCGAAGGCACGGTGCTGCGTACGGTCGATGGCGGCAAGCATTGGCAGACGATCAAAGTACCGGATGCCGGCGAGCTCGATTTCCGCGATGTGGAAGGGTTCGATGCGGATACGGCGGTGGTGCTGAGCATCGGGCCGGGTGAGGCTTCGCGCGTTTATCGCACCGAGGATGGCGGCAAATCGTGGAAGCTCGCGTTGCAGAACAAGGATCCGCGGGCGTTTTTCGATTGCATGGCGTTCGATGGAGACAAGGGCTGGATGATGGGCGATCCGGTCGAAGGCCGTTTCCAGATATACGCCACGACGGACGCTGGCCGTAGCTGGGAACTGTCGAGCGATGGCCCCAAAGCAACCAAAGACGAAGCGGCATTCGCTGCGAGCGGCACGTGCATCTCTCGAATTGGGGACTCGCTACTGGTCGCGACTGGCGGCGCAGAAGCCAATATCCACTTACGCAGCGACGATGCGAGCGTCTGGAGAAAACTGCCGAGCGGTTTGCCGGCTGGAAAACAGTCCGCGGGAGTATTCTCGGTGTCGGCGATGCCGATGCGGTTGGGCTTTGTCGTCGTAGGCGGAGATTTCGAGGCCGAAGCTGTCGCCAGCGAATCGAGACGATTTCTGGTCCCGACAGAACCTCCGGCCAGCGAACTTAGCCAATTGAATGTTTCGACGCCTGGCAAGACACAAGGGTATCGTTCGGGTGTGGCGTGCGCGGAAACGCAGCCGACCTGTATCGCTGTAGGCCCGAGTGGCGTCGATGTGTGGAAAGGTACGTCATGGGAAACGGTTTCGAAGATCGGTTACGACGCGATAGATTTTGTCGGAGATGCTGGCTGGGCCAGCGGAAACGAGGGCCGTTTGGCGCGTGTCGAAGCGTTGACTCCGATTGATCGCGTCTCCGGGGAAGCGCGGCCTTGATCGTGGCGAGAGAGTCGGCGCAATCGATCTCATAGCCGGTGCAGGCTGGGTCCAGCGGCTATGCGGACCACATTGCGCGGTCGAATCGCCGACTGACGACGCCCCGCTTTTTCCTCTCCCCTTGCGGGAGAGGATCCCCGAAGGGCAGGAGAGGGGCGCGAGCGAAGCAAGCGTGCTTGCCCTTACTGCTGTGGCGCTAGAAAAACCGGACCCTCTCCCTGGCCCTTCGGGCCTGTCCCTCTCCCGTAAAGGGAGAGGGGAAAAGCCGCGGTCTTCGGCAATAGCGGGGCCGCTTGCGTTGGTCGCTACTTCACGGCCTTCGCCATCTCGTTCTGCGGCGTCACCGTCGGCAAGAACTTCGGCGCCTTGCGAGCCTTCGTCGCCTGTTCGAACGAATACGCCAACTCGATCAAACGCGGTTCGCTCCATGCCGGACCCATGAAGGTGATGCCCAGCGGCAGGCCATGGCTGTCGCCCATCGGCACGGTGATGCTGGGCGTGCCGGCGACGGCGGCGGCGCCGTAGCCCGCGCCGGTGAAATGGTCGCCGCTGATCGGGTCGGTCAACCAGGCCGGCGACATCGACGGCGCGATCAGCGCATCGAGTTTGTTCGCCTTGAGCGCGGCGCCGATGCCTTCGGGCCCGGCAAGCTTGCGCGCCTTGGTGCGCGCTTCGATGTAGGCCGCGTCGCTCAGCGGGCCCTTGGCTTGCGCCTTTTCGAAGATTTCCTGCGCGAAATAGGGCATTTCTGCGGCGGCGTTCTTCTTGTTGAATTCGATCAGCTCGGTGAGCGTCTTCACTGGTGCTTCGCTTTTGGCGAGATAAGCCTCGAGCCCGGCCTTGAATTCGTACAGCAGCACTTCGAATTCGGGCTCGTCCCACTTGCCGAGCGTCGGGATCTCCACGTCGACCACTTCGGCGCCGGAAGACTCGATCGAAACGATCGCTTTCTCCATCGCCGCATCGACGTCGGGCTGGTAGCCCATCAGCTTGCGCACTACGCCGATGCGGGCGCCTTTCAATCCGTCGGTCTTCAGGTTGGCGGTGTAATCGAATACCGCGCGGCCCACATTGGCCTGCGTGGCGATATCGGCGTCGTCTTTGCCGGTAATGGCCGCCAGCAGCACGGCCGCATCGGCGACCGTGCGCGTCATCGGGCCGGCGGTGTCCTGGCTGTGCGAGATCGGAATGATGCCGCTGCGGCTCACTAGGCCCACGGTCGGCTTGATGCCCACCAGGCCTGCGACGGCGGCGGGGCAGATGATGCTGCCGTCGGTCTCGGTGCCGATGCCGACCGCCGCGAGATTCGCCGCGATCGCGGTGCCAGTGCCGGAGCTGGAGCCGCAGGGATTGCGGTCCAAAGCGTACGGATTCTTGGTCTGCCCGCCGCGCCCGCTCCAGCCGGACGTGGATCGCGTCGAACGGAAATTCGCCCACTCGCTCAGATTGGTCTTGCCCAGGATCACCGCGCCCGCTTCGCGCAAACGTTGCACCAGATAAGCATCGGTCTTGGGCTTGTGGTTCGCCAGCGCCAGCGAGCCCGCGGAGTTGGCCATCGGCGTGGCGTCGATGTTGTCCTTCAGCAGCACCGGAATGCCGTGCAGCGCGCTGCGCTTGTTGCCGGCCTTGCGTTCGGTATCGCGCGCATCGGCTTCCTTCAAGGCATCGGGATTGAGTTCGATCACCGAATTCAGCGCCGGCCCGGCTTCGTCGATCGCCGCGATGCGGTCCAGATACGCTTGGGTCAGCGCATGGCTGCTCAGCTCGCCCTTGTCCATGCGCGATTGCAGGCTGGCGATGTCGGCTTCTTCGAAAGCGAAGGCCACCGGTTGCGCCGTCGGCGTCGCGGGTTTTTCCGCAGGTGCGGCCATGGTGCCCGGCGTGGCGGGTGCGGCGGTTTGCGATGCGTCGCGCTGGCAGGCGGCCAGCGTCAGGGCCACGACGAGCGGCAGCAATACGGGCTTGCGGAACATGTCAGATCCCCTGGAAGCCGATGCCGGATGGCGCGGCAGCGCGCAGCATCACGCGGCCGGGGGCGGCTGGCAATAGGCCGGCCGTAGGGTTTGAGGGGTGCCTTTGCGGGGAGGGCTTTTGTAGGAGCGGCTTCAGCCGCGAGCTCTTGACCTTGCCCTATCGGGGCTTGGCCGAAAAAGCTCGCGGCTGAAGCCGCTCCTACAAAAAAAGCGCAAGACGTCAGCGCTTGCGCTTGACGAGGTCGTGGCCCAGCACCCAGACCACCAGCAGATTAAGGGCTACGATCGCCACCGACAGCCAGCCGGGATGGTGGAAAACCGCATAGATATCGAAAGGAAGGTAGGCGGCGGCCGCCAGGCAGCCGAGCCACGAAGCCCAGACCTTGGCGCGCCACAAGCCCCAGGCTTCGACCAGATGGACGATGCCGTAGAACAAGACGCCGGCGGCGGCCAGATGCACGGAGTGCGGGCTGATCGCATTCGCCAGCCAGGCCATCGCGCCGTGATCGGGATCGAGTTGGAATTTGGCGATCAGCAGGTCCACCCCATGCCGCAGCGGCGCGGGACCCAGCAATTCCAGCCCGCTCGCCGCCAGAACGGCCAGCGCGCCTTTGAGCGCTTCGACGACGGCGATGACATGCAGCCCCGGATGCGCGTGCGGATCCGGGTTGTAGCGCTGCTCGGTCATCCTTCGAAGCTTACGCGGCGCGCGAGGCGCGCTTGCGGTCCACTTCGGTGCGTTGCTTCTTGCGCAGGCGGATCGCCTTGGGCGTGATCTCGACCAGTTCGTCGTCGTCGATGAATTCCAGCGCCTGTTCCAGCGAGAACTTGATCGGCGGGATCAGGCCTTCGTCGTCGTCCTTGCCGGACGCGCGGAAGTTGGTCAGCTGCTTGCCGCGCAGGGCATTGACGGTGAGGTCGTTGTCCTTGCTGTTGATGCCGACGATCTGGCCTTCGTAGATCTCCTCGCCCGGCTCGATGAACAGGCGGCCGCGTTCCTGCATCGCGATCTGCGCATAGGCCGGGGAGGGTCCGGTGCCGTTGGAGATCAGCACGCCGTTCTGGCGCTGGCCGATGTCGCCTTCGGCCTTCGGGCCGTAATGGTCGAACACGTGGAACAGCAGGCCGGTGCCGGCGGTGATCGTGCGGAATTCGGTCTGGAAACCGATCAATCCGCGCGCCGGGATCATGAATTCGATGCGCACGCGGCCCTTGCCGTCCGGTTCCATGTTGGTCAGCTGCGCCTTGCGCTCGCCCAGGCGCGACATCACGCCGCCCTGGAACTGCTCTTCCAGGTCCACGACCAGTTGCTCGTAGGGTTCCTGCGCGACGCCGTCGATCTGCTTGACGATCACTTCCGGGCGCGACACGGCCAGCTCGTAGCCTTCGCGGCGCATGGTTTCGATTAGGATCGACAGGTGCAGCTCGCCGCGGCCGCTGACCTTGAACTTGTCGGCATCGGCGGTGTCTTCGACCTTGAGCGCGACGTTGTGCTGGGTTTCGCGGTTCAGCCGGTCGCGCAACTGGCGCGAAGTCAGGAACTTGCCGCCGCTGCGGTCCTTGGTGCCGGCGAACGGCGAATCGTTCACCTGGAAGGTCATCGAAATGGTCGGCTCGTCGACGGTCAGCACCGGCAACTGCTCGGGCGCCGAAGTGTCGCAGACCGTATCGGAAATGCCCAGGCCTTCGATGCCGGAGATCGCGATGATGTCGCCGGCCTGCGCTTCCTTCACTTCATGGCGTTCCAAGCCGAGGAAGCCGAGCACCTGCAGCACCTTGGCGTTGCGGGTCTTGCCTTCGCGGTCGACGACGGTGACCTGCTGGTTGGTCTTGATCTTGCCGCGCTGCACGCGGCCCACGCCGATGATGCCGACGTAGTTGCTGTAGTCGAGCGAAGTGATGCGCATCTGGAACGGGCCGTCCAGGTCCACCGGCGGCGGCGCGACGTGGTCGACGATGGTCTGGAACAGCGGCGTCATGTCGCCTTCGCGCACGGTCGGTTCCAGGCCCGCGTAACCGTGCAGCGCCGAGGCGTAGACGGTGTGGAAATCGAGTTGCTCGTCGGTGGCGCCGAGGCGGTCGAACAGGTCGAAGGTCTGGTCCAGCACCCAATCCGGGCGCGCGCCGGGGCGGTCGACCTTGTTGACCACCACGATCGGCTTGAAGCCCATCGCGAACGCTTTCTGGGTCACGAAGCGGGTCTGCGGCATCGGGCCGTCCATCGCGTCGACCAGGATCAGCACCGAGTCGACCATCGACAGCACGCGCTCCACTTCGCCGCCGAAATCGGCGTGGCCGGGGGTGTCGACGATGTTGATGCGGTATTCCTCGCCGGCCGGGGACTTCCAGCGGATCGCCGTGTTCTTGGACAGGATCGTGATGCCGCGTTCCTTTTCCAGATCGTTGCTGTCCATCATCCGCTCGGTGGTGACCGTGCGATCGCTGAACGTGCCCGACTGCTTGAGCAGCTGGTCGACGAGAGTGGTCTTGCCGTGGTCGACGTGGGCGACGATGGCGATATTGCGGAGGCGTTCGATGGACATGACGAGGGTTGCGCTCAGTAGCTTTAAGGGCCAGGCGCGAAGGTCGGTTAGGGAAGCCGGTTATTATAGCCGTTCGTTTGCGTCCATGTCCTTGCAGGATCAGGAATTTTCGTGCCGACCACGCCCTGGCGACCCCCGTTCTGGCTGATCTTCCTCGACCTGATCGGCATGGTTAGCCTGGCCCTGGGCCTCAACCTGCATTACGCACCTCAGGCCCCCTTGATTCCGGGGTTGCCGGCAGCCATCAAGGTGCCACTGCTGGTGTTCGGCGGCGCCATCATTGCGATGGGGTCCATCATTGCCGTCCGCCTGGTGCTGGCGCACCGCCGTTCACATTAACGAACCTGGAGTTCCCATGTCCCTTTTCGCCACCTTCGACACCGACCGCGGCCCGATCAAGATCGAGCTGTACCCCGACAAGGCGCCGCTGACCGTGGCCAATTTCGTCAATCTGGCCAAGCGCGGCTTCTACAACGGCCTCAACTTCCACCGGGTGATTCCCGACTTCATGATCCAGGGCGGCTGCCCGCAGGGCACCGGTACCGGCGGCCCGGGCTACAAGTTCGAGGACGAGGCCAAGAACGGCATCGGCCACGAGCGCGGCGTGCTGTCGATGGCCAATGCCGGCCCCAACACCAACGGCAGCCAGTTCTTCATCACCCACGTCGCCACGCCCTGGCTGGACGGCAAGCACACGGTGTTCGGCAAGGTCGTGTCCGGCATCGAAGCGGTCGATGCGGTGAAGCAGGGCGACACGATCAAGTCGGTGACGATCGAAGGCGACGCCGATGCGGTGCTGGCCGCGAAGGCCGATCGCGTGGCGGAGTGGAACAAGATCCTCGCGGCTTGATCCATTGTGGGAGCGGCTTCAGCCGCGAGCTTTTCATGCATCGATGATCGTTTAAAAGCTCGCGGCTGAAGCCGCTCCCACAAGAAAAGAGGCTATTTCCAGCGCAGCGTGCCGAGCATCCGGTCGACCTTCTGCGCATCGCGCGGGTAGTAGTACTCGCTGGGCGCCATGAAGATCGCCAGGGCCAGTTCGCGGTCGTGTTCGAACGCCGCCGCCATGGCCTGGTATTTCAGGCCTTCCTGGTTGGCCAGCGTCATCTCGAACCGCAGGCCTTCGTGCCGGCCGAACGTGACCGGACGCAGATCGCTGGCCGAAACGTTGATCGCACCGGAGGCCAGCAGGCCGTCCACGATCAAGTCGCGCAGTTCATCGGCGCGCATGCCGGGTTTGAAGAAGGGGCCGTCCGGCCGGCGCTTGGTCTGGCGGCTGCCCAGGAAGATGTATTCGCGTTCGCGCACCGCGGGGATCAGATAGAGGCGGTTGAGCAGTTCGCCGTCCATGGTCCACAACTGGAAACGCGTGCCGGAAATGCGCGTCCATTCCATTTCGCTGTCGATCGCGAGGTTCTTGCCGGCGGGGTTGGGGCCGGGCTTGACCAAGCGTTCGCCGCCGGAGGCGCAGGCCGCGAGCAGAACGGTCAGCAAGAGGGCCAGAAGCGGCGGGGCAAGCCCCGTTCTACGGAGCGAGGGGCGCATCTGCGTCGTTTGAAGATTCATGGCTTGCCTCCCAGCTTGTCCATCTCGCGCTGGACGAATGCGCGGTCGTCGGCTTGCGGCATCGCCGTCAGGTAGTTCTGGAACGCGGCGCGCGCGGCAGCCGCGCTGCCAGCGTCGCGCAGCGCGAAGCCGTGTTCGCGCCATGCGGCCGGTGGCGCGCCGGGCATATTCACCGCTTGCGCATACAGCTTGCCGGCCGCGGCGCGATCGCCGTCGGCATTGCGGCGACGATGCGCTTCGCCCAGATAGAAAGTGAGTACGCCGCGATCCTCGGATGGCGAGTCTTTCAGCAATTCGCCGATCACCAGCAACGAGGCTGCGTACTCGCGGCGCGCGACTTCGGCATCGAGCCAGTGCTCCAGATAAGGCCGCGTCGCCGCGCGGTACTCATTGCGGTGGCGTTCGCGCGGCGGATCGGGCACGGCCGCCGCTGCGGCGGTGATGTCGGCCAAGCGCTCGGCAGTGGCGGGATGGGTAGAGAAAATCGCCGACGGCTTGCCGTAGCGGCGCGTGTCCTCTTCGCGTTTCATCCGCGCCCACAGGTCCACGCCGGCGCGCGGGTCGTAGCCGTAGGCGACGATGGCCTGGAAGCCGAGCCGGTCGGCCTCGCGTTCCTGGTCGCGGGTGAACTTGAACAGCGTGGCGTAACCGGCCAGCGAGCCGAGCATGGCCGTGGTCGGCGCGCCGGCGCCGTAGGCCAGCACCTGGAACACGCCGAGCGCGGCGCTGGTGTCCTTGATCCGGCGCCATTGCCGGAGCGAATGCTGCGCGCGGAAGTGGCCGGCTTCGTGGCCCAGCACGAAGGCGATTTCCGCTTCGTCGCGCGCGCGCAGCAGGGCGCCGGTCCAGACCAGCATCACGCCGTTGGGCGCCATGCTGGCGTTGAACTGCGGCACGTCCATCACGTAGACGCGCAGGTCCTTGCAGTACTCGCCGGCGACTTCGCAGGCCACTTTGCGCACGTATTGGTTGAGCGCGGGATCGCGCACCCGCAGCGGCGAACGCTGCAATTCGGTTTCGGCGCGTTCCATCGCGTACCAAAGCTCGGCTTCGTCGCTGCCGGCGGCGGGCGTGGTGCCGGGCTTGTTGTCGCGGAGGGGGGCTTGGCTGGCGCAGGCGGTCAGGCACAGCAGCAGGGCGGCGGCGATCGCTTTCGTGTTCATCGCGGTGCGCCCTGCATGCCCTTGAGCAGGTCGCCGGCGGTTTCGCGCGCGCCGGCCGCGTCGCGCAGGTCGCCGGTCTGGTCCAGCAGCAGGTTGTGCCAGACCACCTGGCCGGTGCGCAGGTCGACCAGCGAAGCCAGCCCGACCTGGGTGCCGCCGCCGATGTCGCCGCCCAGCAGCACGAAGCCGACGATCCGCATCGCCGCGCGGCCCCCGCTGGTGTAGCTGTCGCGGATGTAGGTGAACAGGGCGTAGTCCGCGCCGGTGGCCTGGCGCAGCTCGGCTACGCCCGGCCCCAGGGTCCAGTCGAACTTGCCGTGCTTGTTGCGCAGGCCGCCGCTGGTGTTGGTGCCGGCTCGCGACCATTCCAGGATGCTCAACGACACCGCCTGGTTCAGCAGGTGCAGCTGGCGCAGGCGGTTTTCCGGGCCCGCATCGGCCGGCAGATAGAAGTCGGGCCGCATCGCGATGCCCTGCGCCTGCAGCGTTTCGCGTGCGGCCTGCGGATAGAGCCGGCGGGCGGCTTCGGTCCATTCCTTGCGCGGCTCGGCCGCGCCGCCGACCAGCATTTCCGATAGTTCGATGTCGGCCTCGACCAGTACCACGCTGCCATCGATCCGCAGCGGCTGGCCGGCGGTGTCCCGGGCGGTGCGGACTTGGGTGGAGACGCAGCCGGCGAGCAACACGACCGCCAAGGCGGATGCGGCGAGGCGCAAACCTCCGAGGCGTGCGAGAAAAGGCAGTGCCATGTGTTTTCCCTGTCCCGTCAGGGCTGCGCTCCGCGGCCCCGTCCCATCCAAGACGATAACCTGCCGCAAAAGTGGACATGCCGTCCTTTCTGATGCGCGGTTGGGATTCAAGGACTGCCGGATCGTGCCTATCCCCGCAAGCGGGAAGGCCATCGCAAAAAGCGGCACCGTGCTAAAATTCCGGCGCTCAATCCGCGCCTGCCCGCCAGGCCCCACGTCGAACCCCACGAGGTTTCCTGCGATGCCCCAGCTCGCCCGGCGCATCGGTCGCGCCAAGCCTAGCGCGATCATGTTGGTCGCCGAAAAGGCCAAGCAACTCAAGGCCGAAGGCCGCGACATCATCAGTTTTTCCATCGGCGTCCCCAATTTCCTGCCCGGCGAGCACGTCTACGCCGCGGCGCGGGAAGCGCTGGCCAAGGACAGCGGCCAGTACGGCAGCAACCGCGGCTCGGACGCGCTGCTCGACGCCTTCCTGAAACACATCGAGCAGATCGGCCTGACCGGCTATTCGCGCGCCAACGTCGCCACCGGCATCGGCGCCAAGCACGTGATCTACAACATTTGCGAAGCCTTGCTCGACGAGGGCGACGGTTTTTGCTTCCCGACGCCGTACTGGACCAGCTATGTCGACATCGGCGAAATCCTCAACGCCGACATCCAACTGCTGCCGTGCCCGCCGGAACAAAACTACAAGCTGACGCCCGCGCAGCTCGACGCCGCGCTGGCGAAGAAGCCGAAGGTGTTCCTGTTCAACAATCCGTCCAACCCGACCGGCATGGTCTACACGCGCGAGGAAATCGCCGCGCTGGCGGACGTGATCGCCAAGCATCCGGACACCTGGATCCTCACCGACGACATCTACAACCGCATGGTGTTCGACGGCGTGGGCTACCACAACTTCGTGCATTTCCGCCCGGAATTGCGCGACCGCGTGATCTTCCTGGACTCGCTGTCCAAGACCTACGGCATGCCGGGTTGGCGGGTGGGCTTCATGGCCGGGCCCGAAGCGGTCGCCAAGGCCGTCACCACGATGAACTCCAATCACATCACCAATATCCCCGAAATCGTCACCGCCGCCGCGGTCGCCGCGCTGAGCGGGCCGCAGGACATCCCGCAGCAGAAGAACGCGGAATTCCAGGGCAAGCGCGACCAGGTGATGGCGGTGTTGAATGCGATCCCGGGCGTGGCCTGCCCGAAGCCGCAGGGCGCGTTCTACGCGTTCCCGGACATCAGCGTGGCGTTCGGCAAGTCGCACAACGGCAGGAAGATCGAGAACGACGTCGATTTCTGCAATGCGCTGCTCGACGCCAAGGGCGTGGCCTGCGTGCCCGGTTCGGCCTTCGGCGAGCCGCGCGCGCTGCGCATCAGCTACACCTGCCCGACGCCGCAATTGGCGCCCGGTTTGCAGCGGTTCGCGGAGTTTTTCGCTGAACTGCGGTGATTCGGGATTGGGGATTCGGGATTCGCAACAGCGACCTCCCGTTTCCCGCCCGTCGGCCGCCTTTTCGAATCCCGAATCCCCAATCTCGAATTACGGAGCTTGCTCATGAAGACCCCCGTCCGCGTTGCCGTCACCGGCGCTGCCGGCCAGATCGGCTACTCGCTGCTGTTCCGCATCGCTTCCGGCGAAATGCTGGGCAAGGACCAGCCCGTCGTCCTGCAGCTGCTCGAACTGCCGATGGAGAAAGCCCAGGCCGCGCTGAAGGGCGTGATGATGGAGCTGGAAGACTGCGCGTTCCCGCTGCTGGCCGGCATGGTCGGCACCGACGACGCCGAAGTCGCGTTCAAGGACGCCGACATCGCCCTGCTGGTCGGCGCGCGCCCGCGCGGCCCGGGCATGGAGCGCAAGGACCTGCTGCTGGAGAACGCCAAGATCTTCACCGCGCAGGGCGCGGCGCTGAACAAGGTCGCCAAGCGCGACGTTAAGGTGCTCGTCGTCGGCAATCCTGCCAACACCAATGCCTATATCGCGATGAAGTCGGCGCCGGACCTGCCGGCGAAGAATTTCACCGCGATGCTGCGCCTGGACCACAACCGCGCGTTGAGCCAGCTCGCCGCGAAAGCCGGCGTCGCCGTGGGCGACATCGACAAGCTGATCGTGTGGGGCAACCACAGCCCGACCATGTATCCGGACTACCGCTTCGCCACCGTCGGCGGCCAGTCGCTGAAGGACAGGATCAACGACGCCGATTGGAACGCCAACACCTTCATCCCGCAGGTCGGCAAGCGCGGCGCGGCGATCATCGAAGCGCGCGGCCTGTCCTCGGCCGCTTCGGCCGCCAACGCGGCCATCGACCACATCCGCGATTGGGTGCTGGGCAGCGACGGCAAATGGGTGACGATGGGCGTGCCGTCGGATGGCAGCTATGGCATTCCGGAAGGCGTCATGTACGGCGTGCCGGTGACCACGAAGAACGGCGAATACACCCGCATCGAAGGCCTGGACATCGATGCGTTCAGCCGCGAGCGGATGGACAAGACCTTGGCCGAGTTGGAAGAAGAGCGGGCCGGCGTGGCGCATTTGCTTGGTTGAAACGGGCCAGCACGCAGCGGACGAAGGGGTGGCCTAACCGCCCCTTTTGCCTAAAGCGAGACATCGCCGCGCTCCTATCAATTGGGCGTGTGCACTATTCGAATTCTTGATCGAATCGTATCAATAGGTCAAGCGTATCCTTAGGTAAAAACTTGCCATTTACATAAGCTAATCCCGTCATATAAGACGCGATTGCCAGGGCTATCGGATTGCCTTGTTTGTTGAAATACAAGTATCCGTCAATTTCGTGGTTCTTAATTACATAATGCCTATGTATGTCTAGCGGGCGGCACTGATCGGAGCTCCCTTCTTCGACGATAAACCCGCGAACCACGATTCTTGCGATTTCGTACTGTTCGCGCACGGGTTCGTTCAAATCGATGAGTAAGAGGTAGGTAGGGCACTCGTTGCCGTTCGGTCCTTGTTGTTCGATCATTTGCATATCCTTGCCAAGGGCAAAGAAATTCTTCTTGAAGCGAACGTCCCCCTGTTCGTCGCCAGCTTCATCTATCTCATAAAGATTCGCATGCTGGCTGGAACGCAGGAAGGTTTGAACGTGTGCAGGATGGATGGGTTTTTTTAGCTCGATACTTGGCGCCTTCGGGTAAGTAACTGTCAGCGTTCTTTTCTTGATCTCATACTGAGCTCGGCCGGCGTTGCTTCCATTCAAGTAATTCAACGTTATGACGCCATTCTTTCGAGTGGCCTTAACTGCTGACAGCTTTCCGTCCGCCGCGAGCCAAAATATATCTCTCTCGATCGATGTGATCTGTGCATAACGCCCTCTGCGACCTTCGCTGGGAGGTGTTACATACATCCCTGTTATTTCTTCAATTCGAGAGTGGCTGGTTGCTTGAATATCTGCGGTTGCCAAGGCTAGCGCCATTGCTACAGTAGTGCGAATCAGAGGCATGCGCTTCTCCTGTGTTTCCATGGGCAAGGGGGGTCCATGCCCGTAATAGATAAGACGAAATCAGTTGGCGAAAATGGACAGTTAAGGTAGATTCCGGCAGCGCTCATGGCCTGCTAGTCACGTGCAGTGGAGTGCCGTCGTGCCGACCAGCAATGTCATGATCGTGAAAGTTGGCGCATACGATCCCAACGCTATCGCGTTTTCCCGATTGGCCCGGTCGGGACCCGGCTGAGCCGCCTCTGGCAAGATGAGGGCGGGAGCTTCCAGGTTCAGCTAAAATAGTCCCTTTCCTGGAGACGCCATGGCCCCGCAAACCTCTGCCGGCGCACGTTTTCGCGCCGCACTCGCCGAAGAATCTCCGTTGCAAGTGATCGGTGCGATCAACGCCAACCACGCCTTGCTGGCGCAGCGGGCCGGCTACCGTGCGATTTACTTGTCTGGCGGCGGCGTCGCCGCCGGTTCGCTGGGCCTGCCCGATCTGGGTATCAACACGCTGGAAGACGTGCTGACCGACACGCGCCGCATCACCGACGTGTGCGATCTGCCGCTGCTTGTCGACATCGACACCGGCTTCGGCCCTAGCGCGTTCAACATCGCGCGCACGGTGAAATCGTTGATCAAGGCCGGCGCCGCGGCCTGTCACATCGAAGACCAGATCGGCGCCAAGCGTTGCGGCCACCGTCCGGGCAAGGAGATCGTCAGCGCCGGCGAAATGGCCGATCGCGTCAAGGCTGCGGCCGACGCCAAGACCGATCCGGACTTCTTCCTGATCGCGCGCACCGACGCGATCGCGGTCGACGGCGTGGATGCGGCGATCGAACGCGCCATCGCCTGCGTCGAAGCCGGTGCGGATGGCATCTTCGCAGAGGCCGCCTACGATCTTCCGACGTACAAGCGCTTCGTCGATGCGGTGAAGGCGCCGGTGCTGGCCAACATCACCGAGTTCGGGCAGACCCCGCTGTTCACCCGCGACGAGCTGGCCTCGGCCGGCGTCTCGATCCAGCTGTTCCCGCTGTCCGCGTTCCGGGCGATGAACAAGGCCGCGGAGAACGTCTACGCCGCGATCCGCCGCGACGGTACGCAGAAGGCCGTGGTCGGTACGATGCAGACCCGCGAGGAGCTGTACGACCGGATCGGCTATCACGAATACGAACGCAGGCTCGACGAATTGTTCGCCAAGTCGTCCAAGTGACGCGCCTCGCGATCGAAAACAACCGACGAACGAAGGAAACGCAAATGAGCGACAACGCGACCGCCGGCGGATTCAAGCCCAAGAAATCGGTAGCCCTGTCCGGCACCGCCGCGGGCAACACCGCGCTGTGCACCGTCGGCCGCAGCGGCAACGACCTGCATTACCGCGGCTATGACATCCACGATCTGGCGACCAAGTCCACCTTCGAAGAAGTGGCTCATCTGCTGGTCCATGGCGTGCTGCCGACCGCATCGCAGCTGAAGGCGTACAAGGCCAAGCTCAAGCGCCTGCGCGGCCTGCCCGCGATCGTGCAGGAAGCCCTGGAACTGGTCCCCGCCAACGCCCATCCGATGGACGTGATGCGCACCGGCTGCTCGGTGCTGGGCACGGTCCTGCCCGAGCGCGAAGGCCATCCGGCCGCCGAAGCGCGCGACATCGCCGACCGGCTGATGGCCAGCTTCGGCTCGATGCTGCTGTACTGGTGGCATTTCACCCGCAACGGCCGCCGCATCGACGTCGAGACCGACGACGACAGCATCGCCGCGCACTTCCTGCACCTGCTGCACGGCGAACCGCCCAGCGCGCTGCACGAGAACGCGATGGACAAGTCGCTGATCCTGTACGCCGAGCACGAGTTCAACGCGTCCACGTTCACCGCGCGCGTGATCGCCGGCACCGGGTCGGACATGCATTCGTGCATCACCGGCGCGATCGGCGCGCTGCGCGGGCCCAAGCACGGCGGCGCCAATGAAGTCGCGATGGACATCATCTCGCGTTACGCCAACGCCGACGACGCCGAGGCCGACATCCGCGCGCGCGTCGAGCGCAAGGAGATCGTGATCGGCTTCGGCCACCCGGTCTACACCATCGGCGATCCGCGCAACCCGATCATCAAGGACCTCAGCCGCAAGCTGTGCGAGGACAGCGGCAACCGCACCCTGTTCGAGGTCAGCGAGCGCATCGAAACGCTGATGATGGACCTGAAGAAGATGTTCCCCAACCTGGACTGGTACAGCGCCTCCAGCTACCACATGATGGGCGTGCCGACGCCGATGT
The DNA here is from genome assembly GCF_023374055.1 of Luteimonas galliterrae. Taxonomy (NCBI): domain Bacteria; kingdom Pseudomonadati; phylum Pseudomonadota; class Gammaproteobacteria; order Lysobacterales; family Lysobacteraceae; genus Luteimonas; species Luteimonas galliterrae. Next base: position 1,450,667 of record NZ_JAMBEP010000001.1, on the reverse strand, counting down.
TCACCCCGCTGTTCGTGATCGCCCGCACATCCGGGTGGTCGGCGCACGTGATAGAACAGCGCGAGGACGGCAAGATCATCCGCCCGAGCGCCAATTACACGGGCCCGGAAGATCGCGAGTACGTGTCGATCGACCGCCGCGGCTGAGGCCGCGGCGCGCATCCTGAGCCTGGGGAGGGAGCGATGCGAGCTGACGAGGTATACGCCAAGACCGATGCCGGTCGCGACGAGATCGAAACGCGCGCGCGCAAGCTGGCGCCGGCGTTGAGATCGACATTGCTGGTGGTGGACGGCCGCCGAACCATCGCCCAGTTGCTCGGGCTGGCCAGCGGCCTGCATGCGCCGCCCGACGCCTTGGCGCAGTTGGCCGAGCTGGGACTGATCGCGCCGGTTGGGCAGATCGCGCCCGGCGCCGCGCCGCTGCCGCAATCCGACGTCGCCGACCGCTACCGCCTGCTCAGCGGCCTGATGTCCGAAGCCGTGCGCCAGCATCTTGGCTTGCGCGGCTATTTCATGCAGCTGAAGATCGAGCGTTGCGCGGATACCGACGAGCTGTCGGCGCTGCTGCCCGAACTGACCGCCGCGATCGCCAAATCCAAAGGCGAGCCCTCGGCATCGCAGTGGGAACGGGGCGTTCGCGCCGCGCTGGCCTGACGAGCTTTGTAGAGCGGGGCTTGCTCCGCTGCTCCTGCTCTTCGTAGGTGCGAATTCATTCGCACGCTTTTGATCTGGAACCGAAAAGCGTGCGAATGAATTCGCACCTACGAAAGCTGGAACTCAAGTCAGGCCTTCGTCCTTCAGAGCCTTCTGCACGCCGGCATCGGCATGCATGTGCTGGAAGAACCGTTCGACGTTATCCAGGCCGGACAGGTCGATATCGTTCGCCTTGGCCCAGCGCGTAAGCACGAAGAAATAAGGATCGGCGATCGTGCGATGGCCGGTCAGCCAGTCCTTGCCGGCCAGTTGCGCGTCGGCGCTCTTGAACATGCCGCGAAGCTTGGCGCGCGCGTCGGCCTTGCTCTTTTCGATCGCAGCATCGTCGCCGAGATACGCGGTGCTGCCGAACAAGGGCTTGAACGCCGGATGCATGTCGGAATTGACGAAGGCCAGCCAGCGGTTCGCTTCGGCGCGGCTTTGCGGCGTGCCGTCGCCACCCACGCCGGTCTCGGGGAAGCGGTCGGCGAGGTAGTTGAGGATCGCCGCGTTCTGGGTGAGCAGCCAGCCGTCTTCTTCCAGCACGGGCACTGCGCCGGCCGGATTGATCGCCAGGAAAGCGGGTTGTTTGCGTTCTTCGCGCGTCACGCGCACGGCTTCGTAAGGTTGGCCGGTCCACTCGAGCACGATGTGGTCGGCGAGCGAGCAGGCGCCTGGCGAATAGTACAGCTTCATGGGCAACTCCTTACGAAGGAGCCGCATGATCGGCATTCGGCCGTGAAGGCTCAATGGCCGGCGCGAAACGGATCGTTGCGTTGCGACACAGCTAGCTTTTGTAGGAGCGGCTTTAGCCGCGAGCTTTTTCCAGTTCGCTTCGGCGGTGAGGAAAGAGCTCGCGGCTAAAGCCGCTCCCACAAAGAGTAGAGAGGATCAGCCGCGACGCGGCTTGAGCTTCTGCACCCGCAGGAAGGTGTGGTCGCCGATCGTCGCCACCTGATAAGCGTTGCGCCAGCTCGGTGCGGCGATGGCGTGCGCCATGAAGTGGCTGGCGCCGGGCACGATTTCCTTGCGCTGGCCGGCCGGCAGCGCCCAGTTGCGCTCAGCTTCCAGGGCGATGGTCACCGCTTCGGCCCAGGCCTCGCTATTGCTGAGCCGGGTCTGGGGGGAGACCAGGGTGGGGGCGAATTGCTTGCGGGCGGTGACCACGGAGCAGACGTTGTCGCCCCACAGGCCGCTGTCGCGGCGGCGCAGGGCGACCTCGGCTACGGCCTGCTGGCCACGGACCGACTGGTCGCGTGCTTCCAGATAGACCGTGGTGCTGAGGCACAGCGAATCGGCTGCCGGCTGGGGCAGCATTTGGGACAGCCAGAGGATCCAGGCCAACTTCATGTAACGCGTACTCCTTGCTCCGTTGCGCAGGTGCTGAACGCGGATCCCCATTCATCTATACGGGATTCGCGGCCAAGACCGGCATGGCGTACTGGGGAGGGCGGGCGGCTCTGTGGCGCCCTTTGCCCGGGCGCAAAAGCCGCAGGATTGCGTGCTCGCACCGGTTCCCGCCGAACCTTCAGGCGGGGAAAGTGCGCGCAAGGTAGCGGCGGGTTACCCAACCCCGCCTGAACGTGAAAACTGGAAATGCTTGATTAAATTGGAGTTTTTATTCGGGAAGTCGGCGCAACGGGCGATGGTGGGCCAAGGCCCGCCCTACAAAGTCGCGGCTAGCCGGCTGCCTTGGGCGATGGCGCGCTTGGCGTCCAGCTCGGCTGCGACGTCGGCGCCGCCGATCACGTGGACCGTCCGCCCGGCTGCCTGAAGCCCGGCCAACAGCTCGCGGCGCGGCTCCTGGCCGGCGCAGATCACGACGTGGTCGACCGGCAAAGTCTGTTCGGTGTCGTCGATGCGGACCCGAAAGCCGGCATCGTCCACGCTCAGGTACTCGACGCCGCCGAGCATCTTCACGCCCTTGGCCTTAAGTGTGGCCCGGTGGATCCAGCCGGTGGTCTTGCCCAGCCGTGCGCCCGGCCGCCCCGGACTGCGCTGCAGCAGCCAGAGTTGGCGCGCCGCGGGCTCGGGCCGGGCCGGGGCCAGGCCGCCGCGGGCGTCGAAGCGATCGTCGACGCCCCATTCGGCCATCCAGCGCCGCGTGTCCAGGCTGGGCGACTCGCCTTCGTGGGCCAGGAATTCGGCGACGTCGAAACCGATGCCGCCAGCGCCGACGATGGCCACGCTCCGGCCCGGCACCACGCGCCGATTGAGCACATCCAGATAGCCGATTACTTTGGCGTGGCCGGCGCCCGGGAAATCGACTGCACGCGGCAAGACGCCCGTGGCCAGCACCACCGCGTCGTAATCGCCGAGCGAAGCCGCATCGACGCGTTCGCTCAAACGGGTTTCCACGCCGGTCTCCTCGAGCTTGTGGCGGAAATAGCGCAAGGTCTCGTGGAATTCTTCCTTGCCGGGAATGCGCTTGGCCAGATTGAACTGCCCGCCGATTTCGTCGGCCGCATCGAACAAAGTCACGCGATGTCCGCGCTCGGCGGCGACCGTCGCGCACGCGAGGCCGGCCGGGCCCGCGCCGACGACGGCGATGCGTTTGGCCGCGGTCGTCTTCGGATAATTCAATTCGGTTTCGGCGCAAGCGCGCGGATTGACCAGGCAGCTGGCTTTCTTGTTCTCGAAAACATGATCCAGACAGGCCTGATTGCAGGCGATGCAGGTGTTGATGGCCTGCGTTTTTCCGCTGCGCGCCTTGTCGACCCATTGCGGATCGGCCAGCAACGGCCGCGCCATCGACACCAAATCGGCGCCGCCGCGCGCCAGGATCGATTCGGCCACGTCCGGCATGTTGATGCGGTTGGTGGCCACCAGCGGCAGCTTCACGTGCGGGCGCAGTTTCGCGGTCACGCCTGCGAACGCGCCGCGCGGCACCGAGGTGGCGATGGTCGGGATGCGCGCCTCGTGCCAGCCGATGCCGGTGTTGATGATCGTGGCGCCGGCGGCTTCGACCGCTTTGGCTTGCGCGACGATCTCGTTCCAGTCCGAACCGCCGTCGACCAGGTCCAGCATCGATAGCCGATAGATGAGGATGAAGTCCGGGCCGCAGGCTTCGCGCACGCCGCGCACGATCTCCACCGCGAAGCGCATCCGGTTTTCCGCGCTGCCGCCCCAGCGGTCGTCGCGCTTGTTGGTGCGCGCCACGGTGAACTGGTTCAGCAGATAGCCTTCCGAACCCATGATCTCGACGCCGTCGTAGCCGCCGTCGCGCGCGAGTTTCGCTGCGTTGGCGAAGGCATCGATGTGGCGCTCGACGCCTCGCGCCGACAACGCGCGTGGCGTGAACGGATTGATCGGCGCTTTGAGCTTCGATGCCGACACCGACAAGGGGTGGTAGGCGTAGCGGCCCGCATGCAGCAGCTGCAGGCATATCTTCGCGTCGTGCGCATGCACGGCGCCGGTGATCTGGCGGTGCTTGCGCACTTCCCAGGGCCAGCTCAACTTGCTGGCGAAAGGTTTCAGCCAGCCGACCAGGTTGGGCGAAAAGCCGCCGGTGACCATCAGGCCGACGCCGCCGGCGGCGCGTTCGGCGAAATAGGCGGCCAGCGCCGGGAAATCGCGCGCGCGGTCTTCCAGGCCGGTGTGCATCGATCCCATCAGCACGCGGTTGCGCAGCGTGGCGAAACCGAGATCCAGCGGGGCGAAAAGGTGCGGGTAAGGCGTGCTTTCGACGGACATGCGGCGCGGTGACTGGCGGGATCGCGCACGATGCCGGTAAAGCCTGCGGGCGGCAAGGCCGGCCCGCAGCGACGGTTAAGCGATCGGCACGGCCGTACCGCTCACGACGATGCCGCCGCTCACGGGAATGCCCACGTGCAAGCGACTCGGGCGGCCCATGGCTTCGCCCTGGCGGATCAGGAGGGAGGCTGGCGCGCGCAGCAGGCCGGCATCGCGCAGATAGCCGCCCAGCGCCGCCGCCGCGGCACCGGTGGCCGGATCCTCGACCACGCCGCCGACCGGGAACGGATCGCGGGCATGGAAGACCTCGTCGCTCTCGCGCCACACCAGCTGCAACGTCGTCAGATCCTCGGCGAGCATCAGCGCCTTGAGCCGGTCGAAGTCGTAGTCCAGCCGGTCCAGCGTGCGCGCATCGGCGACGGCGAGCACCAGATGCCAGGCGCCGCCGAAGGCGCGTACCGGCGGGATCGCCGGATCGAGCGCATCGCGCGTCCAGCCGAGCGTGGACAGCGCGGCGTCGAGCAGCGCTTCCGGCACCGGTTCGTGGCGCGGCGCTACCGACGTGAGCGCGGCTTCGCGCACGCCGTCGCGCATGCGCACGGACACCGGCACTTCGCCGACGCGCGTCGCGAGCCGATAGTCGCCGTCGCCGTCGATCGCGCCCAAGGCCACGCCGGTGGCGATGGTGGCGTGCCCGCAGAACGGCACTTCCGCTTCGGGGCTGTAGTAGCGGATCTCGCGTTCGGCGCCGCGCTGCGGCGCGACGAAGGCGGTTTCCGAATAGCCCACGTCGGCGGCGATCTTCTGCATCGTCGCCGCATCGGGCAGCGCGTCGCCGATCCATATGCCTGCGGGATTGCCGCCATCGGGATCGCTAGAGAATGCGGTGTAGCGGTGCAGCGTGCCGTTGCTCATTCAAATCTCCGGAGTTCGAGCGAAAGAGTATGGGTTGCGCGGTGACATTCACCACCCGGCTAAAGTGAGCTTTCCGATGTTGGTTCCCGACTCCAGCCGCCGATGCGCTTCGCGCAGGTTCGCGGCGTTTATCGGCGAGAGAGTTTCGTTCTGCGTTCCTTTCAATTCGCCCGCGTCGATCAGCTTCGCGACGCGATCGAGGATGCGGCCCTGCTCGTCCTGGTCCGGCGTTTTGAAGCGCGGCCTGGCGAACATCATTTCCCAATGGATGCCGATGCACTTGGCCTTGTACGGATCGCCGATCTTCAGCGCGCCGCTGGGTTCGACGATGAGGCCCAGATGCCCTTGCGGCGCGAGCAATTCGCCCAGCGCTTCCCAATAGCGATCGGTATCGGCGAGATTGATCGCCGCATCGATGCGTTCCAAGCCCAGCGCGGCCAGCTGCGGCGCCAGCGGTCGGCGGTGGTCGATCACGTGGTGCGCACCCATCTTTTCGCACCAGGCGACGGTTTCGGCGCGCGATGCGGTCGCGATCACAGTGAAGCCGGCGCGGCGCGCCAGCTGGATCGCGATCGAGCCGACGCCGCCGGCACCGGCGATCACCAGCAAGGATTTGCCTTCGCCTCCGCGTTCGGCGTCGTACGGCATGCGCTGGAACAGCAGTTCCCACGCCGTGATCGCGGTCAGCGGCAGCGCCGCGGCCTGGGCGAAGTCCAAGGATGCCGGTTTGCGGCCGACCAAGCGCGCATCCACGAGTTGGAATTCGGCATTGCTGCCGGATCGGGTGACGTCGCCGGCGTAGTAAACCGCGTCGCCCGGTTTGAATTCCTCGACATTTTCGCCGACCGCTTCGACCACGCCGGCCGCGTCGTAGCCCAAAACCTTCGGTTGCGTTTCGGTCTGCGGTTTCGGCGAACGTATCTTGGTGTCCACCGGGTTCACCGAGACCGCTTCGACGCGCACCAATAGATCGTGGCCGGTCGGCGAGACGGGTTTCGGCAGTTCGACGTCGAGCAGGGACTGCGGATCGTCGATCGGCAAATAACGGGTCAGGGCGACGGCTTTCATGTCGTTTCACCGGCGGAGGTTGCGAGAGGCACCGATGGCGGATTGCGTTCGGTGAACTGCCCATTCCAATACGGGTAATAGGGATAAGGCGGCGTGACGTCGCTGGCTGCATCGAGTTTGGCGACTTGTTCGGCGCTGAGGTTCCAGCCGACCGCGCCGAGGTTCTGCCTGAGTTGCGCCTCGTTGCGCGCGCCGATCAATACTGTGGATACCGTGGGACGCTGCAGCAGCCAGTTCAATGCGATCTGCGGAATGGTCTTGCCGGTCTCCGCGGCGATCGCGTCAAGCGTATCGACCACGCGATACAGCCGATCTTCGTCCACAGGCGGCGCGAAGCCGGCGGTGTCGTGCAGGCGGCTGCCTTCCGGCAGCGGCTGGCCGCGGCGGATCTTGCCGGTCAGCCGGCCCCATCCGAGCGGACTCCACACCACCGCGCCGACGCCCTGGTCCTGGCCCAGCGGCATCAATTCCCACTCGTAATCGCGGCCGACCAAGGAATAGTAGGTCTGGTTGGCAACGAAGCGCGAATAGCCGTAACGGTCGGCGGCGGCCTGCGACTTCATCAGGTGCCAGCCGGAAAAATTCGATGCGCCGAGATAACGCACCTTGCCGGCGCGCACCAGGTCGTCGAGCGTGGACATCACGCTTTCCGCCGGCGTCATCGCGTCGAAGTGGTGCAGCTGCAGCAGATCGATGTAGTCGGTGCCCAGGCGCTTGAGCGCGGCATCGGTCGCCTTGATCAGATGATGGCGCGAGGCGCCGACGTCGTTCGGGCCTGCGCCTGCGCGCAGGGTGAGCTTGGTCGACAGGATGACGTCGTCGCGCCGGCCCTTGATCGCCGCGCCCAGGATCGATTCCGATGCGCCGTCCGAATACACGTCGGCGGTGTCGAAAAGATTGAGGCCGGCATCCAGGCAAATGTCGATCAGCCGCTTGGCCTCATCGATGTCGGTATTGCCCCACGCGCTGAACAGCGGGCCTTTGCCGCCGAACGTGCCTGCGCCGAAACCGAGCGCGGGCACTTTGAATCCGGAAGCGCCGAGAAAACGGTAATCCATAGGGTCGAATCCTTATCCGAAAGTTGAAATTTTCAGTTCGCGGTGCATGTAGCTGCATCGATCGCGATCCGCCGCGGTTTCTCCATACGAGCGGCCCACAGCGCGACGGCGATGCCCGATACGGTCACCAGCGCCGCGATCCAAGGCACCGAGCCGAGCCCGGGGCCTCGTTCGATCACCACGCCGCCCAGCCAGGCGCCCAGTGCATTACCCAAATTGAACGCGCCGATGTTGAGACTGGAAGCGAGGTTCTGCGCGCCCTCGGCCTTCTGCAGCACCCACAATTGCAGCGGCGGCACTGTGGCGAACGCGACGACGCCGAACAAGCCGAAGAACAGCACGGCGGCCACCTTGCTTTGCAGCGCGAAGGTCATCAGGCCCAACACGACCGCCAACGCCGCCAGCGTGGCGATCAGCGCCGGCATCAGGCGCTTGTCAGCGAGACGGCCGCCCAGCAGATTGCCGACGATCAGTCCCAGGCCGAGCAGGAAAAGGATCGGCGACACCGCGCTGTCGGCGAAGCCGGTGACGCGGGTCAGGATCGGCTGGATGTAGGTGAACACCGCGAACACCCCGGCGAAGCCGAGCACCGTCATCAGCAGTCCCAGCAATACCTGCGGGCGGCGCACGACTTTCAATTCTTCGCGAAAGGCGATCGGCGCATGGTCTTCGCGATCGGCCGGCACCAGCATCGCGATGACGACGGTGGCGATCACGCCGATCGCCGTCACTGCCCAGAACGTGGCGCGCCAACCCAGTTCGTGGCCCAGCCACGCGCCGGCCGGCACGCCGAGCAGCGTGGCCACGGTCAGGCCGGTGAACATGATCGAGATCGCCGAGGCTTTGCGGTCCGGCGCGACCAAACCAGTGGCCACCACCGCCCCGACGCCGAAGAACGTGCCGTGGGCGAGCGAAGTGATCACCCGCGCGATCATCAGCACCGCGTAGTTGGGCGCCAGCGCGCAGGCCAGGTTGCCGAGGGTGAACACGATCATCAACGCCACCAGCACCGCCTTGCGCGGCATGCGGCTGGTCAGCGCGGTCAACAGCGGCGCGCCCACGAACACGCCCAGCGCATAGCCCGAGATCAGCAGGCCTGCGGCGGCGATGCTGACCTGCAGGTCGGCCGCGACCTGCAGCAACAAGCCCATGATCACGAATTCGGTGGTGCCGATGCCGAAAGCGCCGGCGGTGAGGGCATACAGGCCGAGCGGCAAGCGCGAGGGCTGGGGTGTGGCGAGCGGGGTAGCCATGGGCGGGGATAGAAGAATGAATAGAGGCGCCCAGACTAGGCCGTTGCATATTCATCAGAAACCGGCAATATCTCTAAGCACTATCAATGATTATTTGATAATCGAATGGACCGCATCGGCGATATCAGCCTGTTCCTCCGGGTGCTCGACCTGGGCTCGATCAGTGCTGCCGCGCGCAGCCTGGACCTATCGGTCGCCGTTGCCAGCCAGCGGCTCAAGCGCCTGGAACGCGAACTCGGCGTCCGCCTGCTGCATCGGACCACCCGGCAATTGCACGCCACGCCCGAAGGCGCGGCGCTGGCCGAACAGGGCCGCGCCCTGGTCGAGGATCTGGAGGCGCTGACTACGGGCCTGCGCCAGGCCGGCACCGACGTCGCGGGCACTTTGCGGGTGACGACCTCGGCTTCGTTCGGCCGCCTGTACATCTCGCCGTTGCTGCCCGAGTTCATGGCCCGGCACCCGCGCATCAAGCTCAGCATCAATCTCAACGACCAGAGGCTGGACCTGGTCAGTTCGGGCTTCGATCTGGCGATCCGCATCGGCGCGCTCGACGACTCCAGCCTGGTCGCGCGCAAGCTGGCGGACAACCGGCGGGTGTTGTGCGCCTCGCCCGAATACCTGCGCAAGCACGGCACGCCGCGCACGCCCCAGGAGCTCGTCGATCACCAATGCGTGTTGCTGGTCGGGAGTGCCGGGCGCCAGGACGTATGGCGGATGAGCGATCGCGACGGCCGCGAGATCGCGGTACGGGTGGGCGGCCGCATCGAAAGCAATTACGGCGAAGTGATCCTCGATGCCGTGGTCGCCGGGCTGGGCATCGCGATGCATTCGGCCTGGCATGCCTGCGAGGACCTGCGCGCGGGTCGATTGCAGGTGGTATTGCCGGACTACCCGATCGCCACCACCGGCATCTACGCGGTCATGCCGCAGCGCCGGCTGGTGCCGCCGCGGGTGCGGGCGTTCGTCGATTTCTTCGCCGAGGCGTTCGGTGGGGATCCCCCGTGGGAGCGCTGCGCGTCGTAAGCGTTGCTCTTCGTAGGAGCGGCTTCAGCCGCGAGCTCTTGCTCACGCGGGCAGAAAAAGCTCGCGGCTGAAGCCGCTCCTACTAAAAGGTCAGTCGAAGGCGAAGGCGTCGAGCGCCAACGATCCGAACTCGTGCGAACGATGCAATCGCCGCACCCGCGCCGATTCGCCGCTGGCGCCCAACGCCACGAACAACGGCATCAGATGCTCCACCGTCGGATGCGCCTTGCGCGGATTCGGCGCCTGCCGCTCCCAGTCGAGCACGGCATCGATGTCGTGCGCTTCCAGCCGTTCGCACATCCATGCCGCGAAATCGCCGGCCCACGGCGCCAACGGCGCGTCGCGGTGGGCCCAGTCCAATTCGCGCAAGTTGTGCACGAAGCCGCCCGAACCGATCACCAGCACGCCCTCGTCGCGCAGCGGCGCGAGCACGCGGCCGAGTGCGTAGTGCTGTGCGGCATCGGCGCGCGGATTCACCGACAGCGGGATCACTGGGATATCGGCCTCGGGGTAGCTGCGGCGCAGCGGCACCCAAACGCCGTGGTCCAGGCCATGGTTCAAGCGGATGCCCGGCGCCAGGCCGGCTTCGCTCAATCGCTCGGCGATGGCTTCGGCCAAGTCGGGCGCGCCCGGCGCCGGGTAGCGGATCGCGTAGAGCTCGGGCGGGAAGCCGCCGAAATCGTGCACGGTCGCCGGCTGCGCCGCGGCGCCGATGCTGGGCCGCTCGCATTCGAAGTGGGCCGAGGCGACCACGATCGCGCGCGGGCGCGGCAACTGCGCGCCCAGGCCGTCGAGGAAGCGGCCGGCAGGCGAATCCTCGACCGCCAGCATCGGCGAGCCATGGGACAAAAACAGCGTGGGAAGACGGGCAGGGGCGTTCATGACGACAAACTGCGGCCTGCGGCCGCGTCCGCCAAGCGCCTGCGGCGGCCCGCTGCGTTGCAGCGGTGGGGTCGGGGCGCTTCCGTCTGGCAAAATAGCGGGCTTCCCTCCGCCCGGTGCCCAGAACCCGATGAGTCACTTCGATATCCGTTCCGCCGTCCGCCCCGATCCCGACCAGCCGATGGTCGACATCGCCGATTACGTCATCGACGCCAAGATCGATTCGAAGGAGGCCTACGACACCGCGCGCTACATGCTGCTCGACTCGCTGGCCTGCGCCATGTTGGCGATGAAGTTCCCGGACTGCGTCAAGCACCTCGGCCCGCTGGTCCCCGGCGGCGAACTGCCCGGCGGCGCGCGCGTGCCCGGCACCTCGTTCGAGCTGGATCCCGTCCAAGCCGCGTTCAACATCGGCACCCTGGTGCGCTGGCTCGATTTCAACGACACCTGGCTGGCGGCCGAATGGGGCCATCCGTCGGACAACCTGGGCACGATCCTGGCCGTCGCCGACTACTTGGCGCGCAAGGAAGGCAAGACGATCACCGTCCGCGACGTGCTGGGCTGGGCGATCAAGGCGCACGAGATCCAGGGCGTCTACGCGCTGCAGAACTCGTTCAACCGCGTCGGCCTGGATCACGTGATCCTGGTGCGCCTGGCGTCCACCGCCGTCGCCACCGCCATGCTCGGCGGCGGCAAGGAAGAGGTGATCACCGCCGTTTCCCATTCCTGGATCGACAACGGCGTGCTGCGCACCTACCGCCACGCGCCGAACACCGGCCCGCGCAAGAGCTGGGCCGCCGGCGACGCCTGCCGCCGCGCCGTGATCCATGCGCTGAATGCGGTGCATAAGAAAGTGGTCGGCTACCCGAGCGCGCTCAGCGCCAAGACCTGGGGCTTCTACGACATCGCCTTCAAGGGCAAGGAATTCCAGTTCGAGCGGCCGTTCGGCAGCTATGTGATGGAGAACGTCCTGTTCAAGATCAGCTTTCCGGCCGAGTTCCATGCCCAGACCGCGGTGGAATGCGCCATGCAGCTGCACGGGCAGGTGAAGGACCGGATCGGGGACATCGAGAAGATCGTCATCGAAACCCAGGAAGCCGGCGTCCGGATCATCGACAAGACCGGCCCGCTGGCCAACTACGCCGACCGCGACCACTGCATCCAGTACATGGTGGCCGTGCCGCTGATCTTCGGCCGCCTGACCGCCTCGGACTACAACGACGACATCGCCGCCGACCCCCGCATCGACGCGCTGCGCGACCGCATGACCGTGGTCGAGAACCCGCAGTTCACGAAGGACTATTTCGATGCCGACAAGCGGTATATCGGCAACTCGGTCCAGGTGTTCTTCAAGGACGGCAGCTCGACCGAGAAGGTCTCCATCGACTACCCGATCGGCCACCGCAAGCGCCGGGCCGAAGGCATCCCGGTGCTGATGGCCAAGTGCGAGGCCGCCCTGCGGGCTCATCTGCCGGCCGAGCAGGCCGACCGGATCATGGCCTTGACGCGGACGCCGGAAGCGCTAGAGTCGCTGCCAGTGCAGGAATTCATTAACCTGTACCGGGCCTAGAAGCGCGGAGCGCAGGTTGGCACCCCTCAACTGTTATGCTATTGTTAACACGGCTTTCACACATCCGGTACTACTCTGGACGGGATGGCGTGCGGAACGGCCGTCTAAAACCATAACCACGCAAGACCGGAATACCGCTTTTTTACCTGATCAAGGAGCTGAACATGAATAAGAAACTCCTCTGTGCTGCGCTGTTGGGCGGGCTGTGCGTGGCGCAGGCCGCTTCCGCGCAGGAGTTTGATGATCGCTGGTACGTCGCTGGTTCCACCGGCGTCAATTTCCAGGACGAAGACCGTGACACCGAAGATTCCATCTTCGGCACCATCGGCTTCGGTAAGTTCTTCAATCCCAACTGGTCGGTCGATTTCGAACTGAACTACCAGAATCCCGACAAGTCCGCCAACCCGAATCTGTGGTGGAGCCAGTACGGCGCCTCCGTCGATGCCCGTTATCACTTCCGCAATGCCGACCGCAAGTGGTGGCCGTACATCCGTATGGGCCTGGGCTTGCAGCGTCATGACGAAGAGTTCGTCCGCGATCCGGCCCTGGGCCCGAATCCGGCCGAGCATTCGGACAACAACGTCGCCGCCAACCTCGGCGCCGGCTTGCAGTTCGACTTCGGCCGCGTGGACCTGCGTACGGAAATCGGCACCCGCGTCGACTTCGACGACGTGCAGGCCCGTCCGGCCAACCAGCAGGAAGACTACTTCACCGATCTGCTGGCTTCGGTCGGCCTGACCGTGGCCCTGGGCCCGGAGGCTGCTGCCGCACCGCCGCCGGCTCCGGCTCCGAGCTGCGCCGACAGCGACAGCGACGGCGACGGCGTGAACGATTGCGACGACAAGTGCCCCGGTTCGCAGGCTGGCCAGACCATCGGTCCGGACGGCTGCCCGGTGCCGGTGTCGATCGACCTGAAGGGCGTCAACTTCGACTTCGACAAGTCGACCCTGCGTCCTGACGCGGTCGCGATCCTCAACGAGGCCATCGAGATCCTGAAGCGCTATCCGGAACTGAAGGTCGAAGTGGCTGGCCACACCGACTCGAAGGGTACGGACGCCTACAACCAGGCCCTGTCCGAGCGTCGTGCGAAGGCTGTGTACGACTACCTGACCAGCAACGGCGTCGATGCCGGCCGTCTGGTGGGCCCGGTGGGTTACGGCGAGAGCCGCCCGATCGCTCCGAACACCAACGAAGATGGTTCGGACAATCCGGAAGGCCGCGCTCGCAACCGCCGCACCGAGCTGAACGTCCAGAACTGATCGGACGCCAAGCGAAGCAACACACGAAGCCCGGCCTAGCGCCGGGCTTCGTCTTTGTTGGGTTGGCATCATCGTCTCGGCTTTTGTAGGAGCGGCTTTAGCCGCGAGCTCTTTCCCGCACGCTCGCGCAATCTGATGGGAAGAGCTCGCGGCTAAAGCCGCTCCTACAAAAGCCCGCTTCTACGAAGCCCGCATGGCCCTATTCAGGCGCATGGACGAAGCGTGACGGCTTTCCGCATCGCGCGCCGCGCTTGTCCGCCTGGGACGCACGGCCTACACTCGCCGCATTCATCGACGCGGAAAATCGCCATGCGCGCAATGCTGATCGTTCCCTCCCTGCTGCTCGCATGCGGCGTCGCGCAGGCGCAGACCGCCAACTGCAGCACGGCCAGCGTTCCGCAGGCCCTGCCGGTGCGTCCCACCCTGCTGGCGCCGATCTCTTCGGAAATGTCCACGACCACGTCGCAGTTGGGCGCGCCGAGCGGCGTGCTGGCGCAGGCCTACGACGAAGCCATGTCGGTGGATCTGGTGCTGCTGCGGTTGCGCGTCGAAGGCTGCAACGTGGCCAACGCCACGCCCGCCCGCGCGCTCGATCCCAACGATCCTTCGGTCTACAAGCCCAAGACGCAGTTCGACAACACGCCGTGGCGGTTCGACATGAACCAGAACGGCAAGCGCATGACCGCCGACGAGTTCGACGCCTGGATGAAGGCTCGCGGCGTGCGCATCGCGGGCAGGAAGCCTGCCGGCGCAGCGCCTGCTGCTGCGCCCGTCGCGCCCGATGGCGCCACGGCGCCTGCGGCGACCGCTCCGGCCGCTACGCCGAGCAAGCCTTAATATCCGGAAAACCGCGTCGCTACATCCTGCAACGTGATGGCAGGCGGCGGCTTCCGCACAGCGTTCCGGAGCCGCATCGCATGAGCCGTCGCTACGGGCTGGCGCGAGTGCTGTCGAAACGCGGCGTATGCTCGCGCACGCAGGCGGCGCAATGGATCCGCGATGGCCGCGTCGCCATTGGCGGCAGGGTGATCCGCGATCCCGAACATCCTACTTCGCCCGATGAAACGGCGATCTCCGTGGACGGTCGACCGTTGGCGGCCACGGCCGCGATCCACTTGATGCTCAACAAGCCGCGTGGCCTGGTGACGACGGCCGCGGACGAGCGCGGACGCGACACCGTCTACCGTTGTTTCGACGGCGCGGACCTGGGCTGGATCGCGCCGGTCGGCCGTCTCGACAAGGCCAGCGAAGGCCTGTTGTTGTTCAGCAACGATCCGCAATGGGCCGCGCGCATCACCGATCCGGAAACCGGGCCGGACAAGACCTACCACGTGCAGGTGGATGCGATTCCGGACGCTGCGGCGCTGTCCGCGCTGATGGCGGGCATCGCGTCGGACGGCATACGCCTGAGCGCCAAATCGGCGCGCGTGCTGCGCACGGGCGAAAAGAACGCGTGGCTCGAGATCGTGTTGGATGAAGGCCGCAACCGCCAGATCCGGCGATTGCTGGAAGCTTTCGATATCGAAGTGCTGCGGCTGGTGCGTGTGGCGATAGGCGAGCTGGCACTCGGTGAATTGCCGAAGAGGCAGTGGCGGCGACTCACGCCTGAGGAAGCGGCACGGCTGTCGCCGTTGTAGGGCCGGGACGAACCGTTTTTTCTTCCCCCTTTGCGGGGGAGGATGCCCGCAGGGCAGGAGAGGGGCGCGAGCGTAGCGAGCGTGCTTCGAAAAGCCGGACCCTCTCCCTGGCCTTCGGCCTTTCCCTCTCCCGTAAAGGGAGAGGGAGAACAAAGTACTGCCCGACGCGAAGTCTTAGGCTTTCGCGCCCAGCACGCCCAGCTCGTACCCGATCTTGGTGAATGCGGCGATGGCACGGTCCAGGTGTTCGCGCGTATGCGCCGCGCTCATCTGTGTGCGGATGCGCGCCTGGCCCTGCGGCACCACCGGGAAGAAGAAGCCGATCGCGTAGATGCCTTCTTCGAGCAGGCGCGTTGCGAACTTCTGCGCCAGCGGCGCGTCGTACAGCATCACCGGACAGATCGGATGCGTGCCCGGTTTGATATCGAAGCCCGCCGCCGCCATCTTTTCGCGGAAGTAGGCGGTGTTGTCGGCGAGGCGTTCGCGCAACTCGCCGGCGGCGGCGAGCATCTGGAAAGCCTTGATGCCTGCGGCCACCACGTGCGGCGGCAACGAATTGGAGAACAGGTAAGGGCGCGAACGCTGGCGCAGCAGTTCGATCACTTCCTGCTTCGCCGTAGTGAAGCCGCCGAGCGCGCCGCCCATGGCCTTGCCCAGCGTGCCGGTGAAGATGTCGATGCGATCCATCGCGCCTTTGACCTCGGCCGAACCGCGGCCGTGTTTGCCGAGGAAACCGGTGGCGTGGCATTCGTCGATGTGGACAAGCGCGCCGTATTTCTTCGCCAGTGCGGCGATCTCGTCCAGCGGCGCGATGAAGCCGTCCATCGAGAACACGCCGTCGCTGCTGATCAGCTTGGTCCGCGCGCCGGCGGCGTCGGCGGCCTGCAGCTGCCTCTCCAGGTCGGCCATGTCGCAGTTGGCGTAGCGGAAGCGCTTGGCCTTGCACAAGCGGATGCCGTCGATGATCGAGGCGTGGTTGAGCGCGTCGGAGATGATCGCGTCCTCTTCGCCGAGCAGCGGCTCGTACAGGCCGCCGTTGGCGTCGAAGCAGGCCGCGTACAGGATCGTGTCTTCGGTGCCGAAGAAATCGGCGATGGTCTTTTCCAGCTGCTTGTGCAGATCCTGGGTGCCGCAGATGAAGCGCACCGAGGCCATGCCGAAACCGTGCGTGTCCAGCGCGTCCTTGGCGGCGGCGATGATGTCCGGGTGGTCGGCCAGGCCCAGGTAGTTGTTGGCGCAGAAGTTCAGCACTTCGCGGCCGTCGGCGAGGGTGATTTCGGCCGATTGCGGCGAAGTGATGATGCGTTCGGACTTGAACAGGCCGGCTGCGCGGATTTCTTCGAGAGTGTCGGCGTAGCGTTGGGTCAGTGACATGGCAGTTCCATGGCTGTTGCCTTCGTGGGAGCGGCTTCAGCCGCGAGCTTTTTCTTTCAGATCGCAGCGGTGTCCGGAGAAGAGCTCGCGGCTAAAGCCGCTCCTACAAAAAAAGCGGGTCTTAATTCCAGCTGAGGACGACTTTGCCGGACTTTCCGGATTCCATCAGGTCGAAGCCCTTCTGGAACTCGTCGATCGGCAATTGATGGCTCAGCACCTTGCCCAGCGGAAAGCCGGACAGGACCAGTTGCGTCATCTTGTACCAGGTTTCGTACATGCGGCGGCCGTAGATGCCGTGGATCGTCAGGCCCTTGAAGATGATGCGGTCCCAGTCCACGCCAGCGCCCTTGGGCAGTAGGCCGAGCAGGGCGACCTTGCCGCCGTGGTACATGCAGTCGAGCATGTCGTTGAACGCGCGCGGGTTGCCGCTCATCTCCAGGCCCACGTCGAAGCCTTCCATGTGCAGGTCGGCCATCACGTCCTTCAACGACGTGTTGGTGACGTTGACCACGCGCGTGGCGCCCATGTCGGCGGCCAATTTCAGGCGGTAGTCGTTGACGTCGGTGACCACCACGTTGCGCGCGCCGATATGCTTGCAGATGCCGGCGGCCATCACCCCGATCGGGCCGGCGCCGGTGATCAGCACGTCTTCGCCGACCACGTCGAATTCCAGCGCGCAGTGCGCGGCGTTGCCGTAAGGATCGAAGAACGCCGCCAATTCGCTCGGAATCTGGTCGGGGATCGGCCACAGGTTGCTGGCCGGCATCACGATGTATTCGGCGAACGCGCCGTCGCGCGTGACGCCGATGCCGACGGTGTTCGGGCACAGGTGCTGCTTGCCGGCTCGGCAGTTGCGGCAATGGCCGCAGACGATATGGCCCTCGGCCGAGACGCGCTGCCCCAGCGCATAGCCGCTCACGCCCGGCCCGAGTTCGACGATGCGGCCGACGAATTCGTGGCCGATCACCAGGCCCGGCTTGATCGTGCGCTGGCTCCATTCGTCCCACAGATAGATGTGCAGATCGGTGCCGCAGATCGCCGTTTTCTCCAGCTTGATCAGCACCTCGTTCGCACCGGGGCGCGGCACCGGCACTTCCTCCAGCCAGATGCCCTTGGCCGCCTCGCGCTTGACCAACGCTTTCATGCTTTGCGGGAACGACGGAATCGACGACATGGGCGGCCCGGAACGATGGCGAGAGAGAACGCAATTGTACCGCCCGCGGCCGTCCGGGGCAGGGCCATGACCGCTGGCAGTTGCCTGCTCGGCGATGCCGCGTCTATCGTCGCGAATTCGCATCCCAATGAGGAGTTGCCCGTGCCCCGACGTATGTTGGCCATGGCGGTCGCCGCCACCCTGCTGCCCGCCGCCGCGCATGCCGACGAGGGCATGTGGATGCCGTCGCAATTGCCCGAGATCGCAGCGCAGCTGAAGGCCGCCGGTTTCCAGGGCGATCCTGCCGGTTTGGCCGAACTGGCCAAGCCGCCGATGAACGCCGTGGTGAAAGTGGGCGGCGCGACCGGCGCTTTCGTATCCGGCGACGGCCTGGTGCTGACCAACCACCACGTCGCGTTCGGCGTCATCCAGTACAACAGCAGCAAGGAGCGCGACCTGATCGGCAACGGCTTCATCGCCGCCGACCGCGATGCCGAACTGCCCGCCAATCCCGACTACCGCGTGCTGGTGACCACCGGTTTCGACCGCATCACCGACCGCATCCTGAGCGGCGCGCGCGGCAAGACGGGCCGCGCCTACTACGACGCGGTCGATGCGGCCGGCAAAGCCGTTGTCGCCGAGTGCGAAAGCGAGGCGGGCTACCGCTGCAGCGTCGCCAACATGTATTACGGCACCGATTTTTATCTGATCAAGCAGCTCGAGCTGAAGGACATCCGCCTGGTTTACGCGCCGCCGGAAGCGATCGGCAATTACGGCGACGAGATCGACAATTTCATGTGGCCGCGGCACAGCGGCGATTTCACTATCCTGCGCGCCTACGTCGGCAAGGACGGCAAGCCGGCGGCGTATTCGAAGGACAATGTGCCGTACACGCCGCCGGCTCATCTGCAGATCTCCACCGATCCGGTAGGCGAGGGCGATTACGCGATGCTGGCCGGGTATCCCGGCACCACGTATAGGCATCGGATGGCGTCCGAATTCAAGAGCCAGGTCGAGTGGCAGCTGCCGACGCGGGTGGAACTGTTCGACGGCATGATCGACACGATCGAAGCCGCGACCACGGCCAAGCCCTCGGCGAAAGTGCTGTACGCATCGCAGCTGGCAGGCCTGAAGAACGGCCTCAAGCGCGCCCAGGGCGAACTGGACGGCCTGCGCCGCAGCGATGCGGTGCGTACCCGCGCCGAAGACGAGAGGGCGATGCTGGCTTGGCTGGGCAAGCAGTCCGACGCGAAGGCGATCCAGGCCGACATCGCGGCGGCGCAGAAGGTGCTGGATGCCGGCAGCGCGACGCGCGAGCGCGACCAGCTATTGGGCCTGATCCGCAACCAGCCCCAGTTGTTGCGCGCCGCGATGATGCTCCAGCGGCTGGCGGCCGAGCGCGGAAAGCCGGATGCGCAGCGCGAGAAGGGCTTCCAGCAACGCGACGAGGCTTTGATCGAAGGTTCGTTGAAGCAGGTCCAGCGCCGTTACGACGCCGAAGTCGAGAAGGCCTTGCTGTCGGATCTGCTGAAGCGCTACCGCGCATTGCCGGCGGCGCAACGCATCGCCGAAGTGGACGCCGTGTTCGGCGGCGACGAAGCGCAAGCCAAGACAGCGCTCGACGCGCTGTACGCGCAAACCAAGCTCGGCGACGAGGCCGAGCGCCTGCGTTGGTTGAAAGCCGCTCCGGCCGAGGTCGCAGCGGCGACCGATCCGCTGATGCAGGCGGCCGCCAAACTTTCGCCGGCCGTGTTGCGCCTGGAAGAGGCCGACAAAGCCAGCGAAGGCGATCTTTTGCGCCTGCGGCCGGCCTATATGCGCGCGCTGATCGGCTACCGCAAATCGCAGGGCAAGGCGGTGTATCCCGACGCCAATTCGACGTTGCGCGTGAGCTACGGCAAGGTCGGCACGATGTCGCCCCGAGACGGCGTCACCTACGTACCGCTGACCACCGTGCAGGGCATCGTCGAGAAGCACACCGGAAAAGCACCGTTCGATGCGCCCAAGCCGCTGCGAGACGCGATCGCCAAGGGCGATTTCGGCAGCACGGCCGATCCGGCGCTGAAGACCCAGACGGTCGATTTCCTCACCAATCTCGACACCACGGGCGGCAATTCCGGTTCGCCGGTGCTGGATGCGAATGGACGGCTGATCGGATTGAACTTCGACAGCAACTGGGAGGCGGTGAGCGCCAGCTGGATGTTCGATCCACGCTACAAGCGCGCGATCCACGTCGACATGCGCTATCTGCGCTGGTTGCTGGCGAAAGTTTATCCGGCGCCGCACCTGTTGAAGGAAATGAACCTGCCGGCGGAGTAAAGGCACGTAGGAATGCAGCCGTCGCAGCCCATAAGGCACGGCCCATCAACATCCGTTCCCCTCAGGATGCAGCACGAAGTCGCGCGACCCAACTTTAGTCATGCCTTCGCCCCCAAGGCCTGGGCTAGACTCCCGAATCGACTGAAAGGAAGGAACGATCCCATGCACTACACCGCATTGGCCACGGCCATCACCGCTGCAGCGCTCGGCGCCGGATTCGCAGGAGAGGCCCATGGCGGAGAAGGCATGTGGGTGCCGCAGCAACTACCTGAAATAGCCGGCCCGCTTAAAAAGGCCGGGCTCAAGCTCGACGCGAAGCAGTTGGCCAATCTTACCGGCGACCCGATGGGCGCGGTGGTGTCGCTTGGCGGCTGCACCGCCAGTTTCGTGTCGCCGGAGGGCCTGGTCGTCACCAATCACCATTGCGCCTACGGCGCGATCCAGCTCAATTCGACGCCCGAAAAGAACCTGATGCACGACGGCTTCAACGCCGCGACGCGCGTCGAAGAACTCAGCGCCGGCCCGAACGCGCGCATCTACGCACTGGATACCATCCAAGACGTGACGCCGACTGTGAAAGCCGCGATCGACGCCGCACCCGATGCGCTCGGCCGCACCCGCGCATTGGAAGCCACCGACAAGAAACTGGTCGCGCAATGCGAGGCCGAGGGCGGTTATCGCTGCCGCCTGTACAGCTTCTTCGGCGGGAATACCTATCGCCTGTTCCGCAATATCGAAATCAAGGACGTGCGGCTGGTTTACGCGCCGCCGGGCGGCATCGGCAATTACGGCGGCGAAGTCGACAACTGGATGTGGCCGCGCCACACCGGCGATTTCTCGTTCTACCGCGCTTACGTCGGCAAAGACGGCAAGCCGGCCGCGTATTCGGCCGACAACGTGCCGTTCAAACCCAAGCATTGGTTGAAGATCGCCGACAAGCCGCTGGGCGCGGGCGATTTCGTCATGGTCGCCGGCTATCCGGGCCAGACCAACCGCTACGCGCTCGCCGACGACTTCGACAACACCGCGGCCTGGACCTATCCGACCATCGGCGGCCACTTCAAGAAGCTGGTCGCGCTGGTCGAAGCGGAGGGCAAGAAAAACCCTGAAATCGCGGTCAAATACGCCAGCACGGTCCGCAGTTGGGGGAACGTGCTCAAGAACTACGACGGCCAGTTGGAAGGCTTCAAGCGCACCAACGCCGCCGCAACCAAGCACAGCCAGGAAACCGCGGTGCTCGACTGGTTGCGCAAGCAGGGCGACAAGGGCAAGCCGGCGCTCGAGGCGCACGACGAGCTCGTCGCGGTCGGCGAGCAGGCCAAGGCCACGCGCGAGCGCGACCTGGTGTTCGGCCAGTTCTCCAACACCGGCGTGGTCGGCACCGCCACCATGCTCTACCGCTTGTCGATGGAGCGCGCAAAGCCCGATGCCGAGCGCGAATCGGGCTACCAGCAGCGCGACCTGGCCTCGATCGAGGGCGGCCTGAAACAGATGGAACGCCGCTACCATCCGGCGATGGACCGCGAGCTGCAGCGTTACTGGCTCGAGCAGTACGTCGCCCTGCCGGAAGCGCAACGCGTCGGCGCGCTCGACAAATGGCTCGGAGGCAGCGGCGAGAAAGCCGTCGGCAAGGCCGTGACCAAACTCGGCAAGAGCAGGCTCGGCAACGCCAGCGAGCGCATGAAGTGGTTCGCGGCCGACCGCAAGGCCTTCGAATCGAGCAAGGATCCGGCGATCCAGCTGGCCGTGGCGATGATGCCCACCCTGCTCAAGCAGGAAGAGGAGCGCAAGACTCGCGCAGGCGAAACGCTGGCCGCGCGCCCGGTCTACCTGCAGGCTGTGGCGGACTACAAGAAGAGCAAGGGCGAGTTCGTCTATCCGGACGCCAACTCGTCGTTGCGCATCACCTTCGGCAACGTCGTGGCCTACACCAAGATCGACGGCAGCAAGCAACAGCCCTTCACCAAGCTCGAAGAAGTGGCCGCCAAGGCGACCGGCAAGGAGCCGTTCGACGCGCCCAAGCCGTTGCTCGATGCGATCGCGGCAAAGCGTTACGGCGGTTTGGCGGACAAGCGGCTGGGCACGGTGCCGGTGAACTTCCTGTCCGATCTGGACATCACCGGCGGCAATTCCGGTTCTCCGGTGCTGGACGCGCGCGGCAAGCTGGTCGGACTGGCGTTCGACGGCAACTGGGAGTCGGTCAGTTCCAACTGGGTGTTCGACCCGGTGATGACGCGGATGATTTCGGTCGACCAGCGCTATATGCGCTGGATCATGCAGGAAGCCTATCCGGCACCGCAGTTGCTGCAGGAATTGAACGTGGTCGCGAAATAGTCGGTAGCCCGGGTGGAGCCGAAGGCGATACCCGGGGCTTTCACCGTCACGGCGAGGTCGCGACCCGGGTATCGGCCTGCGGCCTCCACCCCGGGCTACAAACGGCGGATTTCTCCGCCGTTTTTGTTTTCAGGCCGCTATCAGTCCGGGTTACAGACTGCGTGACCGCTGCTGTAGAAGTTCGTGCGGACGCCGGACTCGTACAGATTGCCTTCGCAGTCCAGCGAAGCGCTACCGACGATGTTGCCGTCCTGATCGAAATAGAAATAGAACTCGCCGATCTCGTCGGGCCCCGGCGGGCGGGCGATGGCGACGCCGGCGGCGATCGCGGCCAGCAAACCAAAAATCAAAGCGGTCTTCCTGCGCATGTCTTGCTCCTTGTGCGGCGATCAGGTCGGATCCGGATCGCAGATGAAATAGCCGTCGGCGTAGTTGCGGGTGAACTTGCCCCAGGCTTCGCGCGTGCCGTCGCAACGGATGGCCTGGTAGCCGACCACTTGGCCGGCATCGTTGTAGTAGTAATAGAACTGCCCGGGTCCGGTGGGACCGACCGCGGCGATCGCGGCGCCCATGGCGACTGCGGCCGCCGCGCCGAGCAAGGCCGCTACTTTCCTTTGCATCGTATTCTCCCTTCGTAAGTTCGCCGACACTTGCCGACCGGCCGACTCTAGGGGCGTATTTGTTCGGAAGCGGTTAGCGCGCGATAAAAATTTCGCACGATGCGCCGCATCATTCGTTATCTGTGAGAGCGGTCACCGAGCATGTGTGAGATGTGGGTCAATGGCTCCGAACCTGACCGGACGAATGCAGGATCAATCATTCGTCGTATGTCCACTGGGTTGGGGCCTCACGTGCCAGCCGCTTCTTGTAGAGCGGAGCTTGCTCCGCTGCCTTCGCTTGCGGGTTCGTCGCGACCTGCCGGCCTTTCAGGCCGGGGTTTCGTCCGCTAAGACCGCGGCCGAGTTGCTTTCTTTTTGTGGGGCCCAAAAAGAACAGTAACCAAAGAAAAAGGGCCTTTGGAAGGTATCCCGGCGATGGGGTTGCCCCGTGTTCTTGGCCACCGCTCGCCAACGCTCGGGATTCCTCCGTCGCTTCGATATTCAGATCCGAGGCGATCGACCAGAACGACTCCTTAGCGCAAATCCGCAAAAGCCACGTCACCACAATCGCTGCGAATCAAAATCTAGTACCTGCGTAAGAAGGTCACCCACGACGAAAGCAGGTCTGCTGGCGGTCTTTCAGTCGCGACGCATCGCACCGCAGTTCAGGCCCTTTCTTGGGTTACTTTCTTTGGGCCAACAAAGAAAGTGACCCGGGCGCAGCCCGGAAGCCTTTGTCCATGGCGCGAGTCGCAGCGCAACCCGCAAGGACGCGGGCCTGGATCCCGGCCTTCGCCGGGATGACGGCTTAAGGGCAAGCGCACAAGCAAGATGGGTCCCAGCGTTCGCTGGGATGACAGCTTAAGAGCGAAGTGCAGCGGAGCAAGCTCCGCTCTACAACGAGCAGGGCAATAACGAGCAGAGCAATAACGAGCAGGGCAATAACGAGCAGGGCAATAAGGAGCAGAGAAATGCGCCGACCCGAATCGATTTAGCGCTTGATGCTTATTCCAAGGCGTAATCGAACGTGTAGTAATGTTTGCCGTCGACGATATCGATCGCCATCCGACCCGAAAGGCCGGCCAACTCATCCGTGCCCGAATCCGGCACCACAGCCACCGACAGCGTCGGCGTGCCGCGGTCCATGACTCCGTTGTGGGTGACGAAGAACGTGCCCTTCCGGCCCCGCAGCGTGCCGGAGATGCGTTCGATAGCCACGTACGCGGCCGAACCTTCCGTCTCGGTCATCACCGCCATCATGTGCACCACGCTGTTGGCGTCCAGATCGCCGTGGAAGCGCTTGTCGAAGCGGAAACGCCCGGCTTCGACGCCGTCGCCCATGTCGCAGGACGGCTCCATGCCGCGTTTGACGTCGAATTCGCCTTTGACCTGCTGGCCCATGGCTCACGCTCCATCGATTCGGAGCGCCATGGTCGCGCAAGGCCGCCTCTGCGGCCAGTCCCGCGGACGCCTCTTGCGCGGTCCGCTGCGTCTGCTACGCTGTCTTGGTCGCGGATTCCCATGCCAGCCGGCCCCGTCTCCCGACCCGTAAGCGATCCGCCTTAGGCGGATGTCGATCCGATCGTTCTTTACGTTGTGCCGGCTGCCGGGCTCCGCGGGATCTTTTCCCCACAGGAGTCGACGATGAAAGTGCTGGCTTGCGACGGTATCCACGAAGACGGCCTGGCCTTGTTCCGCGAGGCCGGTTGGACCGTCGAAATCTCCGAACCCATCAAAGACCCCGCCAAGCTCGCCAAAGCCTTGGTCGGCGTCGACGCATTGCTGGTGCGCTCGGCCACGCAAGTCACGGCCGAGGCCATCGATTCGGCCAAGCAGTTGAAGGTGATCGGCCGCGCCGGCGCCGGCGTCGACACGATCGACGTCGATGCAGCCACCGCGCGCGGCATCGCCGTGATGAACGCGCCCGACGGCAATACGCTGGCCGCGGCCGAGCATGCGATCTCGCTGCTGTTCGCGCTGGCCCGGCACATCCCGCGGGCGGACGCCGGCATGAAGGCCGGCGAATGGCCCAAGGCCGGCCTGACCGGCTTCGAACTGGAAGGCAAGAAGCTGGGCGTGATCGGCCTGGGCCGCATCGGCAGCACGGTGGCGCGCAAGGCGCAGGGCATCGGCATGGATGTCGCGGCGTACGACCCGTTCCTGCCGGCGTCCGCGGCGGGCAAGGGCAGCGTACCGCTGAAGCCGCTGGACGAATTGCTGGCGAAGGCGGACATCGTCACGCTGCACATCCCGCGCACCAAGGAAACGACGAACCTGCTGTCCGAACAGAACCTGCGCGCGATGAAGAAGGGCGCCTACGTCATCAACGCCGCGCGCGGCGGGCTGGTCGACGAAGACGCGCTGCTGCGCTTGCTCGACGAAGGCCATCTGGCCGGCGCGGCGCTCGACACCTTCGCCACCGAACCGCTGCAGGCCGACTCGCCGCTGCGCGGCCATCCCAAGCTGATTTTGACGCCGCACCTGGGCGCATCGACCAGCGAAGCGCAGCAGGCGGTCAGCACCATCCTGGCCAAGCAGATCATCGACTTCATCGGCACCGGCGCGGTCGCCGGCTGCGTCAACCTGCCGCCGCTGACGGCTGAAGCGGCGCGCGAAGTGGGCCCTTGGATGCCGCTGATGTCCGCGCTCGGCAAGCTGGCCGCGCGGCTGGTGCCGGCGCCGACGCGGCTGCACATCACGTACGCCGGGCGCAGCGAGTCGCTCGACCCCAGGCCGCTGACGCGGCTGCTGGTGTCGTCGTTGCTCGGCACCGCGTCCAGCCGCGTGACGCCGGTCAACGCGCTGCAGGAAGCCGCCGCGCGCGGCCTGGTGGTCGCCGAAACGGTGGGCGGCGATGGCGACGGCTTCGACCGGCTGTTGAAACTGCGCGTGGAGGGCGAGGGCGGCGGCGCGCGCGAGATCGAAGCCACGCTGCATCGCGGGCCGCGCGTGGTGCGTTTCGACGGCGTCGAAATCGAATTCGATCCGCAGGCGCATCTGCTGCTGATGCGCAACGAGGATCGCCCGGGCATGATCGGCCTGGTCGGTTCGCATCTGGGCGCGGCCGGCGTCAATATCGTCAACTTCTCGCTCGGCGCCAAGGGCGATGGCGAGGCGCTGGCGGCGATCACGGTGGATCGTGCGGTGCCGGAGTCGCAGCTGGTGGCGGTGCGCGGGATTCCCGGGGTGTTGGCGCTGGAGTCGTTGTAATTTCTCAACCGTCATCCCGGCGCAGGCCGGGATCCAGGCTCGCGCAACGGCGGCAACGGCGTCGCCCTGGATCCCGGCTTTCGCCGGGATGACGGAACTGGAAGGATCATCCCTATGAAAATAATCCTCGCCCGTCACGGCGAAACCCCCTGGAACGCCGAAGGCCGCTACCAGGGCCAAGAAGACATTCCTCTTTCGCCGGTCGGCGAAACGCAGGCGCGCGCGTTGGGCGAACGCCTGCGCGAAGTGCGTATCGACCGCGCCGTCGCCTCGCCGCTGAAGCGCGCCAAGCGCACTGCGGAACTCGCACTGGGCGATGCGCGCGCAGCGATGCTGGCCACCGACCCGGGCCTGATGGAAATCGCGCACGGCACCTGGGAAGGCCTGCTCGCCAGCGAGATCCGCGAGCGCGACGGCGAGCGCCTGCAGGCCTGGCGCGATGCCCCGCACGAAGTGCTGATGCCCGAAGGCGAATCGCTGCAGCACGTGTTCGATCGCGCCTGGCCCGCGCTGGTACGCGCAGGCGAAGGCTTGAGCAAGGACGACACTTTGCTGGTGGTCGCGCACGACGCGGTCAACCGGGTGATCCTTTGCCACGTGCTCGGCATCCCGCTGGCGAGACTGTGGACTTTCCGCCAGGCGCCCACCACATTGAATCTGCTCGAAGGACCCGATGTGGATCGCCTGGAAGTGGTGCGGCTCAACGATTGCGCGCATCACACGCCGTTCTTCGGGGAAGCGGTCCACCGCGCGTTATGACAGGACGTTCGCTCGCCGACTGGCTGGCCTACATCGAGCGCCAGCATCCCAAATCCATCGACATGGGTTTGGAGCGGGTGCGCGAAGTCGCCGAACGTCTCGATCTGGGCAAGCCGGGGAAGCATGTCGTCACGATCGGCGGTACCAATGGCAAGGGCTCCACGGTCGCTTTCATCGAAGCGATCGCACGTGCAGCGGGTTGGAAAGTGGGCGCATATACGTCGCCGCATCTGCTTGCGTACAACGAGCGCGTGCGGATCGATGGGCGCGACGCCGGAGGCGTAGAACTAGTCGAGGCCTTCGAAGCTATCGAAGCAGCGCGCCTGAGCCCCTCTCCCCTCGGGAGAGGGGTTGGGGTGAGGGTACGGCGAAGCGGCAGCGGTTCGGACATGGGCAGCTTCGCCGTACCCTCATCCGCCCCTTCGGGGCACCTTCTCCCGGAGGGAGAAGGAAAAGCGGTGTCGCTGAGTTATTTCGAATACGGCACGCTGGCCGCATTGTGGCTGTTCGAACGCAGCCAACTCGACCTGGCCATCCTCGAAGTCGGCCTCGGCGGCCGCCTGGACGCGACCAACATCGTCGATCCGGACGTGGCGGTGATCACCACCGTCGATCTCGACCATCAGGACTACCTGGGCGACGACCGCGAAAAGATCGGTTTGGAGAAAGCCGGCATCGCACGCCCCTGGAAACCGCTGGTGCTGGGCGAAGACGATCCGCCGTCCAGCGTGCTGCGCCATGCCTACGCGATCGGCGCATCCGCCTTGCGCGCGGGCAGCGATTTCTTTTTCGAACGCATCGACGGCGGGCACTGGCGCTGGCGCGAAATCGGCTTCGAAACGCTGTTGCCGATGCCGCAATTGGCCGCGCCGGCGCAATTGCGCAACGCCGCCACGGCCATTGCGGCGTTGCGCGCGCTCGACGCGGCGATTCCCGAGCAGGCCTACGCCCATGGCGTCGCCGCCGCTCGCATCGCCGGACGCCTGCAGGCGTTCGATCGCGACGGCGTACAGGTGTTGGTCGATGTCGGGCACAACCCGCAGGCCGCGCGCGAACTCGCCGCGTGGCTGCGCTCGCCGCCGCATGCCGGCCGCACGCTCGCCGTATTCGCCGCCTTGGGCGATAAGGACGTGGCCGGCGTCGCCGCCGCGATCGGCGGAGGCATAGACGGCTGGTTCCTGGCCGGTTTGGCTGACGTCAACCCGCGCGGTCTGGACGTCGATGCGTTCGCGCAACGCCTGCAGGCCACCGCAGCCGGTGCCGGGGCGCGGCACGCGACCGTGCCGGAGGCGTTGGCGGCGGCGATGGCGCGGGCGCGACCGGGCGACCGCATCTTGGTCTTCGGTTCTTTCCACACCGCCGCCGCGGCGATCCTCGCGCTCGAACCGCGCGGTTAATTCGGGACTCGGCCGGCGCAGGTATAATTCGCGCGGCGATCCGCCGTTCCTTGCGAGCCCCGATGGAACCTGCCCTGAAACAGCGCCTGTGGGGCGCCGTGATCCTGGTCGCGCTGGCGGTGATCTTCCTGCCGATGCTGATCCAAGGGCCGGCACCCGACAGCGGCGTATCGGACGTGCCGCTGACCATGCCCGATGCGCCCGCAGGCCAGTACGAAACCCGCGAGTTGCCGCTGGTGACGCCCGGCGAGGCGCCCGAAGGCGGCGCTGTCGGTTTGACGACGACCACCCCCCATCCCGATGCCGCCGATCCGGCGACGCCAGCCGCGCCTGGCAGCGCAGCCTCGACGGCCCAGTCGGCTGCTGCCGAATCCGTCAGCAAGCCCGTGCCGCTGGGCGCCGACGGCGTGTCCGAGCCTGCCGCGCTGCCCGCGGAAACCACATCGGCTCCCGCCGCAGCGCAGCTGCCTGCGCCTTCGGCCAGCGGCGATTACGCCGTGAACCTGGGCAGCTTCGCCAGCGCCGCCAACGCCGAAGGCGTGGTACGCGCGCTCAAGCAGTCGCAACTGCCCGGTTATAGCGAGCCGTCCACGGTCAACGGCCGCAGCGGCTATCGCGTCCGCGTCGGGCCTTATGCCACCCGCGCCGATGCCGAGGCCGCGCGCCTGCGCGCGCAACAGTCGCGCGGCGACCTGCGCGGCAGCGTGGTCGTCCTGGACGCCGAACCCTTGGCAAGCAAGCCTTCGCCCCCATCTACGGTGCAGCCTGCAGCGGCCAAGCCGGTCGCGAGCGCGCCTGCGCCGGCCGCCGCGGGCACCGGATACGCGGTCCAATTGGGCGCGTTCAGCAAGGCGGCCGAAGCCAATGCCATGCGCGACCGCCTGCGTGCGGCCGGCTTCAGCGCCTTCGTCGAACAGGTCAATACCGACAAGGGCATGCTGTCGCGCGTCCGCGTCGGGCCGGTAGTCGGCCGCGGCGAGGCCGACCAGCTCAAATCGCAAGTGAAAGCCAAAACCGGTATGGACGGCATCGTCCGCCCGCATCCTTAATCGTCATTCGGCAGTGGCGGCGCGTCGGCGCCGCGGAGAAACGGAACATGTGCGGCATCGTCGGTATCGTCGGGACCAGTGAAGTCGCCGCTGCGCTTTACGACGGCTTGACCGTGCTCCAGCACCGCGGCCAGGACGCCGCCGGCATCGCCACCGCCGACGGCTCGCACCTGCGCGTGCACAAGGGCAACGGACTGGTGCGCGACGTGTTCGACGCCAAGGCCATGCGCCTGCTCGAAGGCCGCGTCGGCATCGCCCATTGCCGTTATCCGACCGCCGGCAGCGAAGGCCTGGACGAGGCGCAGCCGTTCTACGTCAACTCGCCCTACGGCATCGCGCTGGCGCACAACGGCAACCTGGTCAATACCGACGCGCTGCGGCGCGAGGTGTTCGAGCAGGACCGCCGAAACGTCAATACCGAATCCGATTCGGAAGTGCTGTTGAACGTGTTCGCGCACGAGTTGGACACGCAGAAGGCGCTGACGCCCGAATCGGTCTTCAAGGCCATCGAAGGCGTCAATCGCCGCGCCAAGGGCGGTTACGCCGTGGTCGCGACCGTGCTCGGCCTGGGCCTGGTCGGGTTCCGCGATCCGCACGGCATCCGTCCGCTCGTGCTGGGCAAGCGCAATACGGAGAACGGGACCGAATACGCCATCGCCTCCGAATCGGTGGCGCTGGACATCCTCGGTTTCGAGCGCATGCGCGATGTCGCCCCGGGCGAAGCCGTGGTGGTCACCGCGCGCGGAGAATTGCACACGCGGATCTGCGCCGAGAATCCGCAGCACACGCCGTGCATCTTCGAATACGTCTATTTCGCGCGGCCCGACTCGATGATGGACGAGATCTCCGTGCACAAGGCGCGCATGCGCATGGGCGTGACCCTGGGCGAGAAGATCCTGCGCGAGCGGCCCGACCACGACATCGACGTGGTGATCCCGATCCCGGACACCTCGCGCGACGCGGCGCTGGAAATCTCCAACCTGCTGAACGTGAAGTACCGCGAGGGCTTCATCAAGAACCGCTACGTCGGCCGCACCTTCATCATGCCGGGGCAGGGCGAGCGCGCCAAATCGGTCAAGCGCAAGCTCAACCCGATCCCGCTGGAATTCCGCAACCGCGTCGTGCTGCTGGTCGACGATTCCATCGTCCGCGGCACCACGTCGAAACAGATCGTGCAGATGGCGCGCGATGCCGGCGCGCGCAAGGTGTATCTGGCTTCCGCGGCGCCGCCGGTGCGCTATCCGAACATCTACGGCATCGACATGCCCTCGTCGGAAGAACTGGTGGCGCACGGCCGCAGCGAGAAGGAAATCGAAGAACTGCTCGGCTGCGATTGGTTGATCTACCAGGACTTGTCGGATCTGGAATCCGCGGTCGCCGGGCCCAAGTTCCCGGGGCGCAAGTTCGACAGTTCCTGCTTCAGCGGCGAGTACGTGACCGGCATCGAGCCGGGGTATTTCGAGCGGATCCAGCAGTTGCGCTCGGACGAGGCGAAGAAGAAGCGGCGGGTCGCCTCGTAACTTCCATTTCCTTCATCCCAGCGAAAGCTGGGATCCCTTTTGCTTCTTTGCTTTGCTTTAGCCGTCATCCCCGCGAAGGCGGGGATCCAGCGACTTTGCACTTGATGAAACCAAGATCAAAATGGGCCCCAGCTTTCGCTGGGATGACGGGATAGGGAAGTGGCGCCCATTTTTGAGGTTGCAGCTGAATGCCTGGATTCGGCGACATGCGAAAGCAAGGCCGCCGCGACCTTCGCTGCGGCAGCTTCTTTCGCTAACGGGGAATTGGCGATTCCGGCGGATTCCCCCTCGCCGAACCCGATATGCATGCCCGGCCGCCCGCCGAAACCGGCGCTGGTGCACCCTCGCGACCTCCCCAAACGTGGCCTGGGCACGCCCGAAGGCCGCGCCGCGTTCATCCACGCCATCGCGCATATCGAATTCAACGCCATCGATCTGGCCTGGGACGCGGTCTACCGTTTCCGAGGCATGCCGCAAGCGTACTACGCCGACTGGGTAAGCGTGGCCAACGACGAAGCGCGCCATTTCGTCATGCTGCGCGATCGCTTGCGGCAACTCGGCTACGACTACGGCGATTTCGATGCCCACAACGGGCTGTGGGAAATGGCGGAGAAGACCGCCCACGACGGCCTGGCGCGGATGGCGCTGGTGCCGCGGGTGCTGGAAGCGCGCGGTCTGGACGTGACGCCTGGCATGATCGTCAAGCTGCGCGCGCTCGGCGACGATGCGACCGTCGCCATCCTGGAAACGATCCTGCGCGAGGAAGTCGCGCACGTCGCCGCAGGCTCGCGCTGGTTCCGCTGGTTCTGCGAGCGCGCCGGCGTCGAGCCTGAAACGCGCTTCCGCGAATTGCTGGCCGAGTACGCGCGCGGCGTGCTGCGTGCGCCGTTCAATATCGAAGCGCGCAGCGCGGCAGGTTTCGGCGAGGATGAGCTGAAGGCCCTGCAGCAACTTTCCGGCTGACCGTTGTGTCGGCTTCGCAGAGCGGAGCTTGCTCCGCTGCTCTCGCTTTCGTAGGTGCGAATTTATTCGCACGCTTTTCCGGGCATGAATCAAGAGCGTGCGAATAAATTCGCACCTACAAAAAAGCAGCGGGCCAGCTCAGCTCTAAAAAGCTAGGGCGCTCAACGCGGCGCCCGCGGCATCGACCCGCAACACCGATCCTTGCGTATACCAATCGCCGAGCACGATGCGGCGATACGGTTTTCCTGCGATGTCGAGCTCATGCACCGCCGGCCGATGCGTATGCCCATGGATCAGCGTGTCGATGCCGTAGCGCGCGAACGTGTCGGCGACGGTGCGCGGCGAGACATCGGTGATCGTTTCCATCGTGCCCGCGTCGCGCAGTTCGCCCTGGCGCGCCTTGCTTGCGGCGCGCGCCTGTTCGGCGAATGCGAGCCGCGCGGCCAAAGGCTGCGCCATGAACTGCGCCTGCCAGGCCGGATCGCGCGTCTGCGCGCGGAATTGCTGATAGGCGGTGTCGTCGGTGCAGAGCAGATCGCCGTGCATCAGCAGGGTAGGGCGGCCGTACAGCATGATCACGGCCGGATCGGGCAGGATCGCCATGCCGGCGCGGCGCGCGTAGCCGTCGCCGATCAGGAAATCGCGGTTGCCGCGGATGAAGCTCGCCGGCACGCCGCTTTCGACGAGCGCCGCGAGCTTATCGGCGACGAAAGTGCCGGCCTCCGAAGGGTCGTCGTCGCCGACCCAGGCCTCGAACAGGTCGCCCAGGATGTACAGCGCGTCGGCTTGGCGGGCTTCGCCGTCGACGAATTCGCCGAAGAGTCGGGCGATGTCTGGGCGCGCGGGGTCGAGGTGAAGGTCGGAAATGAACAGAGTGGTCATCTGTCCATTGTAGGGCGGAGCTTGCGCCGCTGCTTTCGCTCTTGTGGGAGCGGCTTTAGCCGCGAGCTTTCTTCCTGCATGTCGCTGCGATCCGTGGAAAGCTCGCGGCCAAAGCCGCTCCCACAAGAGCACCAGCTCGGGCCGGGTCCGGTAAAATGGGCGCAATCCGCACTTCTGGCCTCTGCATGACCTGCCGCACCCGCTTCGCCCCCAGCCCCACCGGCTACCTGCACATCGGCGGCGCGCGCACCGCGCTGTATTGCTGGTTGGAAGCGCGCCGCCGCGGCGGGCAGTTCATCCTGCGCATCGAGGACACCGACCGCGAGCGCAGCACGCAGGCGGCGATCGATGCGATCCTGCAGGCAATGGACTGGCTGGGCCTGGATTACGACGAAGGCCCCATCTACCAGACCCAGCGTCTGGACCGTTACCGCGAAGTGGCCGAGCAGCTGGTCGCTTCCGGCCACGCCTATTACGCCTACGAGACCAAGGAAGAGCTCGAAGCGATGCGCGAGAAAGCGATGGCCGCGGGCGAGAAGCCGCGCTACAACGGCGCTTATCGCGACCGAAACGAACCGTATCGGGAGGATCCGAACCGCGTGATCCGCTTCAAGAACCCGGTCGGCGGCACCGTCGCGTTCGAGGACAAGGTCAAGGGCCGCATCGAGTGGAGCAACGACGAGCTCGACGACCTGGTGATCTTCCGTTCCGACGGCTATCCCACGTACAACTTCGCGGTGGTAGTCGACGATCTGGACATGAAGATCACCGACGTCGTGCGCGGCGACGACCACGTCAACAACACGCCGCGCCAGGTCAACATCTATCAGGCGCTCGGCGCGCCGGTGCCGTATTTCGCGCACCTGCCGATGATCCTCGACCCGGAAGGCGCCAAGCTGTCCAAGCGCACCGGCGCGGCGGATGTGATGCAATATCGCGACGAGGGCTATCTGCCGCATGCGCTGCTGAATTACCTGGTGCGGCTGGGCTGGTCGCACGGCGATCAGGAAATCTTCTCGATCGATGAGATGACCGCGCTGTTCAAACTGGAAGACGTCAATTCCAAGGCTTCGCGCCTGGATCCGGCCAAGCTCGGCTGGCTCAACCAGCAATACCTGAAGAACGACGATCCGAACGACGTCGCCAGGCATCTGGAATGGCATCTGCGCAACGAAGGCTACGACCTGGCGCAAGGCCCGGCGCCGGCCGATGTCGTTGTCGCGCTTCGCGACCGCGTGCAGACGCTGAAGGAAATGGCGGCGCGCGCGGCGGTCTGGTACCGGCCGCTGGAGCAGTACGACGATGCCGCCGTCGCCAAGCACCTCACGTCGGCCGCGACCACGGCGCTGGCCGATGCGCGCGATCGCCTGTCGAAACTGCCGGCCTGGACCGCCGAAGCCGTCGGCGCCGCTTTGCACGCGACCGCCGAGGCGTTGGGCGTCGGCATGGGCAAGATCGCGCAACCGTTGCGCGTGGCCATCACCGGCACCCAGGTCAGCCCCGATATTTCGCACACGGTTTATCTGGCCGGGCAGGCCGAGGCGGTGAAACGCATCGACGCGGCCCTGAAACGCATCGTCCCGGCCGCCGGAACGGCTTGAGTCCGGGCGTCGACGCCACCATTATTCCGATATGGCCAGCCACGCCTGCATCGATCCCAAGCATCACGTCCACGACGCCTCCGGCTTCGTGCACGCGGTCGAGCGCGCCTGCCACGAGCGCGGGCTGCGCCTGACGCCGATCCGCGCGCGCGTGCTGGGCCTGATAGCCGACGGCGGAAAGCCGCTGAAAGCCTACGACCTGCTCGAACAGGTCCGCAGCGGCGAAGGCGCCGGCGCCGCCGCGCCGCCTACCGTGTATCGGGCATTGGATTTCCTGTTGGCCAACGGCTTCATCCACAAGCTGGAATCGGTCAACGCCTTCGTCGCCTGCCATCATCCGAACACGGCGCAGCATTCGGTGCCGTTCCTGATTTGCGACCAATGCCACAACGCGGTGGAACTGGAAGACGAACACGTCGTCGCCCAGCTCGACGAGCGCGCCCGTGCGCTGGGCTTCATGCCGCAGGCGCAAACGCTGGAAGTGCACGGCTTGTGCGCCGATTGCGCCCGCGCCGCCTGAAACCCGGCTTTTCGTAGGAGCGGCTTCAGCCGCGAGCTCTTTCCATCAGATCGCGGAATCTTGAAAGAAAGAGCTCGCGGCTGAAGCCGCTCCTACGAAAAGCTATGCCGTTGCGACGGCGCTGCGCACGATCCGCGTCTCGCGTATCGGCAGGTTCGCCACCGCCGCCAGCAGCGCCAGCACCATGTCGGCGTACCACATCCAGGTGTAGTCGCCGAAGCGCTCGATCACCAGGCCGCCGACCCAAGCGCCGAAGAAGCCGCCGATCTGGTGCGAGAACAGCGTCAGCCCGAACAGCGTGCCCAGGTAACGCGGCCCGAACAGCTTGCCGACCAGGCCCGCGGTCGGCGGCACCGTCGCCAGCCAGGTCAGGCCCAGGCCCGCGGCGAACACGTAGAACACGACCGGCGTCGGCGGCGACACGAGGTAGATCGCGATCATCGCCGCACGGCTGGCGTACATCAGCGCCAGCAGCGACTTCATCCGGTAGCGCTGGCCGAGCCAACCGGCGGCGAGGCTGCCGCCGACGTTGAACAGGCCGATCAGCGCGAGCGCCGTGGCCGATACGCCTTCGGACAATCCGCATAGCGCGATCTCGCTGGGCAAGTGCGTCACCAGGAAAGCGATGTGCACGCCGCAGGTGAAGAAACCCAGATGCAGCAGCCAATAGCTGCGGTCGCGCGCAGCGACGCGCAGTTGCTCGCGCAATCCGATGTGGCTTGCGTCCGTGGCAGCGGCGGCCGCTGCAGCGGGCGAGGGCGGTGCCTTGCGCGAGCGCAACGGCCATGCCAGCGGCAGCGTGGCGAGCGCGGAGACCGCCAGCGCCCACATGCCGGCCGCCCAGCCTGCGGCGCTGATCACCGCTTGCGCGAACGGCGCGAACAGGAACTGGCCGAAGGAGCCGCCGGCATTGATTACGCCGGCCGCCATCGAACGTTTCTCCGCGGGAATGCGCTGCGCGGTGGCGCCGATGAGTATCGAGAAACTGCCCGCGCCTGCGCCGGCTGCGCCAAGCAGGCCCAACGTGACCAGCAGACCCCACGACGAAGCGAACGCCGGCGTCAGCGCCATGCCCGCAGCCAGCAGGACGCCGCCGGCGACAAGCACGCGTCCGGAACCGCGCTGGTCGGCCAGCGCGCCGAACACGGGCTGTACGGCGCCCCAGACGAACTGGCCTACGGCCAGCGCGAAACTGATGTCGACGATGCTGAGCCCGGTGCTCTCGCCGATCGGTTTCACGAACAGCCCGAGCGATTGGCGCACGCCCATGGTGATCATCAGCATGGCGCCGGCGGCCAGCACCAGCGGCCAGACGGAGGCGCTGCGTTGTATCGACGCGTTCATCGTGCGTCTCCGGATTGCAGCCGGCGCAGGGCGGAATCGAGCTGCGCATGGAGTCTTTGCGTGCCTGCGCTGCCGATCAGGCCTTCGATCTCGTCCTGCGCCTCGCGCCACAACGGTTTGGCCTTGGCGATCGCGCGCCGGCCGGCGGCGGTGACCTTGATCACGCGCCGCCGCGCATCCTCGCCGGCCGCGATATCCACCCAGCCGGCCGCGGCGAGCGGTTTCAGGTCGCGGGTGAGGGTGGTGCGGTCCATGCCCATTTCCCGCGCCAGTTCGCCGATGGCGCGCGGTTCGATGCCGGCGCGGCGCAGCAGCGAGTACTGGTTGATGTTCAGGCCGGCGGCCGCGAGCGCGCGGTCGTAGCGCTGCGTCATCAGCCGGGTCAGCTTGCGCATGCGGAAGCAAGTGCAGGGGGTCGGGGCGAGGGTAGGTTGGGGCATGTTCCAGGCCAGCCGCAGGTTATATGTGCATATACACCTATATAGCATGAACCACAAGAACTGCCGGAACGGCGTTCGCTTTTCGTAAGAGCGGCTTTAGCCGCGAGCTCTTAACTGACCGCGGGCGTCTCCCAAGAGCTCGCGGCTAAAGCCGCTCCTACGAAGAGCCGCATCCAAAAAAAGAAACCGGGCGAAGCCCGGCTCGTGAATCCATCAAGAGGTCCGCGACGACATCCGGACGCGCATGAGGTCGCGCCCGGATGCCGCCGCGGTGGGGGAAGGTCAGAAGAAGATGCGTACTCCCGCGCCGACATTGCGTCCGGGCAGCGGGGCCACATCCTTGAGGAACGATGTATGCGCCCGCGCCTCCTTGTCCAGCAGGTTGCTGCCGTCGACGAACACTTCCCAGGCGTTGCCGCCCGAGGTGTCGCCATGCCAGGCCAAATGCGCGTCGACCAGCGTATAACCGGGCGTCTCGCTCTCGAATTGCGCGACGCGATCCTGTTCGGCGTAACGCACCGCGCCCAGCGACGCGCGCAGCGGTCCGCGTTCCCAGCGCAGCTCGCCGCCGACTCGCCAAGGCGCGATGCGCGGCAGGTTGCCGCCCCGCGCCAGTTCGATGCTGTAATCGTGCGTGTGGTCGCCGTGCGGCACCGAGAAGTCGACCGGGCGGGTGCCGCTGCCGGTCAATTCTGCGCGGACGACGTCGCCGAAGATGCGCAGGTTCCAGCTGCCGCTGCCGTTCTCGGCGAAATTCCAGTCGGCCTCGCCTTCGGCGCCGTTGAAACGCGCATCGTCCTGCGTCCACAGGCGCACCGGGCCGTCGTGTTCTTCCACGCCGGTGTCGGCCAGGTAGATGAAATCGTCGTAGCGCACGTGGTACAGCGACGCGCCCAACTTCAGCGCGCCCAGATGCCAATGCAGGCCCAGTTCGGCGCGGTTGGCGGTTTCCGCATCCAGGCCGGGCTGGCCGAGTTCGACGCTGCCGGTGGCCACGTGCAGGCCGTTGGAATAGAGCTCTTCGGCGGTCGGCGAGCGCTGTGCGCGATCCAGGCCGAACGACAGGTGGAACGCGTCGCTGATGTCCCATTTCAATGCCGCCGACACGCTGGTGGTGTCGAAATCCCGGTCCGGGCCGATGGCGGTGCTCTCGTCGATATCGATCTTGTTCTGGTCGTGGCGCGCGCCGAGTTCGAGCTTCACGTCGCCGAACTGCCGCTGGCCGATCCAGAACAGGCCGGCGTCGCGCGACTTAGAAGCGGGCACGAAGGCTTCGTCGCCGATCGCCTTGAAATCGCGCTGCGCCCACTGCAGGCCGAAGGCGCCTTCGAAACCGCCGAACGGCTGGTGCACCAATTCGACGCGGCCTTCGGTGCTGTCGTTGTCGAACACGGTGCCGACTTCTTCGCCTTCGAATTCGGTATGCGTGTACTCGGTGCGCGCCACCCGGGCGCGCAGCGATTTGAACGGGCCGATATCGTTCAGGCCCGCGCGCGCTTCGGCGCGGCGCTGGTCCATGACGATGTGCACCGGTCCTTCTTCTTCGTGTGCTTCTTCGCCTTCTTCGCCCTCGTGTTCCTCGCCGTGTTCGTGCGAATGGCCGGGCACGCCGTAGCGCGTGGAATACAGGCTGTAGCCGCCGCCGAAGAAGCCGCGTTCGCCGACCCAGGACACGCCCAGCGCGGCGCTGTCGGTGCGCACGGCGCTATTGGACAGGATGCCGCGCGTAGACGGATCCGGAGTTTCGCCTTCCTCCGCCAGCTGCCGCGCGCTCTCGGCGAAACCGGGGATCTCGTAGTCGTCGGTCTCGCGGTGCAGGCCGTCGAAATGGAACACCAGGCCGTTGCCGGTGCCGCCGTCGAGGCGGAGCATGCCGGTGCGGCCGTCGTTGACGCTGTCCGCACGCAGCTCGGCGCGGCCTTGGAACGGCTCGTCGGGCGCCGATTCGGGCACGCGGCCGTCGACCACATTGACCGCGCCGCCGATCGCGCCGCTGCCGTAGAGCAAGGTCGCCGGTC
Source organism: Luteimonas galliterrae (assembly GCF_023374055.1). Classification (NCBI taxonomy): domain Bacteria; kingdom Pseudomonadati; phylum Pseudomonadota; class Gammaproteobacteria; order Lysobacterales; family Lysobacteraceae; genus Luteimonas; species Luteimonas galliterrae. The sequence goes on along the minus strand of NZ_JAMBEP010000001.1, from coordinate 1,412,135 downwards.
CCTTCAGCACTTCGATCTGGTCGGCCAGGAACGGTTCGAGCGTGACCGCGTGGTCGACGCTGACCGTGGACACGTCGCCCGAACCGAGGCCGTCGCTCAGCACCTGCACGCGGGCGCCGTCGAAACCGCGGATGATGGGACGGCCGACGCCGGGCCCGAAATACGAGGACTGCACGCCCGGCAGCTTGCTCACCGTCTCGCCGAGCGAATTGGCCTTGGCTTCGTCCAGCTTCTCGCCCGCCAGCACTTCGACCGGTCGCGCCAGGCTTTCGGCAGTGTCGGCCAGCGGGGTGGCCTTCACCTCGACCGCATCCAGGGTCTTGGGCTCGGTGTGGCGCGGATCGGTCTGGTCGATGGGGTCGGCGGCCCAGGCCAGGGCGGAGGTCAGGCTCAGGGCCAGGAAGAGCGGGGTGCGGCGCAACAAAGAGTTGGTCATCATGCAGGTCGGTGGATGGGCCAGGATTGAGATGTTATAATGTTCCAAAATCGGCCGCATCCCACAAAAGTCATGTCCAGCACGCCATCCGCCCTGCACCGAGCCGACCGGTTCGGTTTCGCCGCCTCATTCCTCTGCGCGATCCATTGCGCGCTGTTGCCGATCCTGGTCGCGCTATTGCCGGCTTTCGGCCTGAATATCGGCGGCTGGATCGACCTGGATCAGGCCTTCGTGATCTTCGCGACGCTGTTGGCCGCCACCACGCTGACTTTGGGTTACCGCCGCCACCGTGTGTTCCGTGCCTGGGCGTTGCTGCTGCCGGCGCTGGCCCTGGTCTGGCTGGCTACGTTCAGTCCGCTGCACCACCACGATCTGACCCATGCCGCGCTGATGACCATCGGCGGTCTGATGCTGGCGGCCGCGCACTTCGTCAATCTGCGCCTCACCCACGCGGCCGCTGCCGCGGCGGAAAGCGCCTGACCGGCGCTACGTGCTAGCATTCGCGGTCCTGCGCGGCTATACCGGCGCACGCGAATTCAACGAAGCACGTCAACAAGATCAGGAGCACTACGATGGGCAAGGGCGACCGCAAGACCGCCAAGGGCAAGCGCTACAACTCCAGCTACGGCAATGCGCGCTCGCACGCCACGGCCAAGGCCTCCGGCGCCAGCGCGTCGCCGGTAGCCAAGAAGGCTGCGACCAAGACGGCTGCCAAGGCGCCGGCCAAGAAGGCCGTGGCCAAAAAGGTTGCCGGCAAGTCCGAATAATCCGGCGCTGGCGACCATAGAAAGCCCCGCATCGCGGGGCTTTTTGCTTTGCAGAGCGGGGCTTTGCCTCGCTGTTGCTCAAAGCCGTCATCCCCGCGAAGGCCGGGATCCATCGCCTTGGCTTGTCTCCCCTCTTTGGAAAAAGAGGGGCCGGAGAAATTTGTTGTTGCTCTGTAGAGCGGAGCTTGCTCCGCTGCCTTTGCTGGTGGGTTTGTCGGCTCTGCCGGCCCTCTGGGCCGGGGTTTCGTCCGCTCAAACCGCGGCCGAGTTACTTTCTTTTTGTGGGGCCCAAAAAGAGAAGTAACCAAAGAAAGGGCCTTTGGAAGGGATCCCGGCGATGGGGTTACCTCGTGTTCTTGGCCACCGTTCGCCGGCCCTCGGGATTCCTCCGTCGCTTCGACATTCAGATTCGGGGCGATCGACCAGAACGCCTCCTTAGCGCAAACCCGCAAAAGCCACGTCACCCATACGCTGCGAATCAAAATCTAGTACCTGCGTAAGAAGGTCACCTGCGACGAAAGCAGGTCCGCTGGCGGACTTTCAGGTGCGACGCATCGCACCGCAGTTCAGGCCCTTTCTTGGGTTACTTTCTTTGGGCCAACAAAGAAAGTGACCCGGGCGCAGCCCGGAAGCCTTTTTCCATGGCGCGAGTCGCAGCGCAAGCCGCCAGGACGCGGGCCTGGATCCCGGCCTTCGCCGGGATGACGGCTTAGGGGCAAGGGCAAGCGCGAGAGCAAGAGCAAGATGGGTCCCAGCGTTCGCTGGGATGACGGCTTAAAAGCAAACGACATAAGAGCGAACGGCTTAAGAGCGAACGGCATAAGAGCGAACGGCTTAAGAGCGAACGGCATAAGAGCGAACGGCATAAGAGCGAACGGCATAAGAGCGAACGGCATAAGAGCGAACGGCTTAAGAGCGAACGGCTTAAGAGCGAACGGCTTAAGAGCAAGAGCAACGGGGGCAAGTCTCGCCCTACAAAGGCGGAGCAAGAGCAGCGGAGCGAGCTCCGCTACAGAGCCAAGAGCCAAGCAACTTCCCTCCTTAGAGGGAGTGGCGGAGCCTGTTCCGCTGCGAATTATCGGGCCGCTGCTTCTACTGCGGTCCAAACCCGCAGCAGATTGCCGCCGAGGATCTTGCGGATGTCTTCGTCCTTGTAGCCGCGCGCCTGCAAGCCCGCGACCAGGTTCGGAAAATCGGCCACGGTGCGCAGGCCGTCGGGCAGTTCGCCGCCGACGCCGTCGAAGTCCGAGCCGATGCCGACGTGGTCGACGCCGATCAGCTTCACCGCATAATCGATCTGGTCCAGCACCGCATCGATCTTGGTCGGCGGCGCCGGATGCGCCTTTGCCCAGGCCTCGTCGAAGGCGTCCTTGCTCTCCAGCGGCTTGCCCGCGGCCTTCAGTGCTTCGTTGCGCTTGTTGAGCTCGTCGATGGCGCGGAAATGCGCCTGCGTATCGGCGGCGCTCTTCGGATTGACGAAGGCGATGCCGAACGGAATCTGCACCACCCCGCCTTTTTCCGCGACGGCCTTGGCCAGCTCGTCGCTGATGTTGCGCTCGAAATCCGGCGTGAAATGGCGGAAGGCGGAGTGGCTGGCGATCACCGGCGCGCGGCTGGCGGCGATCGTGTCGCGCGCCGATTCGTCCGAGATGTGCGAGACGTCGACCATGATGCCGAGCCGGTTCATCTCGGCGACGACCTTCTTGCCGAACGGGCTCAGCCCATGCCATTTGCGTTCCACGCCGTAGGACGAATCCGCGATCCGGTTCGCCGCGCTGTGGGCGAGGGTGATATAGCGCACGCCGCGGTCGAAGAAGAACTGCACTTGCGACAGGTCGTCGCCGATCGGCGCGCCGTTCTCCATGCCCAGCGGCAGCAGCACGCGGCCGCCCTGGCGCAGGCGTTCGACGTCCTTGGGCGAGCGCAGCAGCGCGAACTTGTCCGGATTGCGCGCGGCCAGCGCTTCGACCGCGTCGATCATCTCGTTGGCCACCTGCCACGCGCTGCCGTCGTCGTCCTGCTTGGCCGAGGTGTAGATCGACATGAAGGCCACATCCAGCCCGCCTTTGCGCGCCTTCGGATAGTCGAATTCGAACTTCAGCGCATCCTTGCCGAGTTCCGCCCAGTGGTCCGTCAGGCCGCCGGGCGCGTCGATGTGGGTGTCGACGATGACCGCGTCCTGCGCAAGCTTCTGCGCGGCGGCGTCGGCGGCAACCGCGGGCGCGGACAGGGCGAACAAGATGGAAACGGCGATGGCTTTCGAACGCATTGCATGCTCCCCAACAGGAATGAAAACGAATGGATCAGACGAGTTTGCGCCCGCCTGCGTAAACGGACCGCGCCAGCCCGCCGCCTAGCCAATAGCAAAGCTCGGCTGGCCGCGAAACCGCCCAATGCACGAAGTCGGCCCTGGCGCCGACGCGCAACGCGCCGCGGTCGCTCAGGCCGAGCGCGCGCGCGCCATGGACCGTCGCGCCGCGCAGCGCTTCTTCCGGCGTCAGCTTGAAATGCGTACAGGCCAGCGACATCGCCAGGCGCAGCGATTGCAGCGGCGAGGTGCCCGGATTGCAGTCGGTCGCCACCGCCATCGGCACGTGCTGGGCGCGGAACTCGTCGAGCGGCGGGAGTTTCGTCTCCCGCAGAACATGGAAAGCGCCGGGCAGCAGCACCGCGGCGGTGCCGTGCTCGGCCATCGCGCGCACGCCGTCGAGCGAAGTGTGTTCTACGTGGTCGGCCGACAACCCGCCGAACTCGGCCACCAGCGCCGCACCCTGGCCGTCGCTCAGCTGGTCGGCGTGAAGTTTCACCGGCAAGCCGAGCGTGCGGGCGGTTTCGAATACGCGCCGCGTCTGCACGGCGTCGAAGCCGATGCGCTCGCAGAACGCGTCCACCGCATCGACCAGCCCTTCGCCATGCAGGCGCGGCAGCCATTCGCAAACACGATCGATATAGCCGTCCGGATCGCCCGCGAATTCGGGCGGCAACGCATGCGCGCCGAGGAACGTGGCGCGCACGCCGACGCCGAGCGCTTCGCCGATGCGGCGCGCGACGCGCAGCATCTTGCGTTCGTTGTCGTAGTCCAGGCCGTAGCCCGATTTGATCTCGAGCGTGGTGACGCCGTCGGCGAGCAGCGCCTGCGCGCGCGGCAACGATTGCGCCAGCAGTTGTTGCTCGTCCGCGGCGCGGGTGGCGCGGACGGTCGAGACGATGCCGCCGCCGGCGCGCGCGATCTGCTCGTAGCTGGCGCCCTGCAGACGCTGCTCGAATTCGCCGGCGCGATCGCCGGCGAAGACCAGGTGGGTATGGCAATCGACCAGCCCGGGCGTGATCCAGCCGCCGTCGGCGTCGACGACTTGTTCGGCGAGCGCCGCCGGCGAATCGGGCAGGGCGGCGCGCGGGCCGACGTAGCTCAGCATGCCGTCGCGCCAGCCGAGCGCGCCGTCTTCGATGGCGCCGTAACCGGCGTCGGCGTCCAGCGTCGCTAGCGAGGCGCCGACGATCAGTCCATCCCAGCGGGTGTCGGCGGAGGAGACCATGTTCCGGATTGTACGGGCCACCCGGCCATTCTGTGGGAGGCGGCTTCAGCCGCGAGCTCTTGAGCCGTCTATGGCTCATGGTGGAAAAGCTCGCGGCTAAAGCCGCTCCCACAAAGGCAGAGCGGCGCTGCTCGCCATCAGGATGCGATCGGGCGAGAATGCAGCCATGAGCGAAGGCAAGACCTGGACACCGCAAGGCTGGCGCGACGGCGCCGCCCAGCCCGGCTGGACGCTGCCTGGCATCGCCAATCTGCATTCGCATGCCTTCCAGCGCGCCATGGCCGGCATGGCCGAGCGGCAGACGCATCCGGAAGATTCGTTCTGGACCTGGCGCGAAACCATGTACCGCATGGCCGCCCGCTTCGGGCCGGAAACGCTGCACGCCGTGGCCGCGCAGCTTTACGCGGAAATGCTGGAGGCCGGCTACACGACCGTCTGCGAATTCCACTATCTGCACCACGCGCCCGATGGCCGGCCTTACGACGATCCGGCGGCGATGTCGCGCGCGCTGATCGCCGCCGCCCGCGACACCGGCATCCGCATGACGCTGTTGCCGGTGCTGTACATGACCGGCGGCTTCGACGGCCGCGCGCTCAGCGAAAGGCAGCGCCGCTTCGGCCATTCGATCGAAGGCTACCTGCGCCTGTTCGAAACGCTGAGCGCGGAGCAGGGCCCGGCGCTGCGCATCGGTTGCGCATTGCACAGCCTGCGCGCGGTGCCGCCCGAAGCGATGCGCGAAGTGCTGCAGGCGTTGCCGCAGGACACGCGCGTGCACATCCATATCGCCGAGCAGATCGGCGAAGTGCAGGACTGCACCGCGATCCGCGGCGGCCGGCCGGTGGAATGGCTGCTGGCGAACGCGCAGGTCGATCCGCGCTGGACGCTGGTGCACGCCACCCACCTGACGCCGGCCGAAGTGCGCGGCATCGCCCGCAGCGGCGCCACGGTGGCGATCTGCCCTACGACCGAAGCGAATCTCGGCGACGGCCTGTTCCCGCTGCGCGATTACCTGGCCGCGAACGGCGCCTGGGGCATCGGCTCGGACTCGCACATCTCGGTATCGCCGGTGGAAGAGTTGCGCTGGCTGGAATACGGCCAGCGCTTGGACACACGCCATCGCAACATCGCCGTGCGCGCGGATTCGCCCAGCGTCGGCCGCACGCTGCTGCACGACGTCGTCGCCAGCGCACCGGCATCGACCGGGTTCGACGTGTCCGACCGGGTGATGCTGGATCCGCATGCGCCGCAGCTGGCCGGCGCGAACGAAGACGACGCGATCGACCGTTGGATATTCAGCGGCAACCGCAATCTGGTCGATGTCGTGGAAGTCGCGGGCGGGCGCGTGGTCGAAACCGGCCGCCATATCGATGGCGAACGCATCGCTGCGCGATTCCGGTTGGCGATGCGGGAATTGCTGGAGCGTTGAAGCATGCCGCCGGGATGTTTCCGGCGGCGATGCATTCCGATGGGAAGAGCTCGCGGCTGAAGCCGCTCCTACAAAAGCCGCGGTTATTTCTTCGCGGCAGCCGGCGCTGGTGCGGGCTTGGCGCCCGGAGCCCTCGGCAACTCGTCGCCGGCCAGATAGCCGTCCTTGTTCTTGTCCAGGTTGTCGAAGCCGGGGCGCAGGTCTTTTTCGAATTGCTCGCGGCTCAGCCGCTGGCCGGGCTTGGGCGGCGGATTTTGCGGCAGCTCGGCGCTTTCCAGCACGTTGTCCTGGTTCTTGTCCAGGCGAGCGAAGTTGTCTTTCATCGCCTTCTGGTATTCGTCCCAGCTGGCGCGATGGTCGCCGTCCGTATCGCGGGGATCCCTGCGCTCCTGGGCGGGCGCGGCAGCCGGTTTCGCGGCCGGCGCCGGCGCGGCGGTGGTCTGCGCCCAGGCGGCGGCGATGAAAGCGCTTGCGAACAGCGCGGAAGTGACGATCAACGAAAATTTACGCACGGGCGGGCTCCTTCTTGGGATGCCAATACCAACGTCAACGCGGCGGGTCTGCGGCCAAGGCCGGCAGCAGCCGGTCGGAATCGCCGTCGTTGGCCGCCGGCGGCAGGCCCAGCAGGCGCATCAGCAACGGATACACATCGACGTTGTCGAACGGCGGCAGCACCGCGCCACGGCGGAACGCCGGGCCGCGCGCGATGAACAGGGCGCGCATCGAAGGCAATGCCGGATCGTAGCCATGCGAGCCGCGCGTCGCATCCTTGGGCCGCTGCAGCGCTTTTTCGCGTTCCAGCGCGTCCCAGCCCTCGTGCATCTGGCAGACGATCGGCGGAATGCGCGGATTGCTGCCGTAACGCCAGCGCGCCGGCAGCTCGGATTTGCGCCAGCAGTCGTATTGCGGATGCGCGCCGAGCAGCCGCGCTTCCGCTTTCGCTTCCCGGCCGGGGCGCGGCGCGATGCCGATCGATTGCCCGATCGACACGACCACCGCATCCTCCACCGGCACCATGTCCTCCACCGCGATCGCATGGCCCGGCCCGACTTCGGCCATGCCGTGGTCCGACACCACGATCAGGTTGATGCCGTCCAGCAGGCCGCGTTGCGCGAGCGTCCGCGTCAGCCGCCCGATCGCGGCATCGGCTTCGGCGACGGCCTCGCGCACCTGCGGGGAATTCGGGCCGTAGTCGTGGCCTTTCTTGTCGACCTTTTCGAAATACAAAGTCGCCAGCCGCGGCCTTTGCGCGGCGGGCACGTCCAGCCACGCCACGACCTGGTCGACGCGCTCGTCGTAAGCGGATTTGTCGTCGAACTTGCGCCATTGCGAGGGCCGCACGCCGTCGATCGCCGCTTCGCTGCCGGGCCAGTACATCGTCACGCTGCGCAGGCCCGCTTTCTCCGCGCTCACCCAGACCGGCTCGCCGCCCCACCAGTGGCCGTTGCCGACCGCCTCGCGATCGGACTGCTTGAAGCCGCCGAGCGATTCGTCGCGCATCGTGTTGTGGATGATGCCGTGATGGTCGGGCCGCAAGCCGGTGACGAGGGTGTAATGGTTCGGGAACGTCAGCGACGGGTACGAAGGATTCATCCACTGCGCACGCACGCCTTCGCGCGCCAGCCGGTCCAGGTTCGGCGTGAGGCCGAGGCCGAGATAATCCGGACGGAAGGCGTCGATCGACACCAGCAGCACGGTTTGCGGCGGGCCCGGCGGCGGCGCGACGCTGGCGCAAGCGGCCAGGCACAGGCACAGCAATAGGGTGCGGAGGATGACCAACGGCAGGTGCATGCGTTCTCGGATCGGCTAGCCTGCGCGAAGGATGTCAGAGCTGGAGGGAATTTTCATGACGGTCCGGTATCGCAACGCCTGCGCCGCGGTTTTCCTCCTGCTGCTCTCTGCGGCGGCACAGGCGGCCGAACCGGCGGTGCCCGATCCGCTGCCGAAGCTCAGTGCGGACGAGTGCGCGGTCTGGGCGCGCGAATTGAGCTTCGCGCAATCGGTCGCCGACCACGATGCTGCCGCTTTCGCCGCGCATCTGCATGACGGCGCCGTCTTCGGCGCCAAGAGCGCGCAGCCGCAACGCGGCCGCGAGGCCGTCGCGCAAGGCTGGGCGGGCATCGTCGCCGGCAAGCGCATGAAACTGTCGTGGTATCCGACGATGGTGGCGATAGGCGGCGAACCCGGCATCGCCTATTCCAGCGGTCCGGCGCTGTACGAAAGCCTGGCGCCGGAGGCGAAGCAACGGTTTTCGCTGGGCGCGTTCCAATCGGTGTGGCACAAGGGTGCGGACGGCGTGTGGCGCGTGTTGTTCGACGATGGCGTGCAGCCGGTGCGGGCGACCGAAGCGCAGGTGGCGGCGTTCCGCGAAGGGCGCAGGCAAGCCTGTCCGCAAGGTTGATGCATGGCTCTCAAGCCGTCATTCCCGCGAAGGCGGGAATCCAGTGACTTGGCTTGAGCCCTCTCCCGCTTGCGGGAGAGGGTTGGGTGAGGGCGCGCGGAATGTCAGGTCACCTCGTCGCGATCTGGAGAGGTCTTAAAGTCACTGGATTCCCGCCTTCGCGGGAATGACGGCTTAAAACCAAACCTCAACCGAACAGATCGCCCGTCACCGGCTTCTTCTCTTCGACAAGCAGTGCGCCTTCCAACCGCAACAACGTCGCCTTCTTGTCGAGCCCGCCGCCGAACCCCGTCAAACTGCCATCCGCCCCGATCACCCGATGGCACGGCAACACGATCGGTATCGGATTGCGCCCGTTCGCCGCGCCCACCGCGCGCGCCGATTCCGGCTCGCCGATCACTTTCGCCAGCTGCCCATAACTCCAGGTCTCGCCGTACGGAATCGTCGCCAGCGTATGCCACACCAGCACCTGGAACGGCGTGCCTATCGGCATCAGCGGCAGGTCGAATCGACGGCGTTCGCCTTCGAAATATTCTTCCAACTGCTTGCGTGCATGCACCACGCGCGGCGGTGAACGCAACCATGCGCTGCGGCCGCTCGGCAGCCCATGGCGGTTGCGGTCGAACAGGATGTGGCGCACGCCTTCTTCGTCCGCCGCTACCACCAGCCGGCCGATCGGCGATGCGAAATCATCGAACCACACGGGCCTTCTTCCTCTGTTCGGTCTTGGCCACCGCATGGTCGCCGGCCAGATGCCACAGCTGCAACACCGCATAAGCGCGCCACGGACGCCAGGCTTCGGCGCGCGCGGCGGTGGCGCGTTCGGTCAGGCGCAGGCCGTCGCCGCTCGTGGCGCCGCCCAGCACTTGTTGCAGCACCAGATCGCCGGCCGGGAACGCGTCCGGCTGGCTCAATGCGCGCATCGCCACGTATTGCGCCGTCCACGGGCCGATGCCGGGCAGGGCGGTGAAGCGTTCGACGAAATCGTCCAGGCGCTGGCCTGCGCCGAAATCGATGCGGCCATCGGCCATCGCGCGCGCCAACGAGCGCAGTGTCGTCGCGCGCGATTTCGGCAGGCCGAGCAGTTCCAGTGGCGCACCGATCAGGCGTTCCGGTTGCGGGAAGACGCGGTCCAGTCCCGGTTGTCCGCCTTTGCACGGCTCGCCATACGCATCGACCAGCCGCCGCGCCAGCGTGGTCGCGCCGGCCACGCTCACCTGCTGGCCCAGCACGGCGCGCACGGCAAGTTCGAAGCCGTCCCAGCCGCCCGGCACACGCAGGCCCGGCCGTTTCTTGATCGCCTGCGCCAGCAGCGGTTCGCTGCGCAGCACCGCATGCACGGCGCGCAGGTCCGCGTCCAGGTCGAAGATGCGGCGTACGCGGCGCACGATGTCCGGGATCACGCGCGGGTCCGGTCCTTCGATGCGCAACAGCAGTTCGGGCTTGGCCGCATCCGCGCTGACATGGATCAGCGTCGGCGCTTCCGCCGGGCCGACGATGCGTTCGTAGCTGCTGTCCGTGACGCGTTCGATGCCCGGCAGCGCGCGTTTGGACAGGAACGCCAGCATCGCCGGGAAATCCAGCGGCGGCCGATAGCCCAATCGCAACGTCAGCGCGCCGCCCGGCGCTTCTGCGCGTTGCCGGCGGATCGCAGTCGGCGGCATGCCGCAACCTTCGCGGAATGCGGCGTTGAAGCGGCGCAGGCTGTTGAATCCGGCCGCGAGCGCGACTTGCGTCACCGGCAGCGAGGTTTCCGTCAGCAACTGCTTCGCCAGCAACATGCGCCGCGTCGTGTGCACCACGATCGGCGTCGCGCCGGTGCGCGCCACGAACAGGCGCCGCAACTGCCGGCTGCACACGCCGACGCGTTCGGCGAGCTGTTCGACGGAGCCGTCCTGCAGCGCGCCTTCCGCGATCAACCCGAGCGCACGCTGCACGGTCTCCTCGCCGATCCGCGCGAACGCTTCCGGCGACAGTTCCGGCCGACAGCGCAAGCACGGCCGGTAGCCCATCGCGACTGCGGCCGCGGCCGTGGGGTAGAACACCACGTTCTCGCGTTTCGCGGTCGGCGCGGGGCACACCGGCCGGCAATAGATGCCGGTGCTGCGCACCGCGATGAAGAACAGGCCATCGAAGCGCGGATCGTGGGCGATCCGCGCGCGGTTGCATATTTCGGGGGTGGGCATGCCGTGCATGGGGCCATTCTAGGCCTTCATAGGGGCAAAACTGGCCGTTTTCGGACATCAATCCGGATAGAGCCAATTACGCGAGCCAAGCGGGCTCTTCGTAGGAGCGGCTTTAGCCGCGAGCTCTTGCCAGAGGTGGAAAAGCTCGCGGCTAAAGCCGCTCCTACGAAAGGCAGAAGCCGCTCAACAAGTCCCGGAAACCCCCGCTGCGAACCGCAATCCACGCAACAGGTGCGCCCGGAACGTCGCATCCGCATACATCTCCACCCGATGCCCGAGCCCCGTGTACCAAGCCCGCCCCGCACCCATCCGCCGGCACCACGCGATCGGATGGTCCGCACCCATCGTGCCGCCTTCGTACCCTTGTTCGTCCACGGTGGCGACGACGCGCACCTCGTCGCGCGGATTTCGCCGATAGTTGTACAACTCGTCCGTCGCGCGCCAGCGCCGCTTGAGCAGCGGCCGTTCGCCTTCGAAAACAACATCTGCCGTCTGCAAGCCGGGTGGATGGCTCTTGAACCATGCACCGACGAGCTCGCCATACCACGGCCATTCGTATTCCGTATCCGCGGCCGAGTGGATGCCGACGAACCCGCCGCCGCCTTCCACGAACGCACGCAGCGCATCCTGCTGCGCATCGTCCAGCACATCGCCGGTCGTGTTCGCGAACACCACCACGCGATAGCGCGCCAGATTCTGCGGCGTGAACGCTCCCGCCTGCTCGCCATGCTCCACCTGCCAACCCAGCTGCGCGCCAAGCTCGCGCACGGCGGCCGCCGCAGCGGGGATCGAATCGTGGCGATAACCCTCGGTGCGCGTAAATACCAGCGCCCGTTCTGCTTTTTGTGGGAGCGGCTTCAGCCGCGAGCTCTCCGATCCGGCGCCATGCCCCGGCGCCGTTTGCACCCAGCACAGCAGCGAAATCAACAGAAAGGCAGCCAGGATTCGCATCGCCTGCATCCTACCGCGCCGTGGGGGATAATCGCGTCCTTCCCGCACCACGGCCCTCGCGCATGTCCAACCGCAAAGACCCGTCCCGCACCATCCGCGCCCCGCGCGGCACCGAGCTGAGCTGCAAGAGCTGGCTCACCGAAGCGCCGTTCCGCATGATCCAGAACAACCTGGATCCGGACGTGGCCGAAAACCCCGCGGAACTCGTCGTCTACGGCGGCATCGGCCGCGCCGCGCGCGACTGGGATTGCTACGACGCCATCCTCAAGTCGCTGAAGGAACTGCGCGACGACGAAACGCTGCTGATCCAATCCGGCAAGCCCGTGGGGATTTTCCCGACGCACGCCGACGCGCCGCGCGTACTGCTCGCCAACTCCAACCTGGTGCCGCACTGGGCCACGTGGGAACACTTCAACGCGCTCGATAAGAAAGGCCTGATGATGTACGGCCAGATGACCGCCGGCAGCTGGATCTACATCGGCAGCCAGGGCATCGTGCAGGGCACGTACGAAACCTTCGTCGAAATGGGCCGCCAGCACTACCACGGCGACCTCGCCGGCAAATGGATCCTCACCGCGGGCCTGGGCGGCATGGGCGGCGCGCAGCCGTTGGCCGCGTCGCTGGCCGGCGCCTGCAGTTTGAACATCGAATGCCAGCAGTCGCGCATCGACATGCGCCTGCGCACGCGTTACGTGGACGAGCAGGCGAGCGACCTGGACGACGCGCTGGCGCGCATCGACAAATACACGAAGGCCGGCCAGGCGAAATCGATCGCGCTGCTCGGCAACGCCAGCGAGATCCTGCCGCAGCTCGTCGAGCGCGGCGTGCGCCCCGATGCGGTGACCGACCAGACCAGCGCGCACGACCCGGTGCACGGTTATCTGCCGATCGGCTGGACGGTGGAGCAATGGCTCGCCGATCAGGCGCAGCATCCGGAAAAAGTGCGCGACGCGGCCAAGAAGTCGATGCGCGTGCATGTGGAAGCGATGCTCGCGTTCCAGAAAATGGGCATCCCCACGTTCGACTACGGCAACAACATCCGCCAGATGGCCAAGGACGAAGGCTGCGCGAACGCGTTCGATTTCCCCGGTTTCGTGCCGGCCTACGTGCGCCCGCTGTTCTGTCGCGGCGTCGGCCCGTTCCGCTGGGTGGCGCTGTCCGGCGATCCGGAAGACATCTACAAGACGGATGCGAAGGTCAAGGAGCTGATCCCCGACGACAAGCATCTGCACAACTGGCTGGACATGGCGCGCGAACGCATCAGCTTCCAGGGCCTGCCGGCCCGCATCTGCTGGGTCGGCCTGGGCCAACGCCACAAGCTCGGCCTGGCGTTCAACGAGATGGTCCGCAACGGCGAGCTGAAGGCGCCGGTCGTGATCGGCCGCGACCACCTCGACAGCGGCAGCGTCGCCTCGCCCAACCGCGAAACCGAAGCGATGAAGGACGGCAGCGACGCCGTCTCCGACTGGCCCCTGCTCAACGCGATGTTGAACGTCGCCGGCGGCGCCACCTGGGTGTCGCTACACCACGGCGGCGGGGTGGGCATGGGCTATTCGCAGCATTCCGGCGTGGTGATCGTCTGCGACGGCACCGAAGCCGCGGACAAGCGTATTGCGCGGGTGTTGTGGAACGATCCGGGGACCGGGGTTATGCGGCATGCGGATGCGGGGTATGGGGTTGCGCAGGAGTGCGCGGAAAAGCAGGGATTGAAACTACCTATGCTTTGATAGAACAAAGTGCACATCATAGATTGGTAAAGGTGTGTAGTCGTGCGAGATGTTGTCATACAGAATTTCAACTAGTGGGGCTGAAAATGCTCAAGGTCTTCATCAGCTACGCATCGGAGGACGAAGAGGTCGTTCTCACGTATTGGCAGCGACTGCGCGACGCCGGTTTCGAGCCTTGGATCTCTTGTAGGGCGGTCTCGCCGGGAGCCGTGTGGCCTCGCGTAATTCCGGACGCTCTCAAGATGTCAGATGTGGTATTGCTCTTCATGAGCCCGAGGAGCGTTAATAAGCCCGGAATGGTGCAGTTAGAAATGCGTCAGGCGATGGCTAAGCAGCAATCTGCACCAGAAGGCCAGATTACCGTCATTCCTCTTGTGCTCGAACCCTGCACGGTACCTGGAGAAGTCGCTGATCTTCTACAGTTCGTCCGTCTTAGTGATGTGGGCGAATGGGACAGAGTTATTCCCCAGCTCGAGATTGCTGCTCAACAACGCAATGTCAAGATCGTATCAGGCAGTTCACATGGCCCTTTTCGCGTAAAGGAGGGAGTCATCGAGGACAGCTGGCATGGCGGTTCCGCAAGATTTGAATACTTGACCTTTGAATCGGAAACACACGCTGAAGCTGCCATCGAGCTAAGTGACTATTTTCGTGGGGGCGCGCGGCAAAGCATGATCGCAGCCCGGCCGCTCCCGTGGGTTGCCAATCGCCGAGAACTTAGGCATGACGGTTCCGAGTGGCCTGAAGATGAAGAGCAGGGAGCCGCAGTGGTAGTGTTTGCCAACAGTGCAATCGTTAGCGTCGAAAGTTCGCGCTGGCAGTACTCCTCTGGCGCCGCTCATGGTAATGGAGTGCTTATCACACATAATTTTTTGGTGACCGAACGTGTTACTGAGTTCACGCTCGAGTCGCTTTTCGAGAGGCAAGAAGAAGCGCTTCAGCTTATCAGCGATTCCTGTCGTACTGCTTTGGCTCAACAGCATTGGGAGATATGGGGCTCTATGCCTGATGAGGCTGCCTCTGAGTGGATCAACTCTGGGACAGAACCAGAATGGAGTAATTTCCAAGCATTCACGATGAGCGATGACGGAATTCTTATCAGGTTCCAGTCCTATCAAGTTGCGCCATACGCTTCCGGAACTCCTCAAGTTGCGATTTCCTTCTTCACGTTGCGGGACGTGGTCAGATCGACAGGGCCGGTTGCGTTGGCGCGGGTGGAATAGAGTCGCGTAGCCCGGATAACTCCGCCCTTCGCCGGCTCTAACACCGCTTCTCGCATTTGACGGGTTAAACCCGTCCTACGAGTTGTGGTGGAATGTAAGGCGGGTTTCAACCCGTCGTTTACCGGTCGAAGTGGGTAGCCTTCGAGGGCCGTAGGCTGGGTTGGCTCCATCAACCCAGCACATCGCGACTTAGGATTCTGAGTTAGGGCCGTAGGCTGGGCTGGCTTCATCAACCTAACTCATCACGGCCTGCAGGCTGGGTTGATATAGCTAACCCAGCCTACACAAGCTTGCAGTCACAAGCTTGCAGTTGTCGCGAAATGGCAGAAGAAACGAAAGCAAGCTACGCCATCATGGTCCGAGCTTCCGCGATTCCCTCACAGTAGCCGTAGGCTGGGTTGGCCTCACCAACCCAGCCTACGGTTTCGCAGGCGAACGGCACTCGTTACCGTAAGCCACGTCGTAGGGCTTGTCGAAGCAGCGGATCAGGCCATCGACCACATCCAGGTTCGGCGGCCAACGCATCTTCATCTTCTGCCCGTCGGGCAACGATAGTTCCATGAAACCGTCTTTCGATATCTTTTCGCCGGGCGGCGGTGCCACTTTGGACAGCTGCTCCCTTGCGGCGCCGATCGCAGCCCGATCCTTGCGCAGGAAAGCGAGAGTCGCGTCCACATAGGGATTCCAGCCGCCGCGATCCTGATCCGCAGGCTTGCGCGAGCGTTCCATCAATGGGATTGTCTGCGCGTACTCCCCGGCGGAAGCGCGCAGTTGCGCCTCATGCCAGAAGAGTATGCCCGCTTCGTTGTTGTGCGCCTGCCGATAGTCGCGGATCAGGTCCGCGGCGACCGTTTCGCATCCTGGCTTCGAAGCCAGCGCCCGCCAACCGCCGCCGCCATTGGAAAGATCCTGGTCGAAAGCGTCTTCGTCCAGCGACAACAGGTGCGTCCGGTCATGAGGACAGGCCTCGGCATCGGCAGGGGCGGCGTGCGCAGAAACGCGCCAAACCAGCAACAGCAGTATCGTCACTGCCGTGAAAGCATGAATGGCCCGCAATGTCATCTAGACTCACCTCGATATCGACAGAGCGTAATCCTAGATTTCGATCGGCGGCAAGGACAATCACGCTGGAATGGAGCCAACCTCGCCCTGCCAACGTAGCCCGGGTAAGCGAAGCGCACCCGGGATGCGCGCAGCGGCGTGGCCCCGGGTGCGCTTCGCTTACCCGGGCTACATGTGCCGCGTATCGCAGATTTCGCATCGCCCGCCCTATGGCATTCCCTAGCTTGTATTCCGCCAGCGTCGCCTGCGCATCGTTAATGTGGGCGCCGGGCGCACTATGTTTCAACACGATGTCATGCGCATGTCCGATGCGCTAAAGCGCGGTAGAAAGCGTCTGCAACGCCATGGAATCATCGCGGCCTCCCCCACGCCAGGACATGCCGCCATGGTCGATCCGTTACGGGCCGAATACACGCCGCCGCCTCCGCCGCCCGTAGTCGAAAAGCCGGGCGAGAAGCAGCACACGGTGCAGGAAGGCGAAAACCTGCAGCAGATTGCGGAAGACCATCGCACCACGTCCGAGGCGATCCTGGACATCAATCCGCAGGTGCGCGATCCGAACCGGCTCAGCACCGGCGAAGTGCTGAACATGCCCGATGCGAAGGTCGATCCGGCGGTGTCCGGCACCGTCGACGCCGTGCTCGGCCAGAACGCGACGGCCGCTCAGAAGAACGAAGCCAATGTGCGCGTGCAGGATTACGTCGACCAGAACGGCGGCATCGGCGATAGCGGCATCGCGCCGGACGCATTGCCGGCGCAAGCGGTGAACCTGCTCGCGGATGCCGGCTTGCCGACCGTCGACAAGCGCGTGGTTGCGTCGGTGGATCAGGTCATCGGGCCGGATGCGTCCACGCAGCAACGCTTGCAGGCTTACAAGGACGTCGCGGCCTACGTCGACCAGGTCGGCGGCATCAGCGACCAGGGCATCACCGCGGAAGCGCTGCCGGCGCGCGCCAGCCAATTGCTGCGCGAGGACGGCGTGTCCGTCCGCCTGCGCGAAGAAGTCATCAACGCCGTCAACCCGTTGTTGTCGCCGGACGCGACGCCGCAGCAGCGCGCGCAGGCCTACGACACCGTGCAGCAGTACGTCGACCGGGTCGGCGGCGTGGGCGATGCCGGGATCACGGCCGAAGCGCTGCCCGGCCGTGCGGCGCAGTTGCTGATCGATGCGCAAAATCCGGGGCTGCGTTTCGACCCGCAAGTCGTGGCCGCCGTCGACAACGTGATCTCACCGTCCGCATTCGACCAGGACAAGCTGGCCGGCTACCAGGCGCTGCAGTCTTACGTCGACCAGGTCGGCGGCATCGGCGATACCGGCATCGAAGCCGACTCCCTGCCCGCGAAGGCGGCGGAGTTGTTGCGCGAGCGCGATATCGGCGTGACCCTGGACACGCCCGCCAACGCGTCGGTGGACGATATCGTCGCGGTGATGGAAGCCGGCGCCACGCCGGCCGAGCAAGTGCGCGTCCTCAACGATGCGTACGTGAAGGCCGACCCGCAGACGCAACGCGATCTGCTGGCGAATTCCCAGGTGCAGCAGGCTCTTCGCTCAGCGGCGTTCGCCGCAGCGGATCCGCTGACCAAGCCGCCCAAGGACGGTTCCGGCGATGCGGTACCGTTCCTGGATGCGGCCAACAATCTCGACGCGCTCACCAAAGACCTGGATCCGGCGATCGTCGGCAAGCTGCTCGAGAACACCGCCAGCCTGTACAACCGTTACGCGTTGAACGATACCGGCGGCCAGACCGGCATCGAAGGCACCGCGACCTTCCTGAAAGTGCTCGATCGCGCCGCCGGCACGCCCGAGGGCGATGCCGCGCTGCGCGCGCTGGCGGATAGCGGCATCGGCCTGGATCGCAACGGCGTATTCCAGCATCTGTCCGCGGGCGGCACGCCGGCGTTCGTCGCCCAGGTCGGCGGCCGCGATGCGGTGATCGAGGGCGTGAACACCTTCTCCAGCTCGACGGTGAAGAGCAGCGTCGAGGCGTATACCCAACATACCTCCGAGTTGAACTGGCTGATCACCAACCAGGGTGGCACGATGACGCCCGAGCAACTCGAACGCGCGATCGACGATTACATTGGGCGTCAAGGCCCGGGCTGGGAAGACAAAGCCAACGAGTTGAAGGAACAAGTCGCGCAAGACGGGCTGAAGCTGCAAAACCAGATCGAAGCGATGCTGGCCGCCGGCGGCTATGAAGGCGAAGTGGAAAAGCTGCTCGACGATCCGAACAACCAGTTCGCGCTGCAGACCGCATGGGGCAATCACCCCGAAGCGGCCACCGACCGCACGCTGAGCCTGCTCTCAGGCTTGGGCAAGACCACCGAAAGCGGGCGCCGTGCGCTCGACATCGCGGCCAATGCCTACATCAAGGGCCAGGTGCTGGGGCCGATGTCGAACTACAACCCCGCCGACGCGCGTTCGGTCGCGCAGGTGCAGGCCGCATTGGACAGACTCAAAGCGCCGGGCATGTCGACCGCGTTCGGCATCGACCAGCCCAAGCTGGATAAGGCCGTGCAGGCGCTGCAGGATTCGCTGCAAGGCCCGAACGCGAGCCAGGCGGATCTCGACAGGGCGTTGGCCAAACTCAATCAGGATCTGGACGGCGCCGCGCTGTCCAAGACCACGCCGGCTGGGCAATTGTTCCGTGCCATCGGCGTGGGTTTGGCGGGCGTCAATCTGGCATCGTCGCTGCAACGCGCGGGACGCGATCCTGCCGAGCTGGCGAACTGGGGCAAGGTCGCCACCGACGCGCTCGGCGTGAGCCAGAAGACCGCCGAGATATTGTTCGCACGCGGCGTCGGCGGGCAAGGCACCGAACTGCTCGCGAGCCGGGTGGCCGGACGCATCGTCGGCGGCCTGAGCGCGGCGGCGGACGGCTGGTTGGCCGCGTCCTCTTTCGCGAAGGGCGATTACGCCGTGGGCACGTTGTATTCCGTGGCGGCGGCGGGCGGTGCGTTGGCCGCGGCGTCCGGCTTGGGCGCGATCGGCGTCTGGGGCGGGCCGGTCGGCATCGGCCTGACCGCGATCGCCGCGCTCGGCATCTACGCGATCCAGAGCACGCGCGATTCGAATATCCACATGGACGATCCGGATACCGCGCCGTTCCTCGAATTCGCCGGTTTCTCGCCGGATGCGGCCAAGGCGTTGACGGATCAGAGCGGCGACGGCCACAGCCCGGTGCCGATCCTGACGCAGTATGCCGAACTCAAGGGCTACGACATGAAGGATCCCGGGCAGCGCCAGGCGTTCGTTGATTGGGTGAACGGTTTGAGCCCGGAGTTGCTGTCGGATCTGCGCGACGCCTTGCACCACACGATCGACGATTACGACGGCGACCCGACCCAACTCGGCAGCGACGCGGTCGAACCGGAGACGAACTTCAACGTCAATCCGAGCACCGGTTCGGCCACGCCGATCGTGTCGGTGTACGAGGTGCACACGGTCGGCGAGATCGATGCCTTCCTGCGCCAGCACGGCAACTACGCCGGCGGCAGCATCCTTCCGAACGTGTAGCCCGGATAAGGCCAAAGGCCGCACCCGGGATCACGGCATGGTGCGATCTCCCGGGTGCGCTTCGCTTACCCGGGCTACGGGCGTCGCATGCTGGCGTAGCCCGGGTAAGGCCGAAGGCCGCACCCGGGATCTCGACATGGTGCAATCTCCCGGGTGCGCTTCGCTTACCTGGGCTACGGGCGTCGCATGCCGGACTCAGTTATCCGGAATCTCCGGCGTCACCACCAACGCCAGCAGGTTCAGAGAATCCTGCCAGCCCAGATAGCAGCCTTCCACCGGGATCGCATCCGGCAGGTTTTCCTGGGTGATGTGCACTTCGGTGCCGACGGACACTTTCTTCAGCACGATGGTGGTGACCATCACGCCGGGCAGGTTCGGGTCGTCGAAGCTGTCGGTGTGGACGATCTTCTCGTTAGGCACCAGTTCCAGATATTCGCCGCCGAAGCCGTGGCTGTTGCCGGTGGAGAAATTGGTGAAGCTCATCTTGTACTTGCCGCCGACCTTCGCGTCGATTTCGTGGACGGTGCAGGTGAAGCCGTTCGGCGGCAGCCATTTGCACAGCGCCGCGGCATCGAGGAAGGCCTTGTAGACGCGCTCGGGCGGCGCGGCGAAGACGCGATGGAGACGGACGGTATTCTCTTTGTTGGCCATGGTGGTTTCCTTGGATGGAGGAGGAGCCCTCATTACGGCGACGAACGGGGTATTGCGGAATCGACAAAGCCCATCAATACGGACAGAACGGGTTCACATATGGCCGGTAACCCGCGGCGACCGGCCCCATTCATCGTTCGCGCCGTCTTCATACCGGATCGGCGCGGCCGCGAGCTCGTCGTCGCCCACGTCGTCCAGGCAGGCGACGTTGACGCAATAGAAATCGCCGCCCATCGCAGGCTCGCTGGCGCTGACGAAAGCGTAGACGCCGCAGGTCTTGCAGAAGGTGTGATCGATGGAGCCTTCCCCGAAACGGTAGTGGGTCAGATGGTCGGCGCCCTGCAGCAGACGGAACGATTCGGACGGGACGTGGTTCTTCCACATGCGGGTCTTGCCACAGAACGAGCAGTTGCAGCGCAGGGTCGTGGCGTACCACGGGCCTGGGCGCAGTTGCGGGGAGCGTTGGCCTTCGGGGGCGAGGTCGATATCGACGGCGAATTTCACCGCGCCGCAATGGCAGCTGCCGTGCCGGGTCTGGATCATGGGGAGGTCCTTCTATCGCGATCCCGCAGAGCAGGGTAGCGCAGGTTGCGACCGGTTTGACCGTGCCGCATCGTCAAACCGCAACGCCGGCGCTTGCGGATATCCTTTCGTCACGCCGTCGCGACGGTTCGTCACACCCCAGTTCGTTATCGCGCGGTAGCGGTCTCGACGGCAGCGCCTTTCTCGTAAACGGTCAGCGTGCGGATCCCGCCCGCTTCGGACGGCGCGACGAATTCGAAGCGCAAATCGCGCTCCAGCGCGAAGAAGCGGGTTTGAGATTCGGCCCGCAGCGTGACGGCGAGCGGGCCGGCGGTCAGGCGAAGATGGTCGCCTTCCACCGCGACGACGATGTCGCCCACGCTTTTGCCCCGGTAATCGCCGGCATAGCGCGCCAGCAAGGCGGGCGGCAAAACGACGTGGGTCGCGGGCGGGACGTAAGGCACCGGACCGTGCGCATAGCTCAGGATGCGGCGCATGCGCCATTGTCCGTCGATGGATTGCCAGACATTGGTGAATTCGGCTTGGCCGTCCAGCCGTTCGGGTTGGCCGTCCCGCCGCACGTAGAAACGATGCGCGCCCGACAACAAGGCGAAACCGCCGGCGAGAGGATGGAATCGGATGCTGTCGCCGACCGCTTCGCGCCGCAGGCGCATGTCCGGGCCGGCGCAGGGGCCTTTGCGCAGCGAATCCAGTACGGCGGCTTTCGTGGCCGTCAGCCCGGTTTTGTCGTGGTAGAACTCGACGTCGTCGGTCAGCAACGAACCCATCGTACGTATGTCGCAGGCGTTGTACGCCTGCCAGTAGCGCGCATCGGCCGCGCGGACGGCTTGTTCGTCGTCGGCCGCAGCTGCGGCGAACGCCAGGCAGGACAGCATCAGCGGCAAGAGACGTCGGTAGGCCATAGCGCGCGTCCGCAAGCGGGAATTGCGATTGCAGCGAATAACGGCTCCGCATGCGCGTGCAACAAGTCATGCGGCGCGCGCGTCGCGGGCCTGCGCTTGCGGTCGGCCAGATCGCACGGTGCTTGCTCGGCACGCTATGTCGCACGGGACGAGTCGAAGGGATGGCGCGAAAAGCCGGACCCTCTCCCTGGCCCTTTGGGCCTGTCCCTCTCCCGTAAACGGGAGAGGGTAGAAGCGGCTTGTCGCGCTGAGGAGGGAGAAAGCCGATGTCGATCCGGCCGTCGCTGATTCGTCATAAGGGCATGCGGTGGCGGCCCAGGGGCGCCAGACCGCTACACTTCCCCAAAACGCATGGCCCGCGAACATGACCCAAGATAATTCCTCCGCCCCCGAAGCCACGCTCGAAGCCCCGCCGCCACCGGCCGGTTCGACCTGGGCCGCCATCCGCGACGCGATCCGCGGCACCAACGCGGACTACACCAAGATCCCGATGCGCCGTGCGGTGTTCCTGCTTGCGGTGCCGATGGTGCTGGAACTGGTGCTGGAATCCACGTTCGCGGTGGTGGACATCTTCTTCGTCGCCAAGCTCGGCCCGTCCGCGGTGGCGACGGTGGGGCTGACCGAAAGCCTGCTGTTCCTGCTGTATGCGGTCGGCATGGGCCTGGCGATGGCGGTGACGGCGGTCGTCGCGCGGCGCATCGGCGAAGGCAAGCGCGAGGAGGCCGCGGTCACCGCTGTGCAGGCGATCCTGGTCGCGCTATTGGTGTCGGTGCCGTTCGCGCTGGCCGGCATTTTCTTCGCGCCGGAGCTGCTGCGCCTGATGGGCGCGGACGCGTGGACGCTGGAGCACGGCTATCCCTACATGCAGTGGATGCTCGGCGCGAACGCCGTGATCATGCTGCTGTTCGTGATCAATGCGATCTTCCGCGGCGCGGGCGATGCGGCCATCGCGATGCGCGTGCTGTGGCTGGCCAACGGCCTGAACATCGTGCTGTGCCCGATTCTGATCTTCGGCCTCGGCCCGATCCCGGCCATGGGCATCGAGGGCGCGGCGATGGCCACCGTCATCGGCCGCGGCACGGGCGTGCTGTACCAGTTGTGGGTGCTGTTCCGCGGCGGCCAGCACATCCGCGTGGCGGCGTCGCAGGTGGCCGTGCACGGCGCGATCATGTGGAACATCGTGCGCACTTCGCTGGGCGGCATGGGCCAGATGATCGTGGCGATGACGTCGTGGATCTTCCTGATGCGCATCCTGGCCGGCATCGGCAGCGAGGCGGTCGCCGGTGCGACCATCGCGATCCGGATCATGATGTTCACGCTGATGCCGGCCTGGGGCATGTCCAACGCCGCGGCGACGCTGGTGGGGCAGAACCTGGGCGCCGGCCAGCCGGACCGCGCAGAAGCGTCGGTGTGGCATATCGGCTGGTACAACATGGCGTTCACCGTCGTGATCTCGGTGCTGTTCTTCTTCTTCCACGAACAGCTGATGGGCATCTTCACCGACGACGCCGCGGTGATCGCCGTCGGCGGCGAATGGCTGCGGATCCTGTCGTATTCCTTCTTCGTCTACGGCTGGTGGATGGTCGCGGTGCAGGCCTTCAACGGCGCCGGCGATACGGTCACGCCGACCAAGATCAACATCGTCTTTTTCTGGCTGATCCAGATTCCGCTGTCGTATGCGCTGGCGATTTCGTTGGGTTGGCAGCAGACCGGCGTGTTCTGGGCCGTATTCGTGTCCGAGACGTCGGTGGGGCTGTTCACGCTGTGGCTGTTCAGCCGCGGCAAGTGGAAGGGCGCGAAGGTGTAAGCGTCGCGGTTGCGGCCGGGCCCGGCAAGTGGCCTGGCCGGCGGGGCGAGAATGGACCTGGACTTCGATCGCGCGGAACGAACAATGAGCGCTTGTGCGCCGCAGCGGTCCGGTGCGGCGCGCCTCTTACGTTCGTTATCCCATGAGGTCGGTCATGAAACCAGCGCGTTTGCGGCGGAATCCTCCACGATGGCCGTTGCGTACCGCTTTGGCCTTCGCCGCCGTTTGCGCCTTCGGTTCGAGTGCGGCGGCGCGCGCCGCATCGGATCTCGACCGGCCGAGCGGTTATGTCGCGTTGATGAGCAACTATGTCGGGCGCGGGCTCTCGCAGAGCGTCGGCAATCCTTCCGTGCAAATCGAAGTGAACTACTACGACTCCAGCGGTTGGTACGCAGGCCTGGACGTAACCACGATCAACTGGGTCGACAAGGTCTACGCCGGCAGCAGCGTTCACTTCGAGCTGGACGCTTATGCGGGCTATCGCTGGATAAGCGGCGACTGGATGGTAAGAGGCTATGCGATGCGGGTCGAATTCCCGGGACATTACGCGCCGCAGAATCCGCCGGCGCAGGAGCCGAACACGAACGAGTTGGTGGGCTTCGTCGGCTGGCGCGGGTTGAGCGCCAAATTGAATTACTCCGTCAGCGACTCGTACGGTACGCCCAACTCGAAGGGATCCTATTACTTCGACCTGGGCGCGGGACGCGGGTTCGGCGAGAAGTGGTATTTGGGCGCGCACGTGGCGCGCAAGCAGCCGCGCGGGCGCAATCCGCAGACCGGTGTTCCGAACGACCGCACTGCGTATACCGCGTACAAGATCGGGCTGACCCGCGCGCTCCCGCGCGATTTTGCGTTATCGCTGGAGCAGACCTGGACCACGGCCGAGCCCGAGCTTTACACCTTGAACGGATACCGTGTTGCCGGCAGCCATTTTGCGGTGGTTGTGCAGAAGAACTTCTGAAAATCTCGGGCTTTGGAAAAACCGTCATTCCCGCGAAGGCGGGGATCCAGTGACTTGAGCTTAGCCCTCTCCTGTTTGCGGGAGAGGGTTGGGTGAGGGTGCGCGACATCTCGGACGCATCGTGGCTTCTTACAGAAGCAAAGTCGCTGGATTCCCGCCTTCGCGGGAATGACGGCTTAAAGGCGAGCGCCCCACCCGAGGCGGGTTGAACCCACCCCGCGGCCTGCCACGAACGATCAGTATCAGTGCTTGGTTTCCAACTCGACCACAGGCGAAAAACCGCCGAAAATCATCCGCATGCCGTCGAACGGCATCGGATTCTTTTCCGGCATCATGCGCGGGTCCTTCATCACTTTTTCCATGCCGGTGTCGCGGGTGGCCTTGTCGGGCCATTCGACCCACGAGAACACCACGGTTTCGTCGTCCTTGGCGTTCACCGCGCGCATGAAGTCGGTCTGCTTGCCGGATTTCACGTCGTCGCCCCAGCATTCCAGGACGCGGGTCGCGCCGTTCTCCATGAAGACCGAGTCGCCTTCGTTGGCATGCTTGATGAACTTGTCTTTGTTGGCAGTGGGCACCGCCATCACGAATCCGTCGACGTAGGACATGACTGGCCTCGCTCCGTTCGAAGGGAGGTTCAAGATGCCTGAAACGGCGTTAATTCCCAGTCACCGCTTCGTTGCGGAAGCTTGTGGGAGCGGCTTCAGCAGCAAGCTCTTCGACGGGCGGCAATGCCGTCAAAAGCTCGCGGCTGAAGCCGCTCCCACAGAGCCCAGAGCCTCCAGACTCCGCAAAGCGGGCTTACGCCGCCTCCGCCAGGCTTTCCCGCGCCGCCTTGAGCGCGTTGCCCCACCAGGCCAGCTGGTCGAACATCGTCTCGCGCGCCTTCGCCAGGTGCTCGTAGTCGTCCGGCGCTTTGCCCTGCATCAGCATCCCGATGAACGGTTCCATGCCGATGTTCACTTCGGCCTTGATCGGCGCCATCTGCAGCTCCACCGCCACGCCGCGCAGGTGTTCGATGGCGCGCACGCCGCCGGCGCCGCCGTAGCCGACGAAGGCGATCGGCTTGCGGTTCCATTCGTAGAACGCGGAGTCCAGCGCGTTCTTCAGTACCGCGGTCGGACCGTGGTTGTATTCGGCCACGGTGGCGATATAGCCGTCGAACTCGCCGATCTTGCGGCGCCAGGCCTCCGCGGCCGCATCGGTGTAAACGCCGTTGGAAGCCAGCGGCGACATCGGCTCCCGGTAGAACGGCAGGGCGTAGTCGCGCAGGTCCAGCGTTTCCAGCCGCAAATCCGGCCTGGCCGCGGCGCCTTGCGCGATCCAGCGGGCCGGCACGTCCGCGAAACGCTGCGGACGGGTGCTGCCGACGATGAGTGCGATCTTGATCATGACTTTTAGTCCTTCATGGGTTACAAAAGGGAACTAGGGTCACATTAGTGACTACGGTCCGCGTCCACAAGAAGGCACAAACTTGAAACCAAGGCACACACAGGCGTCCTGCGCGCCGGTCCGCGAGATCCTGTCCCGCATCGGCGACAAGTGGAGCATCCTGGTCATCGTGGTGTTGAGCGAAGGCCCTTGGCGCTTCAATGCGCTCAAGCACTCGATCGAGGGCATGTCGCAACGCATGCTGACGTTGACCTTGCGCAACCTGGAACGCGACGGCCTGGTCACGCGCACGGTATACCCCACAGTACCGCCGAGCGTGGAGTACGCGCTCACGCCGCTCGGACAATCGTTGGTCGGGCCGGTCACCTCGCTGGGGCGTTGGGCGCTCGAGAACAGCGAGCAGATCGACGATGCTCGCCGCCGTTTCGATGCTGCGGCCAAACGCAAACGCTGAGCGAAACGCATGGCTACGACGGAACTGGACAATCCCTTCTGGTCTTCGCTGCATACCCGCCACCGCGCCATCGCGACGACGGCCGGCGACGCGGCGCGCTACCCGGCGGATTTCGCGCCTTTCCTGGGCGTGGCCGGCGCCGATGCGGATGTGGCCGAAGCGCTCGAAACGCTGGTCGCGCCCGGCGAAAGCGTCTATCTGTTGGGCGTGGCGCCGGGCGTTCCGGATGGGTGGCGGCTCGAAGCGTTCCGTCCGCTTGCGCAGATGATCTGCACCGAGCCGTTGGCCATGACCGAAGGGCCGGAGATAGTCGCGTTGAACGAGGCGCATCGCGCCGACGTGCTGGCGCTGACCGCGCTGGTGTATCCGCACTACTTCCGCACGCGCACCATGGAGATGGGCCGCTACTTCGGCATCTACCAGGACGGAAGGCTGGCGGCGATGATCGGCGAGCGGCTGGGCACCGATGCGTATCAGGAGATCAGTGCGATCTGCACCCATCCCGATTTCAACGGCCGCGGCTATGCGCGGCGGCTGACCGCGATGCTGTCCAACGACACGCTAGAATGCGGCCGCACGCCGTTCCTGCATGTGAGCCACGACAACGCCCGCGCGAAATCCCTGTATGAGCGGATGGGCTACCGCCACCGGCGCGACATCGGCTTCTGGTCGCTGAGCCGGCCCTAGCCCGCCAAGCCGAACGTCCATGCCGCTGCGGCGTGCAGCGGGCGTGCGGGTCGAAGCCACGCTCGTGGCCGCCGTTTAGGCGCTTTATTCGACGAGATTCATCGCGGGTTCTGCACTCGGGCCCGCCCGCGGCCTAGACTATCGTCTTGTATCGCCGCTGCCGCATCGGGGACGAGCGGCACGGCATACCCACCTTCAGCGACTTGGTCCTAAGCATGTTCAAGCCTTGGCTGCCGCTGGCGCTTTGTTTTGCGTTGACGGCTTGCAACCAGAAACCTCCTGCCGACGAAACCCCCAAAACCTCGGGCCAGGTGGCGACGCGCGAGGACGACAGCGGCGCGCTGGGCGGTGCCGTGGTCGAGAAGATGCCGATCAAGACCGAAGCGCGGCGCGAGGCGGAAGCGCCGCCGCGCGAGACGGACTGGACGCCGATGCAGCTGGCCTCAGGCAAGGCGTACGTCAGCTGCGAATCGGATTACGTAGAGAAAGGCGACGGCGAGCCTCTGCTCTCGCTCGGGTTTTCCAGCGTGCGCAATGCGCTGGAAGCGTGCGCGGACCGCGGCCTGGTGCGGCTGCGCTACCAGGGCAAGATCACCGCCGAGTTCACCGCGCTGGTGGAACGGGTGGCCGAGATCGCGAACAATCTCGGCATCGACAAGCGCATTCTCGATCTCGATTCCAGCGGCGGCCTGATCGAAGACGCGATCAAAGCGGGAGACGCCATCGCCGAATCGGACTGGACGATCTGGGTGCGCGAAGGCGCCATCTGCCACAGCGCCTGCGTGCTGGTGCTGGCGGCGGGCGACATGCGGTTGGTCGCGGGCAAGGTCGGCATCCATCGCATGGTGCGGGTCGGTTCCTCGGCGACGTCGCGCGCGGAATTGAGCAAGGAACTGCGCGAGGTGTACGCGCAGATCAAGGATTACCTGGAGCGCAACGGCGCCGCGGTCGCCGTGGCCGACCTGATGATGACGGTGCCCAACCGCAGCCTGCGCATCCTCACCGAGGCCGAACTGGAGGAGTACGGCCTGGACGGCACCAACGCCGCCGAGGACGATCTGCAACGCATCGTGCTGGCGCGCAAGTGCGGCGAGGGCTTCGTCAGGCGCAAGGACGATTTCGCGCGCGCCTTCGACGACGAATGCCGAGCGGTAGGCAAGGAGGTGGAGGCGATCAACGCCTGCGGCCTGGCGCTGCGGCAGCGCTTCGACTTTCCGGACCGGAAATGCCCCGCGGAAAGCCCACTCTCCGAGCACGACTTGCGGCCGACGGGCGGGTAACTCGTTCAGGTTCGGCCGTATTCGCAAGGGCCGGCGGCAGGTGTCATCATTTCCGCCCCGCCTGCCCTGGAATGCGCGATGGATCCGATGAGTCTCGAAGAATTGGCCCTGCTCGATGTCCTGGATCGCATCGACCAGAGGCTCGAACCGGCGCCCAATTCGGGCGCGTTGCGGCAGCGGTTGATCGACAGCGGACTGGCGCTGGTGGAAGACGGCATCGTCAGGCTCAGCGACGCCGGCATCGAGCGTTGCAAGTCGCTGCACCATCGCGTGATTTCCGATGCCGAAGCCGCGGCCTTGTTGGCCGAGCGGGAAGAGGGCAATGCGGAGTCCCAGGCGAACGCCGCTTAGTGCATCCATTTTGTGGGAGCGGCTTCAGTCGCGAGCTCTGCCGACATGCTTGCGCGAACATGAGGGAAGGAGCTCGCGGCTGAAGCCGCTCCCACGAAGAGCAACCGCAGCGATAAACTTTCAGGCGCCGGCGACCGTAGTGGCATGCGCCAGCAAGGCCTGCCAGCGCCCGTCGCGGCCCACCCAAATGTCGGTGTGCAGGCTTTGCCCGTGCGTGCCGTCGGCCTTCTCGTAAACGGCGCGCGCCTGCACGATCGCGGTGTCGCCTTCGAATTGCACCGTCACGTCCTCGACGTCGAAACGCTTCATCGCCGCCGGCTGCGCCGTGTCCGCCAGGAAACGCGCGCGATCGATCATGGTGCCGTCGGACAGGATGCAGCGAAAATCCTCGGCGAGGTGGCGCTCGTACCAGTCCGCATCCGATTTCAGGAAGGCTTCCACATATTCGGCGTTGAGCCGCTGCAGCTTGACTTCGGAATGGCGCGAAGGGGCCGGGAAATTGGGCTGAGATTGAGAGGATTGAGGGTAGGCGGACATTTCGGTGGACTCCTAGCTGCAATACAGGAAAAAGCCGCCGGACCAACGATCGTCCGGCGGTGTGCGGAGAACGCCGCACGCCCAGCGTAGGGCGCGGGCCGCTTGCGTTGCTCGCCATTTCCGGACACGGTCGCCCTAATGGATGCAACGCGCTGGCGTCGCGCGAGCGGTCAGCGCCGCCGGATCGCAGCCTTCGCGACGGACGGCGGTTAACCTGCCGCCGATCGACTCCCGGATCTCCGCATGCTGACCACGCTCGCCATCGCCAATTACCGCTCGCTGCGCGACCTGGTCGTGCCGATGGGTCCTCTGAATCTGGTGACCGGCGCCAACGGAAGCGGCAAATCCAATCTCTACCGCGCCCTGCGCCTGCTCGCCGAGACCGCGCAGGGCGGGGTGGTGCCGGCCTTGGCGCGCGAAGGCGGCCTGCGTTCCACGTTGTGGGCCGGACCGGAGAACATCACCCGGCGCATGCGCAGCGGCGAGGTGCCGGTGCAGGGCGGGCCGCGGCAGGAATCGGTGTCGCTGCGGATGGGTTTCGCCGGCGACGATTTCGGTTACGCGATCGATCTGGGGTTGCCGATCCCGTCGATGTCGGCGTTCGCATTGGATCCGGAAATAAAGCGCGAAACGATCTGGAATGGCCCCTTCCTGCGCGGCGCGAATGCGCTGGTCGACCGGCGCGGACCGATGGCGCGCATTCGCGACGGCCGCGGCTGGCGCGTGGTCGCCGAGCACCTGAACGGGTTCGAGAGCCTCTTCGGCCAGCTCGCCGATCCGGAGCGCGCGCCGGAAGTGCTGACCTTGCGCGAGACGATCCGCGGTTGGCGCTTCTACGACCATTTCCGCAGCGATGCCGAATCGCCGGCGCGCCTGCCGCAACTGGGCACGCGCACGCCGGTGCTGAGCCACGACGGCCGCGACCTGGCCGCGGCCTGGCAGACGATCCGCGAGATCGGCGACGCCCGCGCGCTCGATGCCGCCGTTGCCGATGCGTTCCCCGGCGCTGTGGTCGAGGTGGTCGAGAACGAAGGCCGGTTCTCGCTGCAGTTCTCGCAGCATGGCTTGCTGCGTCCGTTGTCGGCCGCGGAACTGTCCGACGGCACCTTGCGCTATCTGCTGTGGATCGCCGCATTGCACACGCCGCGGCCGCCGCCGCTGATGGTGCTCAACGAACCGGAAACCAGCCTGCATCCCGACCTGCTGCCGCCGCTGGCGCGCCTGATCGCGCACGCTTCGCGGCGCAGCCAGGTGTGGGTGGTGTCGCATGCCTCGCGCCTGATCGCCGCGCTGGAAGAGGCGCCGGAGTGCAACGCGGTCCGGCTGGAAAAGGAGCTCAGCCAAACCAGCATCGTCGGGCAGGGCACGCTCGATGCGCCGCCTTGGCACTGGCCCGCTCGCTGACTCCCTGCCTTTGTAGAGCGGGGCTCGCCCCGCTGCTTTTCGTAGGTGCGAATTCATTCGCACGCTTATATGCGGCCGACAAGAGCGTGCGAATGAATTCGCACCTACAAAAGCGGAGCGGAGCAAGCTCCGCTCTACAGAGCGGTCAGGGTTTGGTGTAGCGGATCTCCAGCTTGTACGCGCCGGCCGCATAACCGCGCACCATCACGAAGACCTTGTTGCGGTTCGTCGGCACTTCCAGCTCGCAGGTCTCGTTGGCATGGCTCAGATACGGGCGGCAGATCCAGCGCGTCAGGTCGGGCTTGTCGACGTAACGCACGTACAGGTCCGGATCGCCGGCGCCGCTGCCGGCGCCGGTCATCTTCACTTCGACGATCGAGCCGGGTTTCACCGAATACGGACCGTAATGCTTCTTTTCCCCCTTGGCGACGGTTTGGTTGTCGATCGCCTCGGTGGTTTCGGCGCCGCTTGCCGGAGCATCGGGCACCCGGAACACGCACTGGCCGAGATCTTCCGCGTTGTTCGTGCCTTTGCCATACACGCAGGCGGCGCCGGCGCGGTCCAAGGCAGTGAGCGTCAGCGACCAGTCGCCGCCGCCGTTGCATTGCGGGTAATGCATGACCGAGAAGCGATCGTACGAAGTGATCGGCTTGAATTCGTCGTCCTCGAAACACGCGCCCGCCTCGGGCCGGGTGTGCTCGTGGCGCCAGCCCAGCGCGTGGCCCAGCTCGTGCCGCAGGATGCCGACCAGTTGCAGTTTCTCGCCGGGCTCCAGCCCGAACGAAGATTCGTCGATCAGCACGTTGCGCTCGGCACGCTGGTCGTTGGGGAAGAATGCGCGCGCGAGATATTCGCCCTCGACATCCACCGGGTTCACGTCGAACACCACATTCTGGTTGCTCGCGTTGCAGTTGGCGTCCTGGCCGGCGGAGTGGATGAAATCGACATTGGCCGCCTGTTCCCACGCCAGCGTGGCCGCATTCATATCGGCGACGACCTGCGCTTTGCGCGTGCCGAAGCCGTCGCTGATGCAGTAGGTCAACTGCTTCTTCTTGGCGCTGGTCCAGACGTCGTCCGCGCCGTTCACCTGGTTCAGCACCAGCTTCCCGTGCGCGGTGCCGTCGATGTCGTCCTGGATCTGCTCGAAGAATTCCTGCAGCAGCTTGCGATCGGGAATGGCGATGTCGCCGTTGACGATGTATTTACCGTTCTCGCCCGGCTCTTTGAACACCGAGGCCTCGAATTCTTCGAACGTCTTGCCGCGCCATTTCTCGCGCGCGGCCTTGGCCGCTTCGCTCAAGTGCTGGCGCGTGGCGGCGATGCTCTCGTCGGTGGCCTCGATGGCGCCGCTCGCGGGCTTGATCGCATCCGGCGGCGAGGCCGGCGGCGGTTCGGTGGCCGCGGGCGGCGGTGGCGAGGCATCGCTTGCGGTGGGGGGCTCTTGCTTGCAGGCGGCGAAAGCCAGCGGCATCGCCATGGCGATCAGCAACGGGGAAAGCGGTGAGCGGTGGGAGTTCATGGCTTGGCACTCTGGGTGGGCGGGCAGGGTCCTTCGACGACATTGAGCAACTCGACCTCGGCCGAGATCTTGCGGATCTGTTCGAGCGTGTATTCGGCCTGGGCGCGGTCGCGGAACTCGGCGCACATCCGCATTTCCCCTTCGATGCCAATGCGCTGGGTTTCGATGTTGGTGACGGCCGACTGGTTCTTCTGTTCCTCGAGCAGGCCGCGGATCTGTTTGTAGGCGTCGCGCGTGGGGGCGGGCACGCCACGGCCTTTGGACAATGTCGTGATCGTCACGGTGGTGGGCTCAGGCTCTTTGCCGCCAGCGGCGGACGGCGTTTTCTCGGGCGCCGCCTGTTCGTCGTTCTCGGTCTGCGGCGCCTGCTGCTGAGGAAGCTGCTCTTGAAGAGGTGGCTCCGCAGGCGCTTGCGGTACCGTTGCCTGCTCGGGATAAACCGGAGCGGTTGGCGTTTTCGCAACTGGTTCTGGCGGTGGAGCGGGGGATTGCGTGGCTTCTTCCGCGATAGGCGCGGTAGCGGATTCCGGCGTATTCGCCGCGCCGCATGCGGCAAGCGACCCCGCCGCGGCGAACGCAAACGTCGCCGCCTGCAAACCATGCAGAACGCGCCTGGCGCTCACGGCGCGCCATCCATGCGCACGATGAGCGCGCGCGATGCGATGGGTTTCAGCGCGGCGTTCGGCGCCTGCAGCGCGCCGGGCTGCGGCGGTTGCATGGCGCGCACGAAAGCCTCCGAATCGCGCGCGGCCAGGTCCAGCAATTCCGGACCGTATTGCTGCAACGCCGCATCCAAGTCTTGAGGCTGGTTCAACATGCGCTTCACGCCTTCTCGGATATCGGCCGGATCGCGGTCCAAGGTGCGCGAAAGCAGATCGATGGTGTCGTCGCGCGGCGGCGCGCGCAGCTCGTTCACCGGCGCGCCCAGCGGCTGCCGCAGCAGGCCGTCGAGGTTGAGGATGCCCGCGCCGTAACGTTGCGCGTCCCAGCCCGGCGGCACGCGCGCGCTGGCCTGCATCGCTTTCAGGAACACATCGCGGCGCGTGCGGCTGCCTTGCGCGGCCTTGATGCGGGCCGGGCCATGGAAAGCGATCCAATCGGCCGCAGCGCCGGCCACCGCCGCGGTGGCGAACGAAGTGCCGTTGCCGGGGCTGGATCGCGTGCCCTGTTGCCCCTGCACCGCATCGGCGACGTACACGTCCTCGCCCGGCGCGGCGATATCGA
Organism: Luteimonas galliterrae; assembly: GCF_023374055.1. Taxonomy (NCBI): domain Bacteria; kingdom Pseudomonadati; phylum Pseudomonadota; class Gammaproteobacteria; order Lysobacterales; family Lysobacteraceae; genus Luteimonas; species Luteimonas galliterrae. The sequence goes on along the minus strand of NZ_JAMBEP010000001.1, from coordinate 1,379,191 downwards.
CGGCACGGCCTTTCGACGAACCCTTCCACGGTTTGTTGTCGACGTTGGTGGCGGCGACCGCGATCGCATTGTCGTAACTGGCCGGCGCGACCACGATGCCGATGCAGTTGCCGGCCGCGTTGACCACGATCACGTCGCGGCGCACCGCATCGTTGATCGCGCGCTCCAGGCCGAAGAACATGCGTCCGCCCAGGCTCATCGACAGCACGTCGCACTTCGCGGTCGTGGCGTGGCGCACCGCGCGAGCCACGTTGGAATCCAGGATGCGGACCACGCTGTTGAAGGTGCGGATCGGCACCAGCGTCGCCTTCGGCGCCAGCCCGACCACGGTGCCCGGCGCTGTGGTGCCGCTGGACGCGCCGAAGCCGCCGTCGCTGATCAGCACACTGCCGGTCTTGGTGCCGTGGCCGGGATTGCCGGAATAGCCGAGCGGATCGCGCGCGTCGTTGCCGCCTTCCATCAGGTTGAGCGTGGCGCTGCGGTCGATGCGGACGCCGTCGAGATCGATGTGATCGGTCCAGCCGCTGTCGGGATGGCAGATGCGCACGCCTTCGCCCAGCCGCTTGCCGCCCGGCGGCGGTGCGATCTGGCGTGCGCTGCGCACGGCCATGTGGTCGGCATCCAGCGACCAGGCCGGATCGGTCGGCGCGGGCACGCCTTCGTCGCCGAAGCAGGCGGTGGCGGCCGAGCGCTTCTGCGCTTCGATCAGGGTGTCGTCGGTATCGGGTTCCACCTGCAGGAAGCCGCCGCGTTCGCGCAATGCGTAGGCGTTGTCCCACGGCCGCTGCTCGGGCATGGGCGGATCGGCTACGCGCAAACGATAGATGCGCGAAAGGTTTTCCGGATCGTCGGCCGGGTTCGCATCAGGAAATAACGGTTCCACCGAGACGACCGCATCGAAAACTTCGTCGGCTGCGGTGCGGATGTCGGCGGGGGTCTGGCCCGGCGCCAGTTCGATCACGTAGCCCTGCGTGTAGGGCTTTTCCGCAGGCGGCGTCGCCGGCGTTTCCGCCACAGGCGGTGTCGCCGGCGGTTTGGCCGCCTCAGGCGACGGGCCGCGATCGCAGGCCGCGATCCCGACCAGCAACAACAGCATCCACAACGGCCGTGCTCGCAGCATGGTGCGCTCCTCAGTTCGATTGGACGCAGACGCGAGGGTCTTCGCGCCAGGCCGGTGCCGCGTTGTCCAGGCGCTCGACGACCTGAGTGATCGGCAGCACCGCTTCGTGCGCGCGCCAGCCCGCGGCCCAAGGTTCGGACAGGTCTTCCTGGCCGTCGAACAGCAGCCCGATCACTGCGTGCGTGCGCCGGTTGTAGACCGGCGAGCCGGAATTGCCATGGTAGGTGTCGCTGTCGGCGCCGATGGTCGGCTGCTGGTCGAAGCGCATGCTGATGTATTCGTAGTAGGGCTGTCCGCCGTTCTCGCGCAGCTGGTAGCTGTCGACGAATTCCTTCAATTTGCCTTCGCGGTAGGACTGCTCTTCGGCCTCGATCGAATCGAATTCTGCGCTGACCAGCATCTTGATCTCGGCGTACTCGTCGGGCGTCACCCGGAACGGGAAATAGACGAAGGCGTTGTCGTGCACGGTGCGCGGTTCGCCGAGCGGGAAGCCGACCACGTACAGCGGGTCGTCGCGCTTCACCGGTTTCAACGACAGGCATTGCACCGGATAAACCCGGCCGGGCAGGGCGCCGTCGGCATTGGCGCCCAGTTCCAACAGCACGAAATCCAGTTTGCCGCGCTCGTCTTCGTCGGTCAGCCGGATATTGGAAAGCGGAAACACCTTGCTCGTCATGTGCTGGCCCGACAGGTCGTCTTCGTAGTCGAAAACCGCTTCCAGCTCTTCAGGCGCCTCTTCCAGGATGCAGTGGTTGTTGGTCAGCGCCAGTTTCTCGCCGATCAGCACCGCGCTGCAGCGCGGCTTGTCCTGGCCTTTCACGCGCAGCGCGAAGGCGCCGCGCGAATTGGCGTAGATGCGTTCGTAGGCCTGCGGCGGGTAGCGATCGTCGCGATCGATGCCGTACAGGGATTTGTTGAGCCGGCGCAGCTCGGCATGCTGCTCGACCAGGGCGCGCTGCTCCTGGCGCTGGCTTTCCGGCAGGGCCCGGTAGGCCTTGATGACCTGCTGCTCGGTGTCTTCCACGCTTTGCTTGAGCTGCTTGAGGTCCGAATCGGTCGCTTCGGCGCTCAAGGCTTTCTCGGCGATGCCGCTGAGCTTCTTCTGCGCGGCGTCGACGTTGCCGTAGCGCGCGCGCCAGGCCGGCGAGCGATCGTTCCAGCGCTTGGTCGCCTGCAGTTCGACAGCCTTGATTTCGACCGAATCGCCCGGGCCTTCGGTCACTGTCGCTTGCACCGGCATCTGCCGGACCTGCTGGCCCAGATAGTCGGCGTTGTTCACTTTCACCGCGGAATCGGCGGTCTGCAGCACCATGCTGTTGCCCTGCTTGGTGATCTGCGCCGGCACCGTCGCGCCTTGCGGCTGCGCGCGCATGCGTTGCTTCACTTCGCCGGTGCTGATGCGCTGCGCCTTGGGCGCGTTCTGCGCCTGCGTAGCCGTCGGCGGCAGCGACAGCATCAACGCCAGCGATATCCCCGTCAGCGGTGTTCCGGCAGACAGCCACGCCGGCATACGGTAAGCGCGGTGATTCATGGGTCCATCCTCAAAAGAACCAGCCCCGGCCCGCCTACGGGGACACCTGGAGTCAACGCGCTTCCGCATCGGGGACGGACAATATTCGGGCCAGAGGCCCGCAGAACGGCGTTGGAAGGGGTTAACCGGTGCGCGCGCCGCATTCGGCGTTCCGTGTTGTCCGGTGCCGCCGATCCGCTGCGTTCACCGATTTAGCGCAATCGAAAGAAAAGACCGCCGGTAGCGGCGGCGGCGTTGCGCACAGGGGACCGACGAACAAGGAAAGGAAGGGCCCATGTCGACCGGATACGTACGTCTCGCCGCTTTATGGCTGATACCCCTGGCGATCGTCAGCTGCAGCAGCGATTCGCCGCAACGCGATAGCGCCATGCCCGCGGGAGCGTCCGAGGCGGAGCCGGCGGACGTGCCCGACGCCGCAGCGCCGGCTGCAGCGCCCAGCGCAGCCTTGTTGCCCGAAGCCACCGGTTGCGCGCCCGGCGCGCGTTGCCTGTCGGTGACCAGCAGCGGGCGGCCGAGCGCCAGCGGCAATTACGTCGCGCAGTGCCGCGGCAAGTTCGCAGACTTCATCGTGCCCAAGGATACGATCCCGTCGTCGTACGACGGTCCCTGGTTCCAGCCGTCGTTGCTGGAGAAAGCGGCGACCGGCGTGCCGAGCGGTTCGCGTCCCTGGCAGGCCTTCGATCCGCGCGATCCCGACGAGCGCTTGGCCTATGCCTTGGCGCTGCGCAATTACGCGTTGACCAGCAAGGTCGCGAAAAGCCTGACGCCGCAACTGACCGCCGACTCGAACTACCGCGATCCCGCCGGCGGCCCGGTGCCCGCATCGCAGCGCAACCAGGCCTGGTATCCGGCGCCGCGCATGTTCTACGGCCCGACCGACTCGCCGGGCACGCGCGAGGCCGCGCACGGCATGACGCTCGAGCGCACCGTGCGCGTCGGCGAACTCGGCGGCAACACCGCCGCTTTCCAGAACTACGCCGTCGCCTATTACGATGCGCGCGGCGGCCGCGTGTTCCAGCAATTGTGGAAAACGACAACGCCGGGCGTCGACAGTCCTAAGTTGAGCGGCATGCGCTTCACCGAAGGCAGCTTCGTCTTCAAGCTGCTTTACAGTGCGGCCAAGCCGTCGAACTTCCCGGACGACTTGCTGGCCGGTTCCTTGAAGCTGGACATCCTGCCGAATCCGGACGGACCGAAGGTGTCGGTACGGTTGATGCAGATCGATATCGCGGTGAAGGACAAGCGAGCCGGCCCTACCGGCTGGTACTTCGCGACCTACGCCTACGACGCCGAGCAATCCGGCGCGTCGCCCTGGCGCAAGATGGTGCCGGTGGGGTTGATGTGGGGCAACGATCCCGGCGGCGCGCCGATCGACGAGTCGTGGATCAATACGGATGCGCCCGCTTATGCATTGGCGCATCTGGGCGTCGACGGCCGTCTCAACGGCCCTGTCGACAATCCCGCTTCGGCCTGCATGAGCTGCCACAGCACCGCGCAGGCGCCGTCGGTGGCGCCGATGCTGCCGACCGGCGCCTGCAACCAGCCGCCGCATCGCGACAAGTGGTTCCGCAACCTGAAAGGAACCACCGCTTTCGGCCGCTTCCAGCCGTCGGGCCAGACCTGCGTTACGGCCTCGCCGGGCGTGACGCTCACCGCTGCGGACTATTCGCTGCAGCTGTCGGCGACCGTGGCGCGCGCGCTGCCCACGGCGACGGGCGGACAAACCTTCAACCCCTGCACCTGGGACGAAGACGATCCGCCGACCGCGCTGGTGGCGCCGACGCGCGCATCGGAACTGACCGTGCGCGACGTGAAGCAGTTCGAAGTCACGCGCGACCCCCAGCAGGAGTAAGCGCCGGTTCTCTCAACGCAATCCCTCTTGAAAAAGGGGATTGGTTTCGCTCTTCGTAGGAGCGGCTTCAGCCGCGAGCTCTTTCCATCGGTTCGCCGCGATCTGGTCGGAAGAGCTCGCGGCTAAAGCCGCTCCTACGAAGAGCAGGGCGACGCTCAGAACGCATAACGCGCGATCAGCTGGTAGACCGGGCCGGATTTTTCGCGCTCTAGTTCGTATTCGTCGAAATCGCGCTCGAGCTGGTCGGCCGCGTTGTCGAACTTGTTGAACGCCTCGTCCTTGGCCAGGTCCAGCAGGTTCGACCCGGTGAGCCGGATCGAGAAGCGGTCGCCGAAGCGCTTCTCGACGAAGACTTCGAGATCGGCGCCGTAGCGCGTGGTGACTTCTTCGGCGAGCAGACGGTCGAATGCGTCGCCCTGGCGGCGGTAGCTGGCGCCGAAGGCCATGCCGACCGACGGCAGGTCCTGGATGAAGCCGACGTTGTATACGTAGTGGGCCTGGCCGTTGAACCGGCGTTCGCCGAAGGCGTCGTCGACCTTGCTGTCCAGCCACGAGTAGTTCACGAACACGCCGGTGTCGGGCATGCCCAGCGCGGTCAGCGGTGTCGAGAAATCGAACTCGATGCCGTAAACGTGGCCGTCGCCGACGTTGGCGGCGGTGTAGACGAAGCTGTCCGGATCGAATTCGGGGAAACCGGGCGTGCTGGGGTCGGCGCCTGGGTTTTCGTCCAGAAATTCCTCGACTTCGTCTTCGAAATCGCCGAGCGCGGTCGCGCTGGGCGCGCCGGTGTTGACGATCTCGATCAGGTCGCGCACGTCGCGGTAGAAGACGTTGATGCCTACCACGCCCTGGCGGCCGAGGCGCCGCTCGAAGCCAAAGTCCACGCCCCAGGCGGTTTCGGGATCGAGCAGCGGATTGCCGACGAAATCGTTGTCGCCGTATTCCTCTTCCAGCGTCAGCGGCAGCAGATAATTGAAATTCGGCCGGCGCACGGTGCGGCCCAGCGAGAAATTGATACGGTTGGCATCGCTCAGATCCCAGCGCAGGTGCGCGGAAGGAAGCAGTTCTGAATATTCGTTGGAACGTTTCACGCCATCCGCGGAAATGTCGGCGTCGGTGGTTTCGTAGCGCAACCCCGCTTCCCAGGCCAGGTTGCCGCCGCGCCCGGAGAACATCAGGTATGGGTCGAGCCGGCGCTCGTCGATGCCGCTGGAGGCGCGTTCGAACTCGGCGTAAGGCGGCAAGGGATCGCCTTCGTCCTCGGCCTGAACCTCGCTGACCCGCAGCACGGTGGCGCGCTTCTTGTCGTTGTAGTCGACGCCGAATTCCATCTGCGCGGTGCCGACTTCGCGCTTGTGCGCCAGTTTGACGCTGAATTCCTTGTCGCGGACGTCGGTCAGCGTGCGGGTGCCTTCGAAACCGTCGAAGGACGGCGGCGTGTCTTCGTCGTCGAAACCGGTTTCTTCCTCGGTGGTGACGGTGTTGTCGTCGAAACGCGCGTAATCCAGGTCCAGCTCGGTGCGGCCGCCGGCCATGTCGAATTCGTAGCCCGCGCCGAACGCCCAATTGTCCTGCTCGATGTCTTCGCGCTGGTCGTTGACCGACAGCAGATGGTCGCGGCTGGTGCTGGAAGGGTGGTTGTATTCCAGCGAATGCTCGGTCTCGGTGCGCTCGGTGCGGACGAAGAAGCCGTCCAACGTCAGCCGGCCGGTGCCGATGTCGCGGGTATAGGACAGGTTGGCGCTGGAATCGGTGCCGTCGCGGGTGTCGGACTGGTCTTCGCGGTCGGTGAATGCGCCGCCGGGTTCTTCGAAGCGGTCGCTGCGCTTCCGCTTGGGGTTGTAGCGACCCTGCACGTTGACGCCGCCGAGCAGGCGCCCGCCGCCGACTTCGCCGCCGGCGACCGCGCCGAACGTGCCCTTGGTCTCGCCGTCGTCGAAGCGCAAGCCGCCGGCGCGCAGGTATTTTCCGTCGAATTCGTAGGCGTCGCGCAGCACGATGTTCAGCGCGCCGGCGACCGCGTCGCCGGAGCGGTTGGCGCTGGGGCTGCGCACGATCTCGATGCGCTCGACCAGTTCGGCCGGGATGCGGTCGACGAAGAAAGAGCGGTCGTCGCCGGCGCCGGGCACCTTCTTGCCGTTGATCAGGATCTGCGTATAGCCCGGGTCCAGGCCGCGCAGGCGCGCGCCGTCGTATTCCAGCACGTCGGAAACGAACGCCACGCTGGGCACGCGCTTGAGCATGTCGCCTACCGTCAGCGGCTCGAAGCGCTGGAAATATTCCAGGTCGTAGGACAGCGTCGGCGCGATCGCGTCGGTGCGGTCGCGGTAGATGATCTCGCCCGGCACCACGATCTTGTCCAGGTCTTTGGCGCCGGCGTCGCCCGGCGCGGCTTGCGGCGCGTCCTGGGCCATGGCCGGCGCGCCGGCCGCGGCCAGCAACGCGATCGCCAATGCCTGCGGCAGCGCAGCCGCCCTGTTGCGCTTGATCATCTCGATGGATCCCCGGCTGGTGTCAGCCGGACTGTGTACGCGAGCCCCGTGGCGGAAATATGACATCGCCGATGCTGTCTCGCCGCGGTCGCGATGCCGTAGCGGAAACGAAATACAAGACATCAAACCTTCGCCGGCGTCGTGTATAAGGCTTGCCCACCGCGACTTAACTTGCAGAAACCACGAGGGGATCCGTCATGATGCGTCGAGCCATGCTGTTGGCCGTGTTGCTGTTGCTTTACGGTTGCGCGTCCACGCCTGTCGCGCGCGAGCCCGACGAGACCGATGCCGATCCGATGCTGGCCGCAGCCGGCGTGCCGCACGAAGTCGTTCGGGAGGCTTTCCTCACCTCCGCCACGCCCGACGAGAACATCGATTCGCCCGCCGCATGGACCGCGGCCGATGGCAGCACCTTGCTGCTGGCGACGTCCAAGGCGACCGACCGGCTGATGGTCTACGACGGCGATACCGGCGCCGACGTGAGGCGCATGGGATCCAAAGGCGGCGGCGACGGCCAGTTCGACCGGCCCAACGGCATCTTCGTGTTCGAAGACCTCGTATTCGTGGTCGAACGCGACAACCATCGCGTGCAAGTGCTGGCGTTGCCGGACTTGCGGTCGGTCGGCGTGTTCGGCGCCGAGCAATTGCAGCAGCCTTACGGCCTCTGGCTGCGCGAAACCGGCCCTGGCGAAGTCGAAGCGCTGGTCAGCGACGCCTATATGGCCGGCAAGGACGAGAACGGCGACGACATCGTGCCGCCGCTGCCGGCCTTGGACGCGCGGATCAAGCGCTATGCGGTGAAGCGGGTGGGCAAGTCCATCGAAACGCGTTATGTCGGCGCCTTCGGCGACATCACCGAGGCCGGCGCGATCCGCATCCCCGAATCGCTGTGGGGCGACCCCGCGCAGGACCGGTTGCTGATCGCCGAAGAAGACACCGCCACCGGCACCGCGGTGCGCGAATACGGCATGGATGGCAAATTCCGCGGCCGCACCCTCGGCCTGGGCCTTTTCAGAGCGCAGGCCGAAGGCATCGCCCTATGGCAATGCCCGGACGGCAGCGGCTATTGGCTCGCGACCGACCAATTCAAGGATCGCAGCCTGTTCCACGTTTTCGACCGCAAGACGCTGCGGCATATCGGCGCGTTTTCCGGCGAAATCGTCGGCAATACCGATGGCGTGTGGCTGCATGCGGGCGCGACCAAGCGCTTCCCGAATGGCGTCTTCTATGCGGTGCACGACGACATGGCGGTGGCCGCGTTCGACTGGCGCGACATCGCCGCGGCCTTGTCGCTGCGCAAGACCTGCGGCGAATCCGCGACAGGCGGTTAGATCGCGGTTTGACCGACGCGCCGCGACATTTCCGCGGCGCTCTCTTTGCGTTCGCTGTAGCGGTCGACAAGATACGGGGCGATGTCGCGCGTCAGCAGCGTGAACTTCATCAGCTCTTCCATCACGTCGACCACGCGGTCGTAGTAGGGCGACGGCTTCATGCGGCCGGCCTCGTCGAATTCCTGGTAGGCCTTGGGCACCGAAGACTGGTTCGGAATGGTCAGCATGCGCATCCAGCGTCCCAGGATGCGCAGCTGGTTGACGGCGTTGAAGCTCTGCGAGCCGCCGGATACCTGCATCACCGCCAGCGTTTTCCCCTGGGTCGGCCGCACTGCGCCCTGGCTGAGCGGAATCCAATCGATTTGGGCTTTCATGATGCCGGTCATGGCGCCATGCCGCTCGGGCGAGCACCAGACCATGCCTTCGGCCCAGCGCGCGAGCTCGCGCAATTCGCGCACTTTCGGATGCGTGTCGGGCGCATCGTCGGGCAAGGGCAGCCCGGCGGGGTCGAACGATCGCGTTTCGCCGCCCATGGCCTCGAGCAGGCGGGCCGCTTCCATCGCCAGCAACTTGCTGTAGGAACGTTTGCGCAGCGATCCGTACAGCAGCAGGAAACGCGGCTTGTGCGCGGCGGCGCCGATAGCCTGCAGGCGATCCAGCGAAGGGGATTCGAACGGCGTGCCGTCCAAGTTGGGCAGCGGGTCGAACACGTCAGACCACCCGGCGTCCGGCTTCGTCGATGACCACTTCGCCGTCTTCCTTGACGAAAGGCCCGAGTTGCGGCGACGGCAGCAGGTCGAGCACCGCTTCGGACGGGCGGCACAATTTCGCGCCGAGCGGGGTGACGACGATCGGGCGATTGATCAGGATCGGATGCGCGAGCATGGCATCGATCAATGCGTCGTCGGACAGCGCAGCGTCGCCCAAGCCGAGTTCGGCGTAGGGCGTGCCTTTTTCGCGCAGCAGCGCGCGCACCGGCATGCCCATTGCGGCGATCAGGCCCGTCAGGGTGGCGCGGTCCGGCGGCGTCTTGAGGTATTCGACCACCACCGGCTCCACGCCGCTATTCCGGATCAACGCCAAGGTATTGCGCGACGTGCCGCAATCGGGGTTGTGGTAGATCGTGAATCGCGGATCGGGCGAAGTTGCGTTCATATCGTCTCGCTTGCGGTTTTCGGTTCGGCGCGGCCGAGCAACCGGTGCAACGCAAGGCCGAGTCCGGCGCCTGCGAATTGCGCGATCACGAAGCCGGGCACGCTGGCGGGCGCGATGCCGGCGAAGCTGTCGCTGAGCATGCGCCCGAATGCGGCAGCAGGGTTGGCGAAGGACGTCGATGCGGTGAACCAGTAGGCCGCGCCGATGTAGGCCGCGACCATCGCGGCCACGCGCGCGGCAGGCGCGCGCAGCACCACCAGCAGCAAACCGGCCGTCGCCACGGCTTCGGCGATCCATTGGCCCGCGCCGCTGCGCACCTTGGCCGAAAGTTGCAATATCGGCAGATCGAACATCGCGTGCGCCAGCCAGGCTCCGCAAGCCGCGCCGAGCAGTTGTGCGGCGACGTATGCGGACAGCATCGGCCATGCGAGTTCGCCGCGCAGCGCCATCGCCGCGCTGACTGCCGGATTCATGTGCGCGCCGCTGACCGGGCCGAATACTTCGATCAGGATGTAGAGCGCGCCGACGGTGGCGAGCGTGTTGGCCAGCAAGGCGATGCCCGCATTGCCGCCCGAGAGCCGTTCGGCCATGATCCCCGAACCGATCACCGCCGCCAGCAGCCATGCGGTCGCGAGGAATTCCCCCAGCAGGCGATGCGAGGCGGTCACTCGTTGCCGGCCTGTCCGATGGCCTGCAGCTTGGCCTGCGCGGCCAGGCGGTCGAGCTTGTCCAACGGCAGCGCCAGCAGCAGCTCGATGCGCCTGCGCAGCGTCGCGAACGCGGATACGAAGGCGCGCTTGCGCGCGTCTTCGTCGCCGTTCTCGGCGACGGGGTCGGGTACGCCCCAATGCGCGAGGGTAGGTTGACCCAGCCACACCGGACAGGCTTCGCCCGCGGCGTTGTCGCAGACGGTGATCACCATGTCCATTTCCGGGGCGTCGGCGGCCGCGAATTCGTCCCAGCTTTTGCTGCGCAGGTCTTCACCCGAGTAGCCGACCGATCGCGCCAGCTCGATGGCCATGGGCTGCACCTGTCCGCTCGGGTGGCTGCCCGCGCTGTACGCGCGGAAGCGGCCGTCGCCCAGGGTATTGAGTATCGCTTCGGCCATGATGCTGCGCGCCGAATTCCCCGTGCACAGGAACAACACGTTGTAGATGCGTTCTTTCATCGGTTCACTCCGGACATCGGCTATGGAATGGCGATGCTTATCGCGCGTTTGTTGCAACGGTATTGGCGCGCGAGGCTTTTTTCGCCGGGACGCAGGGCGCGCCGCCGCAGCAGTTCTCGGTGAGGTAATCGAGCAGGTCGTTCATGTGCGGGTAGTGGGCGCGGACGCGGATCACGCGGCCTTCGCGGGTATCGGCGACGAGCCCGGCGCTGCGCAGCGTATTCAGGTGCGCGGAAAGCGTGGCCGCGGGCACATCGACCCGCTCGCGCAGTTCGCCGACGGACATGCCGTCGGGGCCCGCCGCCACCAGTGCGCGGAAGGCCGCCAGGCGGTGCTCCTGGCCGAGGGCGCGCAGGGCGGAAAGGGCGGTGTCGGTTTCCATAGTTCCATAATTCTGGAAATATGGAACTATGTCAAGGCCGGGAGGTTTCCCCGGCCGTCATCCCGAGCGCAGCGAGGGACCCGTTTTTGTCGATGGCACAGCAAACAACAGGTCCCTCGCTGCGCTCGGGATGACGGCTGAAGGAGATCGCGGCTGAGGATGCCTCTGCATAAAACCAGCCTCGTGCCACATGCGCTACCGCAGCGACAGAGGGATCACTTTGGCGTCTCCGCGCAGATATTTTTCCCGCTCGTCGCGGCAATAGGCGCTGCCCATCGCGAATTTGCGGCAGATGCCGGGGCGCCGGTCGTAGATCGTGCAGCGCATGCGAAGCGGATCGACCGCCGCGCACCAGCCGTCTTCGCCGCGCGCCATTACGTTCAATCCTTGCGAGCTGCGGTCGACGAGATGCTCGGGGACGTCGTCCTCAGGCATGACCACCACCGTCAGGCGGCAGCACACGGCGTCGCAACGGCTGCATGAAACGGTCGGATCGACGCGCAAGTCGTCCGGCGACGATGCGAGCGATGCGGGGGCTTTCGCGAATGCGCGCGATTCGCTCATCGGCGGTAACTCAGCAGCCGGCCGCGGAACGGCGCAGTATCGGTCTCTTCGAACCTGCAGCGCCGCTCGTCGATGCTATAGCCTTGCGAGGCCAGCGCTTTCGACAACGAATTGGCGTTGCCGCGGCCTATGTCGGCGATCAGGACTTCGCATTCGCGCCGCGCATGCCGCTGCATCATGCCGGAGAGCAATTCCGCGTGGCCGCGTTCGTAGAGCAGATCGCTGCCGATGATCATGTCGAAATGGCCGAGCGCGCCGTCGGCTTCGGCCCATGGCAGGTGGCGATACGCGATCTGCGGCAGGCCGTTCAACGCCGCGTTGTAGGCGAGAAAGGATTCGGCCAGCGGATGGTGGTCGCTGGCGACGACGTCGGCGAGGCGGCGCTGCAGCACCAGGCTGGACAGGCCCAGTCCGCAGCCCAGTTCCAGGATGCGCTTGCCGGCGATGTCGAACACGCACATCTCTTCGGCCAGCACGCGTCCGGAAGGCCAGATATGTCCGAACAGGCTCCATAACGCAGACGAGATGCCAGCCTGTTCGGCGTGGCCGTCGGGATCGGCGAACTGCTGCAGGTCGCGCAATGCGCGGATGCGATAGTCGTGACCGCCCAACTGCACGGTGTGCTGTCGGGTGAGATAACCCGGCATGGGACGCTCCGTGAGGACGCTGCCGCGCGTGGGCGACGCGAAAAGGAGCGAAACGGCGACGGAAGACCGGCCGGGCGAGACGCGCTCTAAGGACGTAGTACCGATCTCATCGTACGCCGATCGGCGCATAAGTCGAGGAATATCGCGACAATCGGGTCGTTATCGCCACAAAAACATCGAAACGTGCCGTTTTCGCCTCGAAATAAGCGCATACTCGGGGTTTGATGCGGAACCCGCACATGCAAAACCATGTCGCGCTGTTCAAGTTCAACCTGGGCAGCGGTCAGAGCATCGGTCCGAGCGCCTTGCGCACCTTGTGGTCGCGGGCCTGCGAATCGACCGATATCAGCGTGAGCCGGCAGACCTATCGCGCAGGTTCGGGCAGCAAGAACACCTATCTGTTGCACGCTTCGCCGCGGCTGAAGGATCTGCCGCTGGTGGAAGCCAGGCTGCGCATGCTGATGAACGAATCCAAGCTGCTGGGCACGTTGACGGCAGTCCACCATTGATGGCCGCAGCCGTGCGACCGCGAATGCACAACAGAGGCTATCCATGAGCTATGACATCGGCATCGGCCTGTGCGCCGGCATCGAAGGCGCCAACATCCTCGTCAAACTGGACAGTGCGGTGGTCAGCAAGTTGATTCCGAAGCAGCCCTGGCGCAAATCGGGTACCAGCTTGCTGCAGTTCAAGAGCGACCTGTGCAGCCCGAGGCGTCCGCCGGCCGTGGGCAGCGAGGTCTATCTCGACAGCGCCGCATTGGCGAAGAATGCGCCGGCGTCGCTGGACCTGGCGGGCAACGGCGTGCTGACGCGCGTCGACCTGCGCGCGCTGATGAGCAATCTCAATCCGATGCCCGCGCCGAGCGCTGCGGCGAAGGGCCGCTCGGCGCGTTGGTGAAGTTCGCGTGCGGCCGGCGATCAGCGACCGCCGCCGCCGCCTCCGCCGCCGCCGCCGCCGGACGAGCCGCCGCCGCCGGAACCCGATGAACTGCCGGGCGGCGTCGAAGACGAAGCGATCTGCGAACTCAGGCTGTTGCCGACCGCATTGGCCAGGCTGCCCAGGTCGGATGCGCTGCCGCCGTGGTACCAGGCGATCGCCGAAGTCGTTGCAGCCGCGGCTGCAGCGCCGACCGCCAGCGTGAACTTTTCGGTCCAGGCATCCTCGACTTCCAGCGCCACCGCGTACGGCAACAGGCTTTCGTAGCGTTTGGCGTCGAGCACGGGCGGCGCGTCCGGGCCGGGCACGCGGGCCAACTCGTCGCGCTCGGCGACGCCCAGGTAGCGCTTGAGCCCTTCTATCTCGTCGAGGAGGTCGCGTCCCGCCGGCGTCGGCGCCTTCACCAGCACCGCAAACACGGCAAGGGTCGCCAGCATCAGCACCATCGCGGCGACGATCAGCAGCACGCCCGCGCCGCCGCTGATGGCGAACGCCAATGCCGTGCTGGCGATCACGATGGCGAACGCGATAGCGATACTGCCGCCGTTGAGCTTGAAGAAACCCGGCTGGTAGCGCGCCTTCAGCGCCTTGTCGTGCGCGGACTGCGCGCCGGCGACGGTGGTCGCGTTCTTTTTCTTCAATTCCAGCGAGCCGTGTTCGGAGAACAGTTTCGACAGCAAGGCGGTTTGCGGATCGGTCAGGCTCGCGCCGTCGTTGCGACGTTGGCGCTGCAATCGCCAGTCGTCCTTGAGAAAGCCCTTGTCGCGGTGGATGCTGAGTTGTCCGTCGACCGCCATGGCCAGCAGGTCGGACGAGAAGCAACGCGCGTCGTAGCCCATGCGTTTCACGTAACGAAGACCCGCGGGGGAATGGCCTTGCGGCGGTTCGTAGCGCACGATGATGGTGCCGGGGCGCGGATCGCGGCCGATGCTGCGCCAGCGGCCGATGCAGAACACGAGCAATCCGAGCAGGCCCGCCAAAGCCGCCCACACGCCGCGATTGTCGTTCAGCAGCCACAGCAAACGCTGCATGCGCGTCGGCTGCGGCACGAGGCCTTTGGGGAACGACAGCACGATCGTGAAGCCTTCCTGCGGCGACAGCGGCCGCGCCAGGCGCCAACGCGCGACGCCCGGCGACGGCGTTTCGGCCGTGTAGTCGCTGCCCTTGGCGCCTTGCGCGCCGGTGTAGCCTTCCGCACGCAAGCGGTCGACGGGCACCGGTTGCGGCAGGCGCACTTCGACGCTGCCGCTTTCGATGGCGAACGCCCAGCCGGTACCGATCGCGTTCCAGTACAGCTCGTCGTGGTCCGCAAAGAAGCCCAGTTGGCGCGTGGTGCGGTAGCGCAGCGTGTAGGCGTATTCCGCGGGAACCGGAAGGAAGTCGTCGTTGCCGGTATTGACCCGCACGCCGTTGCTCACGTTCTCGGTGAACCAGGGTTCGGGCTTGCCGTCGCGCAGCACTTCCAGTACTTCGAAGCCGACCACGACGCGGTTGCCCTGGCGGTCCTTGTAGCGCGTGGGATAGTCGCGGTAGATGCCGCGGCGGATCTGGCTGCCTTCGGCGCGCACCACGATGCGTTCGGTGACGTCCAGGCTGCCGTCGGCGCGGATGTCGACTTCGCTGTCGTAGGACAGGATTCTTTCCTGCGCGAACAGCGGCGCCGAAACCAGCAGCAGCAAGGCGAACAGGAAGCGGCTCATCGCACCATCTCCACCCGCACCGCGGCGCGGCTTTCGTCTTCGGCCTGGAAGAACTCGGCCTCGCGGAAGCCGAAGCCTCGAGCGATCAGGACGTCGGGCACGCGCTGGATGCCGTCGCGGTAGTCGCGCACGGCGCCGTTGTAGAAGCGTCGCGCGTATTGCAGTTGTTCTTCAGTATCGACCAGGTCGCGCTGCAACTGCGCGAAATTCTCATTGGCCTTCAGGTCGGGATAGGCTTCCTTCAGCGCGAGCAGGTTGCCGAGCGCCTGTTCCAGCGAAGATTCGACTTCGCCCAGGCGTGCCCGGCCCTTTTGCGCCACGGCTTGCGCACGCAACTGCGTGACCGCCTGCAGCACTGCGCTTTCGTGGCCGGCATACGCCTTGACCGCGGCGACCAGCGCCGGCACCAGGTCGTGCCGGCGCGTGAGCTGCACGTCGATGTCGGCCCAGGCGGTGTTCACCTGGTTGCGCAACCGCACGAGCCGGTTGAAAACCCATGCGCCCCAGCCCAGCAACAGGGCGAGCAAGCCTATGCAGATCAGCGCCATCGTCATCGCGGTTTACCCCTGGTCATGCCGGCCGATGCGGCCACTAGCTAATGCGAACGCAATCGCTTCGGTATTCAGGCCGCGCCATGCACGTCGATATCGACGTCGTCCAGCGACACGCGTTGCCCCGCGCGTATCTTGCAGGTCTTGCGGAGCTCCACGGCGCCGTCCACCCGCACCGCGCCGCTAGCGACCAGCGCCTTGCCCGCGCCGCCGCTGTCGCAGAGCCCGGTCAGTTTCAATAACTGGTTCAGTTCGACGTAGTCGTGGTCGAGCGTGAAGTCGATCTGCGGCATCGGCGCCATCCTGAAGCGTGGTGCGCAGAGTCGCAGCCGAAGGTTCGCCGCGCAAGCCGGCTTGATGCCGGCCGGCCGGATCATCGCCTTTTCCGCGGGTTCCGCCGCTCGGCCGAAAGTGGGATCGGAGCCTACGCGGCACTGCCGAATTTTGTCGTAGACTGCGGCTCCTGTGCTTGGACCCCCGGAAAAGGTAGACAAAGATGAATAATCGCAAGCTCCTCCTGGCCGCATCCCTGCTGGCCTGTGTCGGCACCGCCGCAGCGCAACAGCCGCAGGCGCAGCCGGCTCGTCCGGCCGCTCCGGCAGCGCGTCCTGCGCAGCCCGCGCAACAGCAACAGGCGCAGCCGACGCTCACGCCGCAGCAGCGCGCTGCGCTGGCCAAGCAGGACGCGGACACCACGCAGGCCGCGACCCAGGTGCTCGGCCTGGTCGACGCCAATCGCATCGCCGAAGTGTGGGAAGGCGCATCGCCCACGATGAAGCGGCTGGTGACCAAGGACGAATTCATCAAGCAGGTCACGATCGACCGCAATCGCCTGGGCGCGCCGGCGTCGCGCGGCAAGGCCGTGGTCAGCCGTTCGCAGTTCAATGCAGGCGGGCAGGTGCCGGCCGGCCTGTACATCAACGTCAATTTCCCGACCAAGTTCGCCAAGGCGCCGCAGCCGGTGCGCGAGCTGGTGTCGTTCCGGCTGGATGAGGACAAGGTCTGGCGCGTGTCGGGCTACAGCCTGCGCTGAGCCGGCCGCATAGCGTCGAAAAAGAAAGAGCCGGCATTGCCGGCTCTTTCTTTTTTGTAAAGCCGAGCTCGCTCGACCCCACAGAGCTGCGGCCGCTTATTCCTTCTCGAACCGCGCGATCTCATCGAGAATCCGCTGGCTGCGCCGGATGCCGTCGGCGCCATCCGCCATGCACGCCTCGTCTTCCGAAGATGCGTTCGCGGGCTTGCGGCGTCGCCAAGACATGAAGCCTATCGTGGCCAGCAGACCCGCCACGCCGACGGCAAGGCTGATCCAGATCCATACCGGCGTGGCGACCTGCGACTGGACCTCGCCCAATCCTGAGAACGCGACGACCACCAGCACCCACATGATCCACCACGGCAGGCCGCAGACGTTGGCGTTGACGTTGTAGAAGCGCAGCAGCAGCGCCATCTGCCTCTGGATCTTAAGCACCGGTGCGGAGTAGTCGATCGTCCCCATCAGTCCCAAGGTGATGCAGGCCGCGACGACGGTGACCACGCCGAAGGCATGGACGATGATGCCGGTCGCCAGCAGGCCGGCGATGTCGGTATTGCGGGTCCAGCAGGCGACGCCGAGCAGGATCAGGCCGACGCCCAGCAGCGCTTGCAGCAGCTGGCCCCAGAACAGGCCGCGCAGGTTGCTGCGCGCCCTCTCCAGCTTGCGTTCCTTGAACAGCGCCAGGTTGATGTCGTTGTGCTGTTGCAGCCGGCGATCCAGGGTCTGCCAGGCGGCTTTGAGTTCGTCGAGTTCCATGATGTTGTCCATGTCGGGTCCGGTTAGATTTCGGTGCGGATGCGTTGCTTGAGGCGGCTGATCTTGGTAGTGGCGTTGGTCTCGGTGATGCCCAGGATGTCGGCCATTTCGCGATAGCTGCGGTCCTCCAGGTACAGCAGCATCAGCGCGCGGTTGAGGCCGTCCAGCTGCGAAATGAAGCGGTGCAGGGCGCGCACGCGCTGGTCCGCTTCGTGGTCGGCGCCGTTCTCGTCGGCGACGTCGTGCAGGGTTTCGTCCAGCGGGACCGAATGCGCCCCGCGCTGGACGCTGCTGCGGACCTGCGATATCGCCACGTTCAACGCGATCCGGTACATCCAGGTCGAGAACGCGCGCTCGGGGTCGTAACGCGGATAGGCCCGCCACAGCTGCGCTGCGATTTCCTGCGCCAGGTCGGCGCGGTCGTCGGCGTTGCGCGCATAGGTATTGGCGACCTTGAACACGATGCCGCGATGCTTTTCCAGCAGAGCGCCGAATTGTTCGCGGTTGTCGATCGCCATGGTCGCGGTCTGTTCCATCGTCTGCCGGTCGCCGAGCCGATTGTGCTCGTTTGCAGGCGTGATTCGCGCGAGCGGGGCGTTTGTCACAGCCCGGAGCGCCGCCGGTTTGCCAATGAGAATGGCTCTCGATAAAATGGCCGCAGCCCGCGGTCTTACGCCAGCCGACTCGCCACCAGCGTGGCACTGCGTCTTCTCGACCCGGGACTCCATGGCTATCCCCAGACCCTTGCCGGTTCAATCCGTGCGCGCGAAGCGGCGCGGCGTGCCCGCGTGGACGGCCGCCTCGCGCGTGCTCGCCGCATTGCTGGCCGGTTATTGGGTCGCCTGGGGCAGCACCGCCTTCCTCACGCTCGCGCTGCCGATGTCGCGCGCCAACCGGGTCACCACGGCCAGCCTGCTGTGCTTCGCGGTGTGGACGGCGGCGGCGATGTACGCCTTCGCCGCGCGCAGCAGTTGGCGCGCATGGTGGGTGCTGCTGCTCGCGGGCGGCATCCCGTATGCGATCGCGCTGCTCTGCGGCGATTGGGCGATGCGGCCATGAAGAACAGCTTCTCGCAAAGCATGGCCTGGCTGCATACCTGGGCCGGGTTGATCGTCGGTTGGATGCTGTTCGTGATCTTCGTCGGCGGCACCATCGCCTGTTTCGACACCGAGCTCGATCGTTGGATGCGCCCCGGCATGTCCGCGCAAGCGCCGGAACGGCCGGCGGTAGAACAGGTGCTGGACGCGCTGCAGATGGAACAGGCTGGCGCCCACGCCTGGTACGTCTATCTGCCGACGCAACGTTTCCCGGCATTGAAAGGCGGCGCCTACCACGACGACGGCCGTTACGAAGTGCATGCCTACGACGCCGCGACCGGCGCGAGGCTGCAGGACACGGCCGGCGGCGAGTTCTTCTTCACCCTGCATTACAACCTGCATGCCGGCGATATCGGCATGTACCTGGTCGGGTTGGCCGGAATGATGCTGCTGGTGGCCATCGTCACCGGTGTGGTCATCCACAAGCGCATCTTCAAGGATTTCTTCCTGTTCCGTTTCCGCGCGGGCGGGCAGCGCGCGTGGCTGGACGGCCACAACCTCACCGGCGTGCTCGGATTGCCGTTCCATCTGATGATCGCCTACACGGGCGTGGCGATCTTCGTCTCTTCGTACATGTTGGCCGGCCTGCAGGTGGGCTACCGCTGGGACGCGGAACAGTTCTACAAGGAAGTCGCGCCGTCGCCGCATCGCGAACAAGTGAACAAGCCGCCGCCGGCGCGCGCGCCGCTGTGGCCGATGATCGAAGACGCGCGCAAGCGCATCGGCGGCGAGCCTTGGTTGGTGAGCATCGAGCATCCGGCGGACGCATCGACCATCGTCGGCGTCGGCCTGGATCACAGCCGGCACGTGGCCTGGAACTGGCGCACGGCTTATTACGACGGCGTCACCGGGGCATCGCTGGGCCAACAAGCGTCGCCGGGCGCCGCTTATCACACCTACAACTTCCTTGGCGGCCTGCACATGGTGCAGTTCGGCGGCGCCATGTTCCGCTGGATCTACTTCGTGCTAGGGCTGTCGGGTTGCGTGATGCTGGCCTGCGGCATGCAGGTGTGGGTGCAGAAACGCGCCAAGCAAGTCGCCGCTGCAGGCGTGCGTTCGGGTTATGGCCTGGTGCGCGCGCTCAATGCCGGTGTCGTCGCTGGCATGCCGTTGGCGGCGGTGTCGATGCTATGGGCCAACCGGTTGTTGCCGCCGGATCTGGCATCGCGCGCCAGTTGGGAAATGCGGCTGTTCTGCATCGTCTGGGCGATCGCGGCATTGTGGGCGGCGCTGCGTCTGGCGCGCGGCAAACCGTGGCGCGACCTGTTCGCCGTTACCGCTGCGTTGACGATCGGTTTGCCGCTGCTGTCGCATCTGGTCGCGCCGCAGGCCGCGCTTGCGCGGACGTGGCGGGACGGCGACTGGGCGATGGCATCCGTCGATCTCGTCTTGCTGGCGCTCGGGAGCGGCTTCGCCTGGCTGGCGCGTCGTGCCGCGCATGCGCGCGCGGACGACCCTGTCGCCATCGCCGAAGGCGCCCGCGCATGACGCCCTGGCTGCTGGTCGCAGGCCTGACGATCTCCGGCTGGGCTGCGCTGTCGCATGCCTTGCCGCGCCATCACCAGGAAGCGTTCGGTTCGGCGGGCAGTCCGTTGCGGCGGAGCCTGCACCGCATTGCCGGTTCGATAGGCCTGTTGCTGGCTTTCGTCGTGAGCATCGCGAGCCTGGGTTGGGAATTCGGCCCGGTGCTCTGGAGCGTGCTGCTGTGCGCCGGCGCCATCGTCTGGGTGCTGTGCCGCAATGCCGATCCGCGAGGCGCACGCTGGCTGGGGTGGCTGGCGCCGCTGCCGGGGTTGATCCTGCTATGGGTCTGAAAACAGGGCCGGGTTAGGCGAGAGAGCGGGTCAGGGCGCACAATAACGCTTTGGTTTGCCTGGCCTTTTCGATGTCGACGCCTCCCGATGCCCCCGTTCTTGCACGTTTCGCCGACCTCGGCCTGTCCGACGCCGTAATGGCCACGGTGGCCGACGTCGGCTACGAGTCGCCGTCGCCGATCCAGGCCGCCACCATTCCGGCGCTGCTGTCCGGCCGCGACGTGCTCGGCCAGGCCCAGACCGGCACCGGCAAGACCGCCGCGTTCGCGCTGCCGATCCTGTCCAACCTCGACCTGTCCAAAGCCAAGCCGCAGGCCATCGTGCTGGCGCCGACCCGCGAGCTGGCGATCCAGGTGGCCGAGGCGTTCCAGCGCTACGCGGCGAAAATCCCCGGCTTCCATGTATTGCCGATCTACGGCGGACAGAGCTACGGCCCGCAACTGGCCGCGTTGCGCCGCGGCGTGCATGTGGTGGTCGGCACGCCGGGCCGCGTGATCGATCATCTGCAGCGCGGCTCGCTCGACCTGTCCGAGCTCACCTGGCTGGTGCTGGACGAGGCCGACGAGATGCTGCGCATGGGTTTCATCGACGACGTCGAAACCGTGCTGAAGAAAACGCCGGAGTCGCGCCAGGTGGCGCTGTTCTCGGCGACGATGCCGTCGCAGATCCGGCGCATCGCGCAGACCTATCTGCGCGATCCGGCCGAAGTCACCATCGCGGCCAAGACCACCACCGCCACCAACATCCGCCAGCGCTATTGGTTCGTCAGCGGCCTGCACAAGCTCGATGCGCTGACCCGGATCCTGGAGGCCGAGCCGTTCGACGCGATGATCGTGTTCGCGCGCACCAAATCCGGCACCGAGGAGCTCGCCGAAAAACTGCAGGCACGCGGCCTGGCCGCCGCGGCGATCAACGGCGACATCCAGCAGGCGCAGCGCGAGCGCACCATCCAGCAGCTCAAGGACGGCCAGCTCGACGTGCTGGTCGCCACCGACGTCGCCGCGCGCGGTTTGGACGTGGAACGGATCAGCCACGTGCTGAACTACGACATCCCGTACGACACCGAAAGCTACGTGCACCGCATCGGCCGCACCGGCCGCGCCGGGCGCAGCGGCGAGGCAATCCTGTTCGTGACGCCGCGCGAGAAGGGCATGCTGCGCGCGATCGAGCGCGCCACGCGCCAGCCGATCCAGGAAATGCAGTTGCCCAGCGTGGAAGCGGTCAACGACCAGCGCGTGGCCAAATTCCTCGGACGGATCACCGACACGCTGGCGGCGGGCGATCTGGATATGTTCCGCGATCTCGTGCAGCGCTACGAAACCGAACACGATGTGCCGGTGATCGAAGTCGCCGCCGCGCTGGCAAAACTGCTGCAAGGCAAGACTCCGCTGCTGTTGGCGCCGGAGCGCGCTCGCGAAACGCGCGAGCCCGCCTTCGAACGGCCGGCGCGCGCCGAACGCGTGCCGCGAGGCGGGCGGCCCGCACGCGACGATTTCGCACCGCGCGCAGCGCGTCCCCACAGCGAAAAACCCCCGCGCGGCGCGCCCGAGCCGGGCATGGAGACTTTTCGGATCGAAGTCGGCCACGCGCATGGCGTCAAGCCGGGCAATATCGTCGGCGCGATCGCCAACGAAGCGGACCTGGATGCGAAGTTCATCGGCCGCATCGACATCCACGATGAATATTCGGTGCTCGACCTGCCCGAAGGCATGCCGCGCGATCTGCTGATGATGCTGAAGAAGGTGCGCGTGGCCGGACAGCCGTTGCGCATCCACCGGCTCGGCGATGCCGACGACGGCCCGTCGCCGCCGCCGCACGGCAAGCCGCGTCCGCCGAAGCCGGGCCATCGCAAGGGGCCGGGATCGGCTGCGCCGCGCACGTTCAAGCCGAAACCGAAATCCAAACGCTGAGCGGACCTTTTCCGCCGCACTGACGGATGCGACCACGCATGAAAAAAATCCTGCCGATCCTGCTCGTACTCGCCAGCGCGCCCGCCATGGCGGCCCAGCCGCTGCGGGAGTGCGATCTTGCGCAATGGCGGCACGTCTATACCAGCGATCCGCAAGGCGCCGATGCGGGCGGAAATCGCCAGCACCTGATCGACGCGTTGCGCCGAGGCAGTCCGTTGCGCGTCGGCTGGGGCGAGGCCGACGCCGGCGGAAAGTGGGCCGTGGAAGAGTTCGCCGATGCCGAGTTCACCAATCTGATGAACGGCCGCGATGTGGTCGCGCAATTGGGCAGCGCGATGATCCAGACGAACTACACAGATGCGGCCAAGGCCGGTTTGCGCGATCCGGCCATGAGCTGGCATGCGCTGGCCTCGACCGACGGCCGCCTGGAAGCGCTGATGGTGGACACGGCCACCGGCAAGGTGACGCGCAAGCTGGTGCAGCGGACGCATTTCCATTGGTACGCGCTCGGGCCGGATCCCATGTGCGATTCGCGGCCGGCGGTCAATAGCGCGCCGCGCGGGCGGATGAACGAAGTGATTTTCGATAGCCGAGAAGCCAAAAAACCCTCGAAATAGCCGCTTTTTAAGCCGTCATTCCCGCGAAGCGGGAATCCAGTGACTTTAGCGTCTCCAGAAAGCGACGAAGCAACCTGCCGTCCTGCGCGCCCTCACCCAACCCTCTCCCGCAAGCGGGAGAGGGCTAAAGCGATAACTCACTGGATTCCCGCCTTCGCGGGAATGACGGCTTAAAGCAAGAGCTTCAAGCGAAACTCACCGCACGCTGACCGCAATAGCCTCCGGCCGGTACAACTGCGGAAACTGCTGCTTCAAAGCCACCACTTTCGGCGCATCGTTGTAGACGATGTACGGATCGTTCGGATGCAGCCGCGCGTAATCCTGGTGATACGCCTCGGCCGGATAGAACTTCTGCAGCGGCGCGAGCTGAGTGACGATCGGCGCCGGAAATGCCCTGGCCGCCCCGAGCTGCGCCATATAGGCATGCGCGATCTTCTTCTGTTCCGCATCGCCGTAAAAAATCGCCGAACGGTATTGCGTGCCGCGATCCGGGCCCTGGCGGTTCAGCTGGGTCGGATCGTGCGCCACCGAAAAGAACACTTTCAGCAATTGGCCATAGCTGATCTGCGACGGGTCGTAGATCACCTTGACCGATTCGGCATGGCCCGTGCCGCCGGCGCTGACCTCGTCGTATCGAGCGGTCGTCGCCGTGCCGCCGGCATAGCCGGACGAGACCTGCTTGACGCCCTTCACATGCTCGAACACGGCTTCCACGCCCCAGAAGCAGCCGCCGGCGAACACCGCCGTCGCGCTGCCTTTCGCCGCGGTCAGAGGCATGTCTGTTTTCGGATCGGGCAACGCGACCGGCTTGCTGCTGGCGACGCCGGCATTGCAGGCCAGCAGGCCGGCGGCGAGCGCGGCGGCCAGCGATGCGCGCATAAGGACATTCGAAGCGAGGTTCATGACGCGACTCCGTGAGGGGTACGATTGTTTCAGGCGGCCTTCGCGAACTTCAGCGCGACCGAATTCATGCAATAACGCAGGCCAGTCGGTTTGGGGCCGTCGTCGAACACATGGCCCAGATGCGCATCGCAACGCGCGCAGTTCACCGCGGTGCGCACCATGCCGAACGTGCGGTCTTCGTGTTCGCGGACGTTCTCCTTGGCGATGGGCTGCCAGAAACTGGGCCAGCCGGTGCCGGATTCGAATTTGGTCGCAGAATCGAACAGGGCCGTATCGCAACAGATGCAGCGGAACACGCCCTTGTCGTGCACGTTCAGTAGCGAACCGGTGAAGGCGCGCTCGGTGCCGTCGCGGCGGGTGACGACGAACGCATCGGGCGAAAGCCGCTTGCGCCACTCGGCCTCGGTCTTGACCACTTTGGGAGCAGTGACGCTGCGCAGGCGTTTGCCGTCGTTGGAGAATTCGACCAGCGTCACCGGCTTGGACGGATCCGCTGCCGGCGCCGCCGCTGCAGGCGACTGCCGGCCGCATCCGAATACGAAGCCGGCGGTGGCCAGCGTGGAGGCGACGACGAAACTGCGGCGCAGCGGCGAGACGGGCGAGGAGGGTTTCATGGACTGGCTCATGCAGGCTCCGAGAGGTGGCGTTCTGCGCAGGACATCCTGCGGTACCCGTCAGCTACGTCGACCGCGTCGAAAGGGATGCAGTTCCGCCAAGCGCCAGGATGCTCCATTCCATAGAGGCAGGCCATCATCAAATGGGTGCGGTTTCGGATGAAATCCAGGGCCGCCGGCGTCATCTGCGGTTCATGCCGGCGGAACGGCAAGCGCCCCGGCAGCGAGGTGCGGATGGGTTCTCCGGCCCGGATCTACGAAGGTGAATGCGGCGGGTGTAGGCTTGGGTCATGGCCCTGCAGACGCTATTCCGCAACGATTCGGTGGCCGTGCTGGATTACCGCTGCACGGCCGGGCCCCAAGATCGGCCGTACGTCGAAGTGCACGGCAGCCATTCGGTGTCGTACGTGCGCAAGGGCAGCTTCGGGCTGCGCAGCCGCGGCCGTGCGCACGAGCTGGTCGCGGGCGCGATTCTGGTGGGCCATCCGGGCGACGAATTCATGTGCACGCACGAGCATCACCTGTGCGGCGACGAGTGTTTGTCTTTCCACCTGTCGCCGGCGCTGGCCGAAAGCTTGGGCGATCGCGGCGACAGCTGGCGCCTGGGCTGCCTGCCGCCGCTGCCCGAATTGGTGGTGTGGGGCGAGCTGGCGCAGGCAGCCGTGGCCGGCGACAACGACCTCGGCCTGGACGAAGTGGCGCTGGCTTTTGCCGCACGCTTCATCGACATCGCTTCCGGACAGCGCCGCGAGCATTGGCGCGGCCGTCCCCCGCAGGCGAAGGCCCGCGACCGCGGGCGTGCGGTCGAGGCCGCCTTGTGGCTGGAAGAGAACTGCGCCGAAAACATCGACCTGGCGCAGACCGCAGCCACGGCCGAGCTCAGCCCGTTCCATTTCCTGCGTTTGTTCGCCGACGTCACCGGCGTCACGCCGCACCAATACCTGATCCGTTCGCGGCTGCGCCGCGCGGCCCGGCTGCTGGCGGCCGAAGAGCGCGCGATCACTGACGTGGCCTTCGACGCGGGTTTCGGCGACGTCTCCAACTTCGTCCGCACCTTCCACCGCGCCGCGGGTGCTTCCCCGCGCCGGTTCCGGCAGGCTGCGCGCGGGGACCGCAAGATTCTCCAAGAAAGGCTGGCCGTCGCCGCGCGACGATAGAACCTCCCGACTGGAGGCATGCCATGTACGACCATATCGGCCTGAAAGTGAAGGATGCCAAGGCCAGCCTCCGTTTCTATTCCGCAGCATTGAAGCCGCTGGGACACGCGATCGACGACTCCGGCACCGGCTTCGGCCCGCCCGGCGCGCCCGCGCTGTGGCTGTACGAAGGCGCCAAATCCCGGGCCGGCGTGCATCTCGCATTCGCCGCGCCGGATCGCGCTGCCGTGGATGCCTTCTACAAGGCGGGCTTGAAGGCGGGCGGCAGCGACAACGGCAAGCCGGGTTTGCGCACCGATTACGCGCCCAACTATTACGCCGCCTTCCTGACCGATCCCGACGGCAACAATGTGGAAGCGGTCTGCATGGAGTGAGTCCCGGCGAGGTTTCATGAAAGCAGATCCGTCGCTGCGTTCGGATGACAGGGAAAGAAGCGGATGACAGGAGGAAGCCATGTCCCATACGCCCAGCACGCGGTTGGAACACGAATACCTGATGACGCTGCACGCGCCCGTCGCCGAAGCGCCGCAGCAGGTGGACGGATCGCTGACCATTTTCCACAGCGACCGGGGTTGGGCGAAAGGCCCCAGGATCGACGCCGCCATCGTCGCGCCCACCGGCGACTGGCTGCGCACCTTGCCCGACGGCACGTTGCGCGTAGACGCTCGTATGACCTTGCGCACCGGCGACGGGGCGGTCATCCACGTCGTTTACGGCGGCGTGATCCGCATATCGCCGCAACAGTTCCAGGCGATGGGCGCTGGCGCCATGCTGACGTCCGACGACATCTATTTCGTCACCGCGCCGGTATTCCAGACCGCCCACCCAGACTATGCGTGGCTGAACCAGGTGCAGGCCGTCGGCAAGGTCGCGGCGCTGAAAGGCGGCGAGGGCGGCTATGTGGCCTACGACATCTTCGGCATCCGCTGACGCGCCAGAGGCTTGCATGCGGCGTTGACGCCGCTGCCCGTACGCTGATGGCCGATACGGCGGCAGGACGAAGGACGATGCGCCATAAATCCTTGAGGTTCGGGAAAGGCTTCCGCACGGCTTTCGCGGTGCGGAAGATGCAGGCTGCGGAGATGGTGCTGGCGCCGGGCGACAGCGAAGGCGATGCCGACAATCGACATCGCGGCGCGGACCAGTGGCTGTACGTCGTCTCGGGCCGCGGCGTGGCTATCGTCGAAGGCGAACGCGTGCCGCTGAAGGCCGGCACCCTGCTGGTCGTCGAAAAGCGCGAGCGGCACGAAATCCGCAATACCGGACGCACGCTGCTGAAGACGCTCAACTTTTACTATCCGCCGGCCTTCGGCAGCCGGGGCGATCCCATAGGGCCGGGCCGCCAACGGTAGCCGCGCATCACTTGGCTGCGCCTTTGGCCTCCGAGGTCGCCAGCACTTCCGGATGTTCCAGTTTCTTGGGCCTGCCCATCAGCGGATAGACCAGCACGGCGGCCAGGATGATGGCCACGCCCAAGTAGAACTGCGGCGTCAGTTCGCGCTGCTCGTTGAGCAGCAGGATCGCCAGGACGATGGCGTAGACCGGTTCCAGGTTCACGGCCAGTTGCGCTGCGAAAGCGCTCATATGCCGCAGCGCGACCAGCGACAGCGCGAACGGCAGCAACGTGCAAGCTAGGGCGAGCGCGAGCAGGTAGCCGGCGTCGCGCAGGCTCGGCATCACCAGCAGATCGCCGGCGAAAGCGGGGAATAGCAGCGGCATCAATGGCGCGAGTACGGTCAGCAACAGCGCGCCGGCGCCCAGTTCGAGCGCGGTCACGGTCAGCGGGTCGCCATGTTCCACCATGCGTTTGTTGAGCGACCCGAACAGCGCGACCATCAAAGCCGATATCGCGCCGATCGCGATCCCGAGCCGCATGTCCGCCGGCACGCCGCCGACCACGAGCACCACCCCGGGCAGCACCGCGATGCCGAGCAGGACGTCTCGCACCGAAAAAGGCCTGCGTGCGAGCCACGGTTCGAGCAGGGCGGTCATCGGCGTGGCCAATGCGATGCAGGTCGCGCCGACCGAGGCGTTGGACAGCTTGATCGAACCGTAGAACGTGAGCCAATGCAGGGCGACCAGCGCGCCGATACCGCAGTAGGCCAATGCCAATCGCGGCGACATCGCGCGCAGGCCCCGCCAGACCCGCGGCACCAGCGCCAGCGCCACGACCACCAGCAGCATGCGCCACCACACCAGCGGCAGTGCCGGCAGCGTGATCAGCTTGCCGAGAATAGCGGTGAAGCCCCATAGCAGCACGCAGGCATGGATCTGCAGTTGGGCTTTGGCGGCGGGCGTCATCGGCATGGGCCCATTATGATGGCGCAGACACCGGCAGGGATGGGCCAATGCGCGCAGCGGGCGAGGAAAGGGACGGACAGGCATGGCTCGCGGCGCTGGTCGCCGCAGTCGCCGTCGCAGCGTTGATGCTGCAGTACGCGATCCTGATGCGGTCGACGCTGGAAACGATCGGTCTCGCCTACGCCACGCTCAGGTTCTTCAGCTACTTCACCGTGCTCAGCAACCTGCTGGTGGCGTGCGTTGCGGTCGGCGCCTTGTCCAGCCCGGGTGCCGGCTTCGCGCGCTTTTTCAGCCGGCCTGCGGTGAAGGGCGGCGTCGCGCTCTACATCGGCGTGACCGGAACGATCTATTTCCTGATCCTGCGCCACCTATGGCAGCCGCAGGGCGCGCAATGGTGGGCCGACACGGGCCTGCACTACGCGTCGCCGGTGTTGTACCTGGCATGGTGGCTGCTCGGCGTGCGCCACGGGATGCTGCGTTGGAGCGCGATCCTGCGCTGGCTGGCGTTTCCGCTGGGTTATTTGCTGTGGGCTTTCCTGCGTGGCGCGTGGGTGCACGAATACCCGTATCCGTTCATCGATGTGGGCCAATTAGGCTGGGCGACGGTGTTCCGGAATGCCGTGGGCATACTGGCTGCGTTTGTCGGTCTGGGCGTGTTGCTGGTTGCGGTCGATCGTCTGCTGGGAAAGTTTAGAGCCTTGTAGAGCGGGGCTTGCCCCGCAGCTTCGGCTCTTCGTAGGTGCGAATTCATTCGCACGCTCCTGGCATCAAGAGCGTGCGAATGAATTCGCACCTACGAAAGGAGGGCTGGACGAAGCGCGGGGAAAAATGCGATGTTCCGCGCGGCAAGAGGCGGCGGGCCTCGCCAATGAGACGACGTGAATGAGCGCAATCGATGCCATCGCCGCCGGCCGGCAACGCCCCTTCGATCGCGGCGACGCCAAGACGCTGGCGTTGTCGGCGCTGGGCGGCGCGCTGGAGTTCTACGATTTCGTCGTCTTCGTGTTCTTCACCAAGATCCTGGGCGTGCTGTTCTTTCCGCCGGACACCGCGCCGTGGCTGGCGCAGTTGCAGGTATACGGGATCTTCGCCGCCGGTTATCTGGCGCGGCCGCTCGGCGGCATCGTGATGGCGCACTTCGGCGACCTGGTCGGCCGCAAGCGCATGTTCACGCTCAGTGTATTCCTGATGTCGGTGCCGACGCTGCTGATCGGCCTGTTGCCTACGTACGCGCAGATCGGCCTGTTGGCGCCGCTGCTGCTGCTGTTGCTGCGCGTGGTGCAGGGCATCGCCGTCGGCGGCGAAGTGCCCGGCGCATGGGTATTCGTGGCCGAGCACGTGCCGCGCGGACGGGTCGGTTTCGCGTGCGCCAGCCTCACCTCGGGGCTGACCGCGGGCATCCTGATCGGCTCGCTGCTGGCGGCGTGGATCAACACCCATTTCTCGCCCGAAGACGTCGCCGGCTATGCGTGGCGCATTCCGTTCCTGATCGGCGGCGTATTCGGCTTCGTCGCGGTCTATCTGCGCCGCTGGCTCGAGGAGACGCCGGTATTCGCCGAAATGCGCGAACGCAAGCTGTTGGCCCGCGGCTTGCCGGTGAAGCAGGTGCTGGCGCACCACGGCGGCAGCGTGGCGCTGTCGATGCTGGCGACGTGGATGCTGACCGCGGCGATCGTGGTGGTGATCCTGATGACGCCGACGCTGGTGCAGACCTCGTTCCAGTTGCCGGCGGCGTTGGCTTTCCACGGCAACAGCGTCGCTACGCTGGCGTTGGTGATCGGCTGCCTCGTCGCGGGGCTCGCCGTCGATAGGTTCGGCGCCGCGGTCGCGTTGTTGGTCGGTTCGCTCGGGCTGGCGGCCAGCACGTACGCGCTGTATTCGCATTTGTCGGCCGGTGCGTCGGCGCATTTCGTCGCTTGGTACGCGCTCGCAGGTTTCTTTACCGGCGTCGTCGCGGTGGTGCCGGCGGTGATGGTGGCGGCATTTCCGGCGCCGATCCGTTTTTCGGGCCTATCGTTCTCGTACAACGTGGCCTATGCCGTTTTCGGCGGTCTCACGCCGCCGCTGATCGGCTATCTGTCCCAATCGATCGGCGGCCTGGCCCCGGCGCATTACGTCGCGATGACCTGCGTCATCGGCATCGGTGTTGCGGTCTATCTGATCAAGCGTCCTCTGCCGCCGCTGTAGGGCGGGCCTTGGCCCAACATCGCGACCTCAAACGTTCGCGGCGGAAATGGCACTCGCGACCGTGGGCCAAGGCCTATCCTACGGGTCCGTCGGATGGGTCATGCGCCGGTGCATGCGTGCCAGCGCGGCGCCATTGAAGGCCCAAACCAAGGCGATCACGGCACCGAGCAGCGCAGCGATCGCCGGCTGCTGCGCCAGCATGTCCACGCCGGCCTTCACCCATGCGCTGACCGCGTCGGCGCCGCGATAGACTACGGTATCGACGAAGTTTTTCGCTTTGTACTTGGCCTGCGGCGCAACCGCGGTCCACAGCATTTCCCGTCCCGGCCGAACGAAGGCGTATTCGCCTGCGCGCCGCGCCACCATCACGATCGCCAGCACCGCGAACGTGGGCGCGAAGGCCAGCCACAGGAAGCCGAACATCGCCACTACCGGCACCGCCACCAGCAATACGCCGATGCCGAGCCGCTGCGCCAACCGGCCGGTGAGGAACAGCTGCGACAGGATGGCCAGGCTTTGGACGATGGTATCGATCGTGCCGAATACCTGCGTTTGATCCTTCTTGTCCGGGAAAGCGGCTTCCACCAGCCGCGCCTGTTCGAAGTAGAGGAAGGTGGTCGCGCTGGCCAACAACAATACGAAGATCGCGATGCCGATCATGAAAGGCGAGCGCAGCACTTCCGTTGCGCCGGCGAAAGGGCTTCCGCCCAGAGGGCGTTGCCGGTGCAGCGTCTCTTCGGCGGACAGCGGATGCGCATCGCGCCAGCGCTGCACCTGGCGCGCGGCGAACGCCGCTGCGAGGAGGAAAATCGCGGAGAGCAACAGCAATCCGGCGTGGCCGATCGGTTCCACCAGATACACGGCCAGGACCGGTCCGGTCAGGCCG
Organism: Luteimonas galliterrae; assembly: GCF_023374055.1. NCBI lineage: Bacteria > Pseudomonadati > Pseudomonadota > Gammaproteobacteria > Lysobacterales > Lysobacteraceae > Luteimonas > Luteimonas galliterrae. The sequence continues at coordinate 1,348,484 of NZ_JAMBEP010000001.1, read as the reverse complement.
CCGAGGCTGGCGCCGGCCGCCATCAGCCCGAACAGGCGCTTGGCCTGTGCGACCGCGAACAGGTCGACCAGCACGCTCCAGGCCACCGAAATCGCGATCAGGTTGAATACGGACAGCCATATGTAGAAAGTCCGCGCCAACCAGACGTTGTCCGGCTGCGTCAGGAAACCGAGCGCGAAGCCGGCCAGGTTGATCGCGAAAAACCCGAACACCCAGTACAGGATGCGACGGCGCTGCACGCGCGCCGCGACCCAGCCGAACAGCGGCATCGCCGCCAGCGTGGCCACGAAGGTGCCGGTGAACAGCCATTGCAGGTTGTCGACGCCGCCGGTGATGCCCATCGTCTCGCGCACCGGGCGCAGCATGAAATAGCCGGAGAACAACAGGAAGAACAGGACGAAGCCGGACGTCACCGCGCCGGTTTCGTCCTTCTCGAGGTTGAATAGGCGGGCTAACCAACGTTGCAGCATGCGGCCTCCTCGGGCACTTTCTCTCGGCTATCGTCGCGGTGGCGTGAGCGGGTTGCGGCGAGCATCATGCGTGCGCATGGGCTCAAGCACGCCGCCGAGGGCGGCCGCAGGGAGTTCATTGCTTACCCGTGTCCTTCGGCCGGTTGCTGGCGATCTTGTTCGCGATCTTCCATTCGTCGCCGATCTTCAGCAGCAGGAAATAGTCCGTGAACACGAGCTTCGGATAATCGAGCGTCACCTTGGCGATCGCGGTGTTGTTCGACACGTCCACGAAGTCGATGCTCCGCACTCGCGAGCTTTCGTCGGCAGCAGGCGTCCCCTTGAAGAGGGCGCAGTACTCGTCGAGCGTCCACGAGGTGAACTTGCCGTCGCGAATGATTTCGACGTGGGCGGTCGGGAGGAAAGCCTTGCGGAAATGGGACGGGTCGCCGGTGGCGTGGCCTTGGAAATAATGCTGGATCGTGGCGCGGATGCCGGCGCGGGCCGACTCGTCCTGCTGCGATGTTCCGTTGCTTTGGCCGGGAATCGTTTGCGCGGCCGCCGGAGCGGCGCAGGCGATGGCGGCCGCTACGCTCAGGCCCCACGCGAGCAGGATCTTCGAAAAACGTGCGTTCATGGTGTTTTTCTCCTCGTCGAGACGAGTGGATGGAGGGAGTGTTTCCCACGGCGGCTTCGCCGCGCATGTGCCGATGGTGGTGCTGCGCCACTCGGGAGGCGCGAGGCGGCGGGAGGTCTAGCCGATGGCGGCCACCAGCGCGGCGCGCTGCTCGGCGCTCATGAGCCTGCCGAAGCCCGCCTTGAGGTTGTCGGCCTGGTTCTTCGGCTTGGACGTGGCGGGGATCACCGCTGTCACGGCCGGTTCGCTGATCACGAACTTGAGGAACAACTGGGCCCAGGAATCCGCATCGACCTCCTTGGCCCAGTCCGGCAAGGGCTTGCCCTTGACCTGCCCGAAAAGTTTGCCGTCCTCGAAGGTGCGGTTGGCGATCACCGCGATGCCCAAGTCCTTCGCCAGCGGGAAGATCCGCCGCTCGGCACCGCGCGACACGGGCGAATAGTTGATCTGCACGAAATCGGGCTTGAGCTTCTGCATGGCGTCCGCCATCCGGTCCTGGGCCTCGCTGTTGGAGTGGGTCAGGCCGACGTACTTCACCAGGCCTCTTTGCTTGAGCTCGCGCGTCAGCGCGAACTGCGTGTCCAGATCGCGCATGTCGTGCACTTGCAGCAGCTCTACCTTGTCGGTCTTCAAGCGGCGCAGGGAGGCTTGGAACTGCGCCAAGCCCTCATCGCGGCCCGTGACGCGAGTCAGCTTGGTCGCCAGGAACAACTTGTCGCGGACGCCGAAATCGGCGATCAAATCGCCGAGGATGATTTCGCCGTCGCCGTAGAGCGGCGCGGTATCGACCACCGTGCAGCCGGCATCGACGAAGAGCCTGAATACCTCGCGCAGCGCGACCCTGTCGGGAGGCGGCGCGCCGGCTTCGAACACGCCGAAGGTGCCGGAGGAACCGATGCCCATCACCGGTATCCGTTCGCCGGTGGACGGAATCGCGCGCTTGATCAAGGTTCCGGAGGGCGGTCGTCCGGTGGATCCGGCCGACTGGCCGTGCGAATCGAAAGGCATCAGGGCCACGGCCGCGGCCGATGCGGCGCCGGCGATGAAATCGCGACGGGTGATCATGGAAGGGTCCTTTGTCCTTGGCTCGAAGGAGGCATCAGCTTGGCGAGCGGACCGCTCCGAGACAATGCCGTTCGCCGCGGATTTCGCACGTGTCGGCGCATCCGCAAACACCGCACCGCACTACATGCCGGGCGTCAGCTCACTTGAACAAAGCGAGGCGATCGCGATAGCTGCGGGAGAGCTTGAGTTCCTGCCCGCAGTCGAGCGTGAGGAAATATTCGCCGTTGAGGTGCGAGCGCAGCGATTTGACCCGCTCCGCATTGATCAGCGCCGAGCGGTGGATGCGCGGGAAACGCGCAGGATCCAGGCGCTTCTCGAGCTGTCCCAGCGTCGCCCGCAGCACGTAGGTTTCGGCGTCGGTATGGATGCATATGTAGTCGCCCGCGGCGTCGACCCAGCGCAGGCTGTGCGGCGGAATGCGTACAGTGCGCGCGCCGTCGCGGATCGCCAGCGGCGCGTCCGGAGCGCGCAAGCGCGACGTGTCGTCCGCCTGCAGCGCTTCGTCCAGCGTCAGCGCAGGCCGGCCGCTGAGCGCGCCGAGCAGTCCCAGCAGTTTGCCGCGATGCTCGCTGGCTTGGCGCCGGTCCAGCGCCTCGCGCACGCGGAACAAGGCCTGGTGCAGGCGGCTGTCGTCCACCGGCTTGAGCAGGTAGTCCACCGCATTCGCCTCGAAGGCGTTGATCGCGTAATGGTCGTAAGCGGTGACGAACACCACCAGCGGCATCTGCTGCGCCGGGATGGCGCGCAAGGTCGCGAAGCCGTCCAGTCCAGGCATCTGCACATCCAGGAACAACAGGTCGGGAGTGTGCTCGGACACCGCGCGGATCGCCGCAGCGCCGTCGCCGACCTGGCCGACGATGCGGATGTCGCGCTCCCCGGCCAGGCGCAGCTCCAGCCCGCGCCGCGCCAGCGGCTCGTCGTCGGCGATCAGTACGCGGATCGTTTTGTCTCGGGCTTTCGTCATTCTCGCGGCGCGCCTCCGGTCTCGAACGGCAGCGTCAAGGTCACCATGAAACCGCCTTCGTCGCGATTGCGCACCTCGAAACTCTGGTGCTCGCCGTAGAGCACACGCAGCCGGTCGCGGGCGTTGGCCAGGCCGACGCTGTTGCCGTGCGGGCCCTTGTCCGGCGGAACGCCGCCATTTTCGAGCGCCGGCCAGCCCGGGCCGTCGTCGATCACGGAAAGCCGCAGGCGATCGCCTTCGCGCGACGCATGCAGGCCCAACGTGCCGCCTTCGACGCGCTTGGCCACGGCGTACTTGATCGCGTTCTCCACCAACGGCTGCAACAGCAAGCTCGGCATCAGCGCGGACCAGCAGGACGGCTCGACATCGACGCTGACCCGCAGGCGTTCGGCGAAACGCGTCTTCTCGATCTCCAAATACAGCCAGATCGCGTCGATCTCCTGCTTCAGCGTCACCCGTTGCATCGGATCGGCGTCCAACGAATGGCGCAAGAAGGCGCTGAGCCCCTGCACCATGCGATTGGCGGTGGCGTTGTCGCGGTCGAGGATCAAGGTGGAGATCGCGTTCAGGGTATTGAACAGGAAATGCGGATTCAGCTGGTAGCGCAGCATCTTCAATTGCGCCTGATGGGCCATCGCGTTCGCCGCCAGCGCCGCTTCGGTCTGCATGCGCAGCTTGCGCCAAGTGGTGATGACCAGGTACAGGGCGGCCCAGCCCACCACCACGTTCATCTGGCTCGCCACATAGGTGTAATAACCCCACCCCGAAAACGGCTTGCACCTGCTGCACCATCCCAGCGCCGTGACGGCCGAATAGGTCAGGCCCGTCGCCGCACCGACCAGCAGGGCCGGCGCGATCATCAGCAGTGCGACGCGCAGCGGCGGCATATCGCTGCAGGCGCGGAGCAGATAGCGCAGGCCGAGCGTGCCGATGAAGCCGGTCACGGAGACGGCCAACAACACCGTCCAGTACTCGGCTGGCTTGCCGTTCGCGAGCGCGGACAGATAGTTGACCAGGAATAAGCCGCCCCAGCCGCCGATATGCAGCCACCAGAACAGGGTTCCCGCAGGCAACTCCTTCGGGCGCAATGCGCCGGAGGGCAGGTCCCCGGGCCTGCGGATGGAAATCGGATCCGATGTCATGGCGCGCGCGCGATAGCCTGGCGAACAGCATAAACGGACGCGCTTCGTCCCGCGGCCGGTACCGCTCGGCTCGGCGCGCTTTGCGCACGTTTCGGCGCGCGCCGTCCGCGGCCGGCGCGCGGGTACGGCACTAAGCCAGCGCCGAGATCAAGGCCGATCGCTGGCGTTCGCCCATCAGATTCCCGACGCCGGCCTTGAGGTTGTCGGTCTGGTTCTTCGGCTTCGACGTGGCCGGGATCACCACGGTCACCTCCGGCTGGCTGATGACGAATTTCAGGAACAACTGCGCCCACGAGTCGGCGCCGACTTCCTTGGCCCAATCCGGTACCGGCTTGCCTTTGACCTGCGCGAACAGTTTCCCGTCCTCGAAAGCGCGATTGATCATCACCGCAATGCCCAGGTCCTTCGCCAGCGGAAAAATACGCTGCTCCGCGCCGCGCGACACAGGCGAATAGTTGATCTGCACGAAGTCCGGCTTGAGTTTCCGCATCGCGTCGGCCAGTTCGGCCTGCGCGCTCTCCACGTAGTGGGTCAGGCCGACGTACTTCACCTTGCCCTGCTGCTTCAGTTCGCGCGCAAGGGCGAGCTGGGTTTCGGTGTCGCGCAGGTTGTGCACCTGCAGCAGTTCCACCTTGTCGGTTTTGAGCCGGCGAAGCGATTCGTCGAACTGCGCCAGGCCTTCGTCGCGTCCGCTGACGCCGGACAGCTTGGTGGCCAGGAAGAGTTTGCTGCGCACGCTGGCCTCGGAAACGAGCGCGCCCAGCACATCTTCGGCGGTGCCGTACGTGGGGGCGGTGTCGATCACCGTCGCGCCCGCGGCGACGAAACGCTTCAGCACTTCGCGCAGCGGATCGCGTTCTGCCGCGCTGTCGCCCACTTCGAAGCTGCCGGAAGTGCCCATGCCGATCACCGGGATCCGCTCGCCGCTGACGGGTATCGCGCGCTCGATCAGGGTGCCCGAGAACGGCGTTTCGGCCGTCGCGGCGAGCGGCGTCGAGGTGGGGTTGGCGGCGGGCGTCGTTTCCTGGCTGCAGGCGCTCAACGGCATCAGCGCGATCGCGGTGGCGGACAGGGCTGTACTGGCGAGGAAGTCGCGGCGGGAAGGCATGGCTGGCTCCTGTGCGAGGTCGGCCGATCGTGCGTCAATCTCCGATAAGGCCGCGTGAGCCGACAGTGCCGAACGGCATGCGGCTCTAGGGGCGGAATGCCTCGGCCGGGGCCAGTCCGAGCTCGCGGAGCAGCGCCATCGCCGCGGCGGGATTGCGCTCTTTGGCGGCGCTGATGAAATAGAGGAACACGTCGCGCCGCTGCGCGGGCGCCTGGGCGGGCTGCGCGATCCTGGTCAAGTCGTCCGGCTCGCCGCCGCCGGCCCAAAGCTGCGCGCGCGCGGCCCAGCGCTGCAGTTCCTTTTGCGGATAGCCGGTGGCGACGTCCGAGCGCGTGCGCATCAATCGGGCATAGACGAAATCGGCGGTGATATCGGCGAACGAAGGATAGTCGCCGGAATCGGTGAAGACCGTCGCCATGCCGTGCCGCCGCGCCAAGGCGAGGAAGCCGGCATCGACGAAGTCCGGATCGCGCACGTCCAGGACATGCCGCAGTGCGCGGCCGTTCGCGGTTTTTTTCGGGAGCAGCCCGAGGAATGCGGCGAAGTCGTCCGCGTCGATCTTGCGGCCCTGTTCGAACTGCCAGACCAGCGGGCCGAGCTTGTCGCCCAGTTCGGCGATGCCGCCGACGAAGTCGTCGATCTGCGGGCCGGTCTTGGCCAGCACACGCGTGCCCATGATGCGTTTGGGCGCCTTGGCCGAGAACAGGAAACCTGCGGGCGTTTCGTCGCGCCATTTCGCGTAAGTGGCCGGCTTCTGCGTGCCGTAGTAGGTGCCGTTTATCTCGATGGCGGTGACATGGCGGCTGGCGAATTCCAGCTCGCGCCGCTGCACCAGGCCGGCAGGATAGAAGTTGTTGCGCCACGGCACGTAAGTCCAGCCGCCGATACCGATGCGGATGCCGTGGTTTGATCTCATGGAGGCGATCCTACACCTCAATTTGTCGCCCCACACCTTACGTCGTCATCCCGAGCGGAGCGAGGGATCTGCTCGCCCGTCGGCGCGTGAGAACAGATCCCTCGCTCCGCTCGGGATGACAGCAGAACTTGGTTATTGCGGTTTGCGAATGGAGCCGAGCACACGTTTCGGCGCCTTTACGCGCCACGCCTCGGCCAGCAGTGCTTCCACCATCGCCGGTTTCGCTCTATCGAGCGTGATCCGCAGTCCGACGACCTTCTTGCCCCAATGCAGCTTTTCTATCCAGCCCGGCTCGAGCGCGAGCGCCCGTTCGCGCTGCTCCTCTTCGACGAAGACGTGGATATGCGTACCCTCGGGCGGAACGGTGGCGAAGATCTTGCCGGCGACCTGGAACGACGCGTAGTTGAAATGCGGCGCCTCCGTCGTTTCCGGCAGCGACAGCGCGGTCTTGCGGACGTCGGCGAGTTTCATGCGCGGTTACGCCTTCCAGGGGTCGTAACTGCCGAACCACCAGATATGCCCTTCCGGATCGCGGCAGGAATAACCGCGGCCGCCGTAGTCCTGGTCGGCGATGTCGATCAGGATCTCGGCGCCGGCGGCCTTGGCCCGAGCGTAGTGAGCGTCGGCATCGACGACGATGACGCAGGCACTCTGCGTTTCGCGGCCGCCGATTTCGTCGGGCTGGGCGATACGCCGGCCCCATTCGCTGGCGTTGTCGGCCGAGCCGAGCATGACCATGCCGCTGCCGAATACCAACTGCGCGTGGTGGACGGTGTCGCCATCGGCGTAGACCGCATGCTTTTCAAAACCGAATGCCTGGCCCAGCCAGTCGATCGCGGCCAGTGCGTTGCGGTAGCGCAGGCAAGGGATGACGGTGGAACGGGTGTCTGCGGCGAGATTCATGGTGCGCTCCTGCAAGGGTGGTGGCGGACAAGCGCAAGTTACGCCGCCGGCCCGGCCGGGTCTTGTAGATTTCGGCGCCTATCCGAGCGGAACGTGGTTGCGCCAGGGACCTTGCCGCGACAGGTAGGCAGTGGGCGTAAGGCCCGAAAACGCGCGGAATTCGCGGACCAAGTGGGGCTGGTCGTGAAAGCCGCAGTCGGCGGCCACGTCGGCCCAGTCGACGCTGCGTTGCCGGTGCGCGAGCCCCACCACGCGATGGAAGCGCTGCAGCCGCGCGTAGCGTTTCGGCGCCAGGCCGACTTCCTCGTTGAACAGCGCATTCAGGCGCCGCGGCGACAAGCCGCAATCGCGCGCCAGGCGGTCGATGCGCTGCACTTGCGGCGTACGGTCGAGCAGGGCGAGCGCGTGGATCAGCGTACCAGTGCGCGGCGCGGCGCCTTGCGCGCGCGCCTGCAGCCACGCGTGCAGCGTGCGCAGCCGCGAGGCGGCATCGCCGGCCTCGAGCAGGCGTTCGCGCAGCCGCCCGGCATCGGCGCCGATGAAATCTTCCATATCGGTGCAGCCGTTGCGCAGGCGATCGAACCGTTCGCGGAAGAAAGGCGCGGCCGCGCCGGGGTGGAAGACCACGCCCATCACGGCGACCTGCTCGGCGGTATCGATCACGCTGCAGCGGTCGGCAGGCCCGTCGAGCGTGAAGGCCGAATGCCGGGTGCACTGCAAGGTGTCGGGATCGTAGGTGCGGGTCTCGTTTTCGGCCAGGTTGACGATCAGCCCGGCCTTGGCCACCGGCATGATGCGTTCCAGGGCCTGCGGCTGCGAGCGCGCATCGCAATCCCAGATCGACTCGATCAGGTGCGACAAGGCAGGCGCCGGCGTGATCGCAATGAAGCCCATGGGCGAAGGGTAGCGCACCGCGCCCCAACCGATGGCATAGGTGGCCGCCGCCACGGCCCCTACAATGCGGCCTTCGCCCTCCGACCCGGGAATAACGCATGCGAGCCGCTCCGACCCTGCTGCGCCGACTCTGCCTGATGCTGCTGTCCGCGGCCGCCTGCTTCACGGCGTTCGCGCAGGCGCCCGCGCCGGAGCTGCCGGAACAACTGCGGGATTTCGACGCCTACGTCGAAAGCGTGCGCAAGCAGTTCGACGTGCCGGGCATCTCGGTGGCCATCGTCAAGGACGGCCGGATCGTGCTCGAGCGCGGCTACGGCGTGCGCAAATTGGGCGAAAGCGCGCCGGTCGATGCGCACACGCTGTTCGCCATCGCTTCCAACACGAAAGCCTTCACCGCGGCATCGCTGTCGATCCTGGCCGACGAGAAGAAGCTGAGCCTGGACGATCGCGTCATCGACCATCTGCCTTGGTTCCAGATGTCCGATCCTTACGTGACCCGAGAAATGCGCATCCGCGACCTGCTGGTGCACCGCAGCGGCCTGAGCCTGGGCGCCGGCGACCTGCTGTTCTGGCCGGCGACCACCTACACCACGCGCGAGATCGCCGAGCGCCTGCGCAACGTGCCGCTGACCGGCAATTTCCGCAGCCAGTACGCGTACGACAACATCCTGTACGGCGTGGCGCAATTGGTGATCGAGAAGGCCAGCGGGCAGAGCTACGAGGCATTCCTGCGCAAGCGCATCTTCGAGCCGCTGGGCATGGACGAGACGCGCTTCAATAGCGATTCGATCAAGCCCGGCGACAACGTCGCCACCGGCCACGCCAAGTCCGATTTCAAGGACCTCAAGCCGGTGCCGATGATGTCCTGGTCCAACGTCGCCGCGGCCGGCGGCATCTACTCGAGCGCGCACGATCTGACCAAATGGATGAACGTGCAACTCGCCGGCGGCGCGATTTCCGGCGAGGGCGACAAGGCCAAGCGCCTGTTCAGCGCCAAGCGCCAAAAGGAAATGTGGTCGATCGTCACGCCGATCCCGATCGGCGAACCTTCCGTTCCCGAACTCGCGGCCGCCATGCCGAATTTCCTCGGCTATGGCGAAGGCTGGAACCTGTCCGACTACCGCGGCCAGAAGCTGGTCTGGCACACCGGCGGCTGGCCGGGCATGGTGTCGCGGCTGACCCTGGTTCCGGGCAAGAAGGTCGGCGTGATCGTGCTGACCAGCCAGGAAGTCGGCGCAGCTTTCAACGCGGTCACCTTGCGCGCGCTGGATGCGATGCTCGACGCGCCCAAGACCGACTGGGTGGACGCCTATGCCAAGGCGGTCGCCAAAGCGCAGGGCAAGGCCGACGACGACTGGAAGAAGCATCAGGCCGCGCGCGATGCGTCCTCCAAGCCGTCGCTGCCGCTGGCCAAGTACGCCGGCACGTATCGCGACCCGTGGTACGGCGATGTCGTCCTCAGCCAAGGCGGCAAGGGCCTGCAGATCCAGTTTTCCAAGACCGCGCAGCTGCTCGGCGACCTGGAGCACTGGCAGCACGACGTGTTCCTGGTCAAGTGGCGCGACCGTTCGTTGAATGCCGACGCTTTCCTCAGCTTCGCGCTGACGCCAGACGGTGCGATCCGCGAGGTCAGGATGGAGCCGGTGTCGCCGTTGACCGATTTCAGCTTCGATTTCCAGGATCTGCGGCTGGCGCCGGCGGAAAAAGACAAACAGTGATCCGCTTTTCGTAAGAGCGGCTTAGCCGCGAGCTTGTTGCGCGTCATGCGCTACGGCAAGAGCTCGCGGCTAAAGCCGCTCTTACAAAAGCCGGCCCTGCAAAGAACATTCGTAGCTATTTGATCGGCTCGTCGAGCATCAACTCGCGCACGAAGCGCACCGGCGGCGCGCCGTACGACAGCACCTTGTCGTGGTAGGCCTTCAGGTCGAACTTGCCGTCCTGGCGCTGTTCCACCGCCTTGCGCAGATCGAAGAATTCCTGCGCACCGACGAAATACGTCGGCAGCTGCGCGGACGTCAGTTGCGCGCGCACCCATTTTCCGGAGGCTTCGCGCTCCTGCTGGAACGCCTGCTGGGTCATCAGGTCCATCGCCTGTTCGCGCGTCCAGTGGTCGACATGCACGCCCTGGTCCAGGATCGCGTTGGAAATGGTGCGCAGATAGAACTTCAGCTGCACCAGGCGGAACAGCGGATCGTTGTCCAGATAGCCTGCATCGGCCATCACGTCTTCCGCGTAGACGGCCCAACCCTCGGCGAACAGGCCCGACCGCAGCACCGCGCGCAACGTCGACGGCGAGTTCACCGAATGCGCGCCTTCCAGATAGTGGCCAGGCATCGCTTCGTGGATCGACAGCAAGTGGATCATGCGGTCGTTGTACTCGCGCAGGAACGAATCGGCCTGGGCCTGGCTCCAGTCGTCCGGAATCGGCGATATGGCGTAGTAGGTGTCCAGCCCTTTGTCCAGCGGCCCGGGCGAATCGCAGTAGGCCACCGCCACGCCGCGCTGGAATTCGGGCATCAGGATGATCTTGACCGGATCGTCCGGCACCGTGACCAGGTTCTTGGCGCGGGTGAAGGCGGTGGCGTCGGCCAGCGTCTTCTTGGCGAAATCGACCACCTGGTCGCGCGCCGGGCGTTCGGCGTAGGCCAACTCCAGCGCGGCCTCGATCGCTTTCTGACGCTGATCGTCGTCCGGAGCATCCGGCATGTCCGGCGCATCCGGCTTGTCCTTCAGCACGGTGCGCGCGATGCCGTACATCTCGTCGCGCACGCGCTTGAGCTCGGTCTCGGCGCGCTGCTTGATTTCGGCGCGGGACAGCGCGGAATTGAGCGAGAACTGCAACTTCTCGTCGTAGCGTTCCGCGCCGATGCGGAAATCCCCCTTGGCGTTGGGCACCAAGGTCTTGTCGAGCCAGGTCTGCTGCTCGGCGACGGCCTTGCGCAGGTCGGCGATGGCCTCGTCGAGCCGTTTGCGGTCGTCGCCGCTCAACTGCCCCGCATTCGGCACGATCAAAGTGTCGATCAGGCTGAGCACGCCTGCGTTCTGCTTGGCCACGGTCTCGGCGTGGATCCTGGGTACGCGCGCCGGATCCAGGTTGGCGCGCGCCTGCGCGAACACCGCCGGGATCTTCTGCATGCGCACGGTCGCCGATTTCAACCGCTGAGGCATCGGCGCGAACTCGCGCGCCATCAGGTTGTAGATGGCGCCGCCGGCCAGGCCGCTGTACACCTGCGGGTCCCAGGCCCAGCCCTGCAGCGTCTCCAGATTCCAGATATCGCCGCGCAACTGGTTGCGCAGGATCATGGCGTCGACCTGGTTCTCGCGCGACAGTTTGGAAGCGTCGATCGCATCGAGTTCGGCCAGCAGGCCCTTGCTGAAGTCGCTCGCGCGTTGACGGCCGGCGGCGCTGAGGTCGTCGATGTCCTCGTCGAAGCGATGGTCGCCGATCTGGGTGGCGGTGACAGGGTTCAGCCGCATCCAGCCGTCGAGCCAGCGCTTGGACAAGTCGGCGAACTTCGCATCCTGTTGCGAAGCCGCAGCTGCCTGCGGAGCCGCGTCGGGCGCCGCAGGCGGCGGCGACTGCCCTTGGCAGGCGGCGAGAGTGGCGGCGAGCACGGCCGCAGCGAGCAGGTTAGGGCGCATCGTCAGGTACCCGCAGGTTCGGATTGCTGCATGGAAAGATATTCGTCGGTGTTGGTCGCCGGCGTCGTCGCCGCGGCGGATGTTGCTGCCGGGGCGCCGGCGAGTTCGGAGAATCCATACAGGCGCGCGATGCGACCCCAAGCCAGCGCCACGAACACTAGCTGTGTCAGCAGCAGGCCGAGCAGGAAGCCGCCGAAGCCCGCACCGCTAGTGTTGAGCCGCCAAATGCCGAGCAGTGCAGCCAGCAAGTAAGCGACCAGGCTGGTGCCCAGATAAACGGTCAACGATGCCAGCGGACGACGCAGCACCAGCTGGAAGCCACGCCACCACGCACGGATCGCCGAGCGCAGACCGACGTCGGCGCCGAACCCGCCGCGGCCCGCCTCCACCGTCATATGCGCGAACACGAACAGCACCGCCAAAACCGCCAGGCCGATGCGGCCTGCCGTTTCGGCTTGCGAAGCCAGGATCGCCGCGTCGGCCTGCTTCCCCGCCATTTTGACCGCGACCAAGCCGACGCCCAGGGCGACGCCTAGCGGCAGGATCGACCACAACAGCGTGCGGAACATGCGTCCGTATTCGTTGAGTCCGCCATGCATCAGTTCGCCCATGCCGAGCCTGCGGCCCGCGCGTATCGACGCCACCACCATGCCTGCCAGCCACGGCGACAGCAGCAGCGTCAGCACGGTAGCGAGCAAGGCGGCGACGGTGATGCCGCCCATGGCCCGGTCGATGCCGACGAAGGCGTCGGCGAGCAACGGCAGGTCCTGGGCT